>JAUMXD010000121.1 GCA_030529305.1 Allobrachymonas sp.
TGCAGCAAGTGCGCCAGCTGTGCGACGAGCGCGATTGGCTGCTGATGCTCGATGAGGTGCAATGCGGCGTGGGCCGCACCGGCAAATGGTTTGCCTGCCAATGGGCGGGCGTACTGCCCGATGTGATGCCGCTGGCCAAGGGCCTGGGCTCTGGCGTGCCCATTGGCGCGGTGGTGGCAGGCCCCAAAGCCGCCAGCATTTTCGAGCCGGGCAACCACGGTACCACGTTTGGCGGCAACCCGCTAGCCATGCGTGCCGGGGTGGAAACCTTGCGCATCGTGCAGGAAGAGGGCTTGCTGCAAAACGCCGCCACTGTGGGCGCCCACCTCAAAAACGCCTTGCAGGCTGGGCTGGCAGGCGTTTCGGGTGTGCGCGACATTCGCGGCCAGGGCCTGATGCTGGGTATTGAGCTGGACAAGCCCTGCGGCGCGCTGCTGGCACAGGGCGCTGAGCGTGGGCTGCTCTTCAGCGTTACGGCTGATCGCGTGGTGCGCCTGGTGCCGCCGCTGATTTTGAGCGTGGCCGAAGCGGACGAGATCGTTGCCATCCTCGTGCCTTTGATCAAGGAGTTTTTAGCCAGCGCCTGATTCCGCGCTGGAACAGGCAGCCCTTGTTTGTGTTGTGCGGCGGCGGGCCGTCAGCGCCAGCAAGACTTCTTGCTGCAGTTGATGCAAAGGCCACAGGCCCGGTGCCGTTTTCTTTACCTTTCGTGTTTGTTGTTTGACCTTTCACGCCCATGCGGCTTTCGGGCACAGCCCAATCCAGCTGCGGCGGCCACTTTCTTTTTTGTTTATGAGCACTACCACCACCATGCGCCACTACCTGCAATTTTCAGACCTCACGGCCGACGAATACGCCTACGTGCTGGATCGGGCCACTTTCATCAAAGCCAAATTCAAGGCTTTTGAAAAATACCAGCCCTTTGCCGACCCCGACCGGACGCTGGCCATGATTTTCGAGAAGGCCAGCACCCGCACCCGCGTGAGCTTTGAAGCAGGCATGTACCAAATGGGCGGCAGCGTGGTGCACCTCACCACGGGCGACAGCCAGCTGGGCCGCAGCGAACCGATTGAAGACACCGCCCGCGTCATCAGCCGCATGGTGGACATCGTGATGATCCGCACCTTCGAGCAAAGCAAGATCGAGCGTTTTGCCCGGCATTCGCGCGTGTCCGTCATCAATGGCCTCACCAATGAATACCACCCCTGCCAAATCCTGGCCGACATCTTCACCTACCAGGAATACCGCGGCAGCATCCGCGGCAAGGTCGTGGCCTGGGTGGGCGATGGCAACAACATGGCCAACACCTGGGTGCAGGCGGCCAAGCTGCTGGGCTTTACCGTGCACGTGAGCACGCCAACAGGTTATGAAATCGACAGCAGCATTACCGGCGTGGAATTGGGCGATCACGTCAAATTCTTCAAAGACCCGCACGAAGCCTGCGCGGGCGCCGATCTCGTCACCACCGATGTGTGGACCAGCATGGGTTTTGAAGCCGAAAACGAAGCGCGCAAACAAGCCTTTGCCAATTGGTGCGTGGATGCCAGCATGATGGCGCGCGCCAAGCCCGATGCCCTGTTCATGCACTGCCTGCCGGCCCACCGCGGCGAAGAGGTGAGCGAAGAGGTGCTTGAAGGCCCGCAATCCGTGGTGTGGGACGAAGCCGAAAACCGCATGCACGTGCAAAAAGCCCTGATGGAATTTTTGCTGCTGGGGCGTTTGAGCTAAGAGCCTGTTCGCGATCTCCTGACGGGCGCTTGAATGATGGAGGCGGGCGGTCTGCTGCGTTGCAAATCTTGTCCGTAGCACGGGCTATGCACTGCGCTAGGTAATCAAGTTTGCGCCTTGCATCCCATCCCGCTTCGCATCCAATCGCTTTGTGTTGAGACCGCGAACAGGCTCTCATGTGTTTTTTCCCTTTGCGCTTGGCGCTTGGAGCATTCCCAATGTCTGTGCTTTAAACAAAAAGCCCCGCTGTGATTGCAGCAGGGCTTTTTTGTAGCGTGTTGGCGTTGAGCGTCGGCGTGGTATTTGCCAGTGTTCGTGGCTTGCTTCAGTTCAAAAGGTCAAGACGCTGCCGTGTGAATGGCGCGCATGGCCTTTTCCATTTCGCCTGCGAGGATGTCGGGCACGGCCAGCAGGCTGCGGTCAATGGCCTGTTCGATGGCGATGCGGTGATCTGGCGAGGGTTTTTTCAGCACCCAGTTCACCACTTCGGGCTTGCTGCCGGGGTGACCTATCCCTAAGCGCAAGCGCCAGAATTCGCGGCTGCCCAGTTGGGCGCAAATGTCGCGCAGGCCGTTGTGCCCGGCGTGGCCGCCGCCTTGCTTCAGCCGCGCCTGCCCGGGCTCCAGATCAAGCTCGTCGTGCACGATGAGCATGTGCTCGGGTGGGATTTTGTAAAAGCGCGCCAGCGCCGCGACCGATTGGCCCGATCGGTTCATGAACAGCGTAGGTTGCAAAAGCCAAACCTTGCGCCCTTGTTGCTGCGCCACGCCCATGAAGCCGTGAAAATCGCGCGAGTGCGCCAGCTGAACGCCCCATTGCTGCGCCAGCGTTTCAATCCACCAAAAGCCGGCGTTGTGGCGGGTGGCAAGGTATTCAGGGCCGGGGTTGCCCAAGCCGACGATGAGTTGAATCATGCTTGTTGTTGGAATAAAAGAATGGATTGTCTGGCAGGTGGTGCGGGGTGGCGATTCTGCATATGGCGCGTGAAGCTGCGGGTAGCAAAGCGCGTTTCATGCGCGCTGGCCGTTCAAAACTAAAGCGGTTTCTGGGCTTGAAAGGGCTGGCAGCAACCCGCAAGCATCAATCGCAGGGCTGAGGTTTAGAAGTCGTTCGGGTCGCCTGTGGCCAAACTCTCGAAGCGGGTGAGTGGCTTCAGGAAGGCGAGCTTGACCGTGCCCGTGGGGCCGTTACGCTGCTTGCCGATGATGATTTCGGCCACGC
>JAUMXD010000017.1 GCA_030529305.1 Allobrachymonas sp.
TGCCTGCTGTTACGGCGGCCTTGTCGAACTTGACGACAAATTCGCGCACCTTGGCTACTTCGCCCTGTGGCGTGACCTGCACGGGCTTGAGCGCCAGCGCCATATCCCAACTGGCTACGCCTGCCAACAGCAGCAGACGCAGCGGCCAGCGCAGGCGGTGGCCCTGCTGGTTGCGATCAGAGGAAGAGTGTGTCGAAGTGGTGCGTAAGTGCTTCATGAAGACCTCTGCCATGCAAGATGCGCTGAAAAGCCATCGGAAAAAAACAGATAACTTCCAGCTTGGAGCGGAAAATGACAAATACACACCCATTTTGCAAGCAAATGCTGCATAAAAGACAACTTGTTTATTTTTGGCAACGATTTGTTTCGTGATTTTTCTTTAAAAGCATGACGAACTGGTGTTTTGCTGAAAAGGGCTGGAAGGCAATTAAGGTAACCATATGTTGCTGCAAGCACTGCAAGGCCTGTATGGGCAACACAGTTGTGTTATGTTTGGCACCCACCCATCTTTTGAACAACAAGAGCCAAGCTCCCCGGCGGCGCGCTTTTCAGCGAGCTGATCGGGACGGTTTTGAACAATACGGAGAATAGCGTGAGCAACAAAGGCCAGCTGCTGCAAGACCCTTTCCTCAACACCCTGCGCCGCGAGCATGTGCCCGTGTCCATTTATTTGGTCAATGGCATCAAGCTGCAGGGGCAAATTGAATCTTTTGACCAATACGTGGTGCTGCTGCGTAACACCATTACGCAAATGGTTTACAAGCACGCCATTTCCACCATTGTGCCGGGCCGGGCCATCAACTTCTCGGCCACAGGCGAAGGGGCGGGCGCTGCTGAAGGCGGCATGCAGCCCTAAACCCGAAATGGCGCCGACTCGTTCGGCGCCATTGTTTTTGGCGACCGAAAAGGGCGGCTTTGCGTCGCCCTTTCGTCTTTCTTGTTTTTATTCTTGCCGGCCATCAGGCCACGGATTTGCTCTTGACTGCGATTGATAACTTGACAGATGCTGCCGAACCCCGCGCCGTGCTGGTGGGTGTGGATTTGGGTTTGCCGCATTTCGACGGCGAGCTGGAAGAACTTGGCCTGCTGGCGCAAACCGCGGGGCTCACGCCTGTGGCGCGCATCACCTGCAAGCGCCAGGCGCCCGATCCGGCCTTGTTCGTGGGCAAGGGCAAGGCCGAAGAAATCAAGGAGCTGGCCCAGGCGTATGGGGCCACCGAAATCTTGTTCGACCAAGCGCTCAGCCCTGCGCAGCAGCGTAATCTGGAGCGCTTTTTCGAGCGCCCGGTCAATGACCGCACCATGCTGATTCTGCAAATTTTTGCCCAGCGCGCACGCAGTCACGAGGGCAAATTGCAGGTGGAGCTGGCACGTTTGCAATACCTCAGCACGCGCTTGGTGCGCCGCTGGAGCCACCTGGAGCGCCAGCAGGGCGGCATTGGCACGCGGGGCGGCCCGGGTGAGCGCCAGATCGAGCTCGATCGCCGCATGATCGACGAGGCCATCAAGCGCACGCGCACGCAGCTGCAAAAGGTCAAGCGCCAGCGCGCCACGCAGCGCCGCCAGCGCCAGCGCACGGGCACCTTTTCGGTTTCGCTGGTGGGCTACACCAATGCAGGCAAATCCACGCTGTTCAATGCCCTGGTCAAGGCGCGCAGCTATGCGGCCGACCAGTTGTTTGCCACGCTCGACACCACCACGCGCCAGCTCTATCTGGCGCAATTGGGGCGCAGCATTTCCTTGTCGGACACGGTGGGCTTCATCCGCGATTTGCCGCACGGTTTGGTCGAGGCGTTTGAAGCCACCCTGCAAGAAGCCGTGGATGCCGACTTGCTGCTGCATGTGGTGGATGCCGCCAGCCCCCACTGGCCCGAGCAGATCAATGAAGTGCAGCGCGTGCTGGCTGAAATCGGGGCGGATGACATCCGGCAGATTCTGGTTTTCAACAAGGCCGATGCCTTGCCGCCGCAGCGCCAGCCTGCACAGATGCAAGACAGCTATGCCATCAACGGTGAGCAAATTCCACGCATTTACATCAGCGCGCGGCAGGGTCTTGGCTTGGATGCCCTGCGGCAAGCCATTGCCGATGCGGCCTTGCAAACCATCGGTACGGATGGTGCAGATGGGGCCAGGGACGATGAGGCGCAACAGAGCGACTGGTATAGTCAGCCGCCGGATGCACTGCCGCCTGACGTATCTGCCTCATCCGCACAATCCACTCATACGGAAGCGGATGAATAGGGGCCAATCACAGCGAAGCATTGGTGACGTGACAGGTGGACGTGAAGCGCACTCCCACCTTCAAGCCAAGTGGTAGCCGCACGTCCCAGCGATTGCTGGTCAGCAAGCATCAAACATCACACGCATTAAAGATACAAGCAGGAGCAGGAATTGAGCGGTTGGTTGGGTAAAACAGGCAAGCAGGGCCACAACCCTTGGCCCGGTGCAGGGCCGGCTGGTCGCAAGCCGCAAAACCCGCGCAGTGTGGCTTGGCGCGCCTTGCTGTTTGTGCTGCTTTCCGTTTTGGCCGCTTGGTTGATGAGTGGCTTGTTCGTGCTGCAAAGTGGGCAGAAGGCAGCCATTTTCCGCCTGGGCCAATTCCACCGGATAACGGCGCGTGTAGGCTTGAACTGGGCCTTGCCTTACCCCATCGAATCGCACGAAATCTTGAAGTTGGCCGAAACAGGCTCTGTGGTGATTGGCGACGCAGCCAGCGTGCCGCATTCGGGCCTGCGGGCCGAGCAGATTCTCACGGCCGATGGCTCCATCGTTGAAGTGCGCTTGCTGGCGCAATACCGCATCCGCGACGTGAAGCAATATCTGCTGCACCAGGCCGAAGGGGCCGAGGCCCTGCTCAAACTGGCCGGTGCCCACGCCGTGCGCGCGGCATTGGGTGGCATGAGTTTGACCGAGTTGACAACAGGCGATGTCCAAGCCATCGCACGCCGCGTGCAGCCCGCGCTGCAAGCCGCACTGGATGCGGGCCAGAGCGGCATTGAAATCACGGGCCTGAGCGCAGCGGGCGAAGCCATTCGTTTGCCGCAAACTGTGCGGGCCGCTCAGCAGCAAGTGCAACAGGCGCGTGAACAGCAAGCACAGGCTGCGGCGCAAGCGGCTTCTGCCGCCAGCCAGGCGCTGGCTGCAGCCGCGCAAGAAGTGGCGCGCCTGCAGGACGAGGCGCAAGCCTACAAGCGGCAAGTGGTGGCCGATGCGCGGGCCGAGTCCGAACAGTTTGCCGCTGTATTGCCTGAATACCAAAAAG
Source organism: Allobrachymonas sp. (assembly GCA_030529305.1). Next base: position 3,263 of record JAUMXD010000017.1, read on the forward strand.
CCCCGCAGGCGACGCGCAGCCGCCTGTACCACGCAGCCATGCAAGCGGTGTACGCCCAGATGAATAAGGTGGTGGTGGATAGCCAAAGCGGCCAGCCCATCCACATCGCGCTGAGTCAAGCGGGGCAGGCGGCATTGGCTGCAGCACCAGCAGCCAGTGCGGGCGACAAAGCCGGCAAGCCAGCAGGCCGCTCAGCCGCAGATCGCTCGGCAGTAGCACCGCAGGGCGCAGCATCTGCCAGCCAAGCCGCCAACGGCCCTGCCAACAATCCCCAGCGCAGCCGCGACCCCGCATTGCTGCGCCAGCGCCGCTGAGGTTGATATGAGCGTTTTGCAAAAAGTCACTGCCTTGTTGCTGGTGCTGGCCGCCTTGGCCGCTTGGGCCACCACTGGTTTGTTTGTGGTGGATCAGCGCCAGTACGTCCTGGTGTACGGCGCAGGCCAGTTGCAGCGCCTGGTGCAAACGCCGGGCCTGCAGTTCAAATGGCCCTGGCCCGTGCAAGAGCTGCGCACGCTGGATCGGCGCACGCTGCTTGCAACGGGCCACACGGGCGATCAAAGCATCATCAGCGACCAAAGCGGGCAAAACCAGCGCTTGGCGCTGTCGTGGTATGTGCAGTGGCGCATCAGCGATCCGCAGGCGTATCTGCACAGCGTGGGCAGCACGGCTGAAGCAGGCGCCAAGCGTTTGAACGACGCCGTGCTGGCCGCATTGCAGGCCGAATTGGCGCACAAGCAATTGACGCAAGTTTTGGCTGATGCGGCTGCCATGAGCCGTTTGCAGCAAGCCCTCAAGCAGCGGATGGATGCCGCCGCGCAACCAGCGGGCCAGGCCGCCTGGGGCCTGCAGGTGCTGAATGTGCGCCTCACGCGCCTGGACGTGGATGAAGCCAGCGCCCAAGCCGCGCAGGCGCGCATGGCTGCGGCCTTGCAGCAAAGCGCCGCGCGCATCAAGGAAGAAGGCGCCAGTGCCGTACGGGCTGCGCAGACCGAGGCCCAGAGCCAGCGTGACATCCTGCTGGCCGAAGGCCAACGCCAGGCTCAGCAGATTCGCGGCGAGGGCGATGCCGAGGCCATCCGCATCTATGCGCCCGACCATGCCCAGAATCCGCAGCTGGCCAGCTTCTTGCGATCGCTCACGGTGTATCGCCGCAGCTTTGGCGGTGCGGGCGATGTGCTGGTGATTGACCCGGCCAGCAACCAATTGCTGCAAAACTTGCAAAACCAAAACTTGCGCGAAGAGCAAGGCAAGCTGCCCGTGCCGTCAGCTTTGCCCACTTCAGCAGCAGCTGCACAGGTTTCTTCATCTGCCCCTGCGCGCAGTGCTGCATCTGCACCCGCAAGTGCCACAAGCGCCGCCTTGGCCGTTGTGAATCAAGCAGCTGCACAAGCTGCCACAAAAACCGCCTCAAAAGCCAATACGCCTGTCACCGCGCCAACCACACCCCGCTCCACACAACCATGAACGACAAAATCCTCTGGATGGCTGCGGCCTTCATGCTCATGTTCGAGGGGCTGATGCCCCTGGTCGCCCCTCACCTCTGGCGGCGCGTGTTCGAGCAAATGCTGCAATTGCCCGACCACGGCATTCGTCTGGCAGGTGGCGTCAGCGTGGTGATCGGCCTGCTGCTGTATTGGCTGGTGGCTGCGGCGTGATGAGGAGCACAGCTTGATGGCGCCCGATTCGCCCGACGCCGCTGCACCGCCAGCAGGCGTTTCTCCTCAAGCCTGGCAACGCCTGAAGCCGCATGTCCGCGGCTTTTTGCATGGCGTGCAGCGCAAGCAGCGGCCCGATATGCAGCACATGCCGATCGAGATGGCGCGCGAAGCGTACGCCCTGGGCAGTTGCGTGCTGGAGCCCGATCCGCCCGAACTAGCGCGCGTGCAAGACCTGCATATCCCCCGGCGTGATGGCAGCCCCATGCGGGCGCGTCTGTATGCCGCGCAGCCTGTTGCGTCCACCACGGCGGTGCCTTTAGCGCCATCTGCCACATTATCCGCATCACCATCCATTGCATCGTCCGCGGAATCGGGCGCTGAGCTGTTGCCCCTGCTGCTGTACTTTCATGGCGGCGGCTTCGTGGTGGGCAGCATCGATACGCACGATGCCGTTTGCCGCAGGCTGTGCCAGGCCAGCGGCTGCGCCGTGGTGTCGCTCGACTATCGGCTGGCGCCAGAGCATAAATTCCCCGCTGCGTTTGACGACTGCTGGGACGCCCTGCACTGGTTGGCTCAGCATGCTGCTGCTTGGGGGCTGGATGCCTGCCGCATGGCCGTGGGGGGTGATAGCGCAGGCGGCACACTCGCGGCAGCTTGCGCCGTGCGCGCAGCGCAGCAAGGCTTGCCTTTGCAGCTGCAATTGCTGTTTTACCCAGGCATGCAGGCCGAGCCGCTGACGCCTTCACGCACCTTGTATGGCCAGGGTTTTTTGTTGAGCGAAGCGCAAATCCAGTGGATGTTTCATACTTGCGTGCGCGATGCGGCAGACTTTGCCGATTGGCGTTTTGCGCCGCTGCATGCCGACGATGTGAGCCATGTGGCGCCGCTGTGGCTGGGCCTGGCCGAATGCGACCCGATTGTGGACGACAGCCTGCTGTGGGCCGATAAACTGCGCGCAGCTGGTGTGCCTGTTGAGGTAGAGCTGTACCACGGCGTGATACATGAATTCATCAAGCTGGGCCGGGCCATGCCCGAGGCGCAGCAGGCCCTGCAAGATGCGGCCCAAGCGCTGCGCCGGGCTTTGCGGCCTGATAGACCTGGCGAGATGGATGGCAATGGCGCAGCGGGCGTGCAGGGCGGTTGATGGGGAGCAGCTTGACTCACTTTGTTCACAACTGTGTAAAGCCCATGAATTGAAGCCCACTTGAATTTTCCAGACCGCATTCATACAGCATTCAGGCTGCAATGGATCGTTTGACAGACATTTTTTCTTGACCTATTTCATTTATTGGATAGCCTCTTTTTCATCATGAAAGCACCCGAACTGCTGCTGCCCGCAGGCAGCCTCGAAAAAATGCGTGCCGCTTACGACTACGGGGCCGATGCCGTTTACGCCGGCCAGCCGCGCTACAGCTTGCGTGCGCGCAACAACGAATTCAGGCTGGAGCAACTTCAGCAAGGCATTGCCGAAGCGCACCAGCGCGGCAAAAAACTGTTCGTCACCAGCAACCTGCTGCCGCACAACGACAAGGTGCGCACCTATATGCGCGACATCGAACCCGTGATTGCCATGCGCCCAGACGCCCTCATCATGGCCGACCCCGGCCTCATCATGATGGTGCGCGAGAAGTGGCCCGAGATGCCCATTCACCTCTCGGTGCAGGCCAACACGGTGAACTATGCGGCGGTGAAGTTCTGGCAGAGCGTGGGCGTGGCGCGCATCATCCTCTCGCGCGAGCTGAGCCTGGATGAAATCGAAAAAATCCGTCAGGAATGCCCCGACATGGAGCTGGAAGTGTTCGTGCACGGCGCGCTGTGCATCGCCTACAGCGGGCGCTGCCTGCTCAGCGGTTACTTCAACCGGCGCGACCCCAATCAGGGCACTTGCACCAATGCCTGCCGCTGGAACTACGCCACGCACGATGCACAGGTGGACTGCAACACGGGCGATGCCATTGGCAGCCGCATGGAAAAAGACTTCAATTTCGAGGCGGAGCGCGAGCGCGCCGAAAAAGCCTTTGCCGCCAGCGGCCGCGAACCGGCCGCCACGGGCGATGGCGTGCGCCACCCGCTGGCCGACAAGGTCTATCTGATCGAAGAAATCGGCCGTCCGGGCGAGCTGATGCCGATCATGGAAGACGAGCACGGCACCTACATCATGAACAGCAAGGACTTGCGCGCGGTGGAGTATGTGGAGCGCCTGGCCAAGATTGGCGTGGATTCGCTCAAGATCGAAGGGCGCACCAAATCATTGTATTACGTCAGCCGCACCGCGCAAATCTACCGCCGCGCCATTGATGATGCGGTGGCGGGCCGCCCCTTCAACCCCGAGCTGATCACCGAGCTGGAGGGCTTGAGCAACCGCGGCTACACCGCCGGTTTTTTGGAGCGCCGCCCGGCCAACACCTACCAGAACTACGAAACCGGCAGCTCGCAAACGCAGCGCAGCCAGTTCGTGGGCGAGGTGAGCAAAACCGAAGTGCGCGACGGCTGGTTGCAGGTGGAAGTCAAAAACCGCTTTGCCGTGGGGGATCGGCTGGAGGTCATCCACCCCAGCGGCAACCAGATCATCACGCTGCAAGGCATGCAGAATGCCGACGGTCAAGCCATCCAGATCGCCAATGGCAGCCCGCTCAAGGTCTGGCTGCCGCTGGAGGCGCGCTATCAGGGCGCCTTGCTGGCTCGCATGGTGTGATGGAGGGCTGAGAACCTGTTTAACTCTTGCCCTTTGCAAAGCCTCCTCACGGGCGCTTGTTTTTGGCACCTTGCTTGGCCCTGATGGCTTGATGCCAAGCGGTTATGCACACGGCGGCCTTTCCATCGCCGTTTCATCACCGTTCATTCAGCCTGCAATGGCCGTATCTGGCTCCTTATGCTTTCGGGCGGCGGATTTGCTGCGGGGCAGTGCGAGTGCAGGCACTAAGCCAGCAACACGAGCCGGGCTGCCCACCACGCAGCCAATCGTGCAGTCGCCCGGCTTGTTCAAGTTATTTTCGATTTTTTGATTTTTTCTTTTATCTTTTTCGCGGATTTCAATCACCATGCCAATATTCAATCACCACACCAGCCCACAAGACATTGCCGCGCCCAAGCGGGGTTTGTACCCAGAGATTGAGCCGTTTAAAACCGGCATGTTGGATACCGGCGATGGCCACCAAATTTATTGGGAACTGGTGGGCAACCCTGCGGGCAAGCCCGCCGTCTTTTTGCATGGTGGGCCGGGCGCGGGCTGTAATGCCAACCACCGTCGCGTGTTTGATCCGCAAAAGTACTGTGTGCTGCTTTTTGATCAGCGCGGCTGTGGCCGCTCGCAGCCCCATGCTAGCCTGGAAAACAACACCACCTGGCATCTGGTGGCAGATATTGAGCGCCTGCGCACCATGCTGGGTGTGGACAAGTGGCTGGTGTTTGGCGGCTCGTGGGGCAGCACGCTGGCGCTGGCCTATGCGCAGCAGCACCCCGAGCGCGTGAGCGAACTGGTGCTGCGCGGCATCTTCACCATCCGCAAGGAAGAAATCAGCTGGTTCTATCAGGACGGGGCCTCCAGGGTCTATCCGGATTTGTGGGAGGGCTATCTGGCCCCCATCCCGGCGGACGAGCGCCACGATTTGGTCGCGGCTTATCGCAAACGCCTCACCTCAAACGACGAGACCGTGCGCCTGCAAGCCGCGCAAGCCTGGGCGAAGTGGGAGGGCAGCACCATCACCCTCTTGCCGGGGGCGGATGCCGACCACTTCACCGATCCCTGCTTCGCCTTGGCCTTTGCCCGTATCGAAAACCACTATTTCACCCACGGCGGCTTTTTTGAAGAAGGCCAGCTGATTCGCGAGGTGCATCGCCTGAAAGGGATGCCGGCCGTGATCGTGCAAGGGCGCTACGACATGTGCACGCCCGCCGCCAGCGCCTGGGATTTGTACCGCGCCTGGGAGCAGGTGGATCCAGCCGTCGAACTGCACTGGGTGGGCGATGCGGGCCACGCCTTCAACGAGCCGGGCATTCTGGATCAGTTGATTCAAGCCACCGACCGCTTTGCCAAAGCTGCGTCTTGAACGTTTGACAATAGCATGGTTGGGGGCGGCTTAAGCAGTTCCCCAAACCGCCTCAAACGGCCAGAGCTTGCAAACGCTTGGGCAAGTATGCTTGATGCCCAATGGCCCGACAAAGTCTCATGAATGAATCACAAACACACAACAGGGTGAAGCCGCGATGAATGCACAGTTTTTCAATCTGCCGCTGGAAGAGTGGAGCAACTGGCTGCAACAGGTGATGCAGCCTGCGGCCTTGATTCAATTGGCCGTGATCGGGGGCACGGGCGGCCTAGCCTGGCTGGCGGTGCGCCTGCTGCGCAAGGCCGTGCTGACGGGGCCGAAAAAGAACGGTATTCCGGACGCAGCCGAAAGAATGCTGCAGCGCAGCGCGCAATACGAAGAGTCGCTGCTTTTTGGCGCCAAGGACTATGACGGCGTGCTCTTCCCAATTCTCTGGCAGGCTTTTGCCTATGTGGCTGCGCAGCTCATGCACGTGGCCGTGCGCGATTCGCTGTTTCGCATTGCCTTGCCGGTGATTGCCGCCCTGGTGGTGATCCGGACCATTGCCAAGATCGTGCGCCGCCTGTGGGGCGACAAGCATTGGGTCAAGGTGCTGGAGCAGACCGTTTCCTGGGTCATCTGGGGTTGTGTGGTGCTGTGGGCCACCGGCTTGCTGCCGGATTTGCTGGCGTTTCTCGATGGCATCAAGATCAAGTTCGGCGCTATCAACACCACCCTGCTCAATTTGATTCTGGGTTCCGTGTTCGTGGTGGTGGCCTTGCTGGCGGCGCTGTGGACGTCTTCTTTGATCGAGGCGCGCTTGCTGCGCGATGCCACTGGCAGCACCTTGTCACTGCGCAAGATCGGGAGCAACGCCATTCGCGCCTTGTTGCTGTTTCTGGCTTTGCTGTTGGGGCTGGAGGCCGTCAATATCGATCTGACGGCGTTCTCGGTTTTTGGCGGTGCATTGGGCGTGGGCATTGGCCTGGGCCTGCAAAAGCTGGCAGCCAATTACGTGAGCGGCTTCGTGATCTTGCTGGAGCGCAGCGTGCATATTGGCGACGTGATCAAGGTGGACAACTTCGAGGGCCGCGTGACCGATATTTCGGCGCGCTTTACCCGCGTGCGCTCCATCGCGGGAGTCGAGGCCATTTTGCCCAACGACATGCTGGTGAATCTGCGGGTGGAAAACAGTTCCTTGACGGATACGCTGGTGTGGCATTGGGTTTCGGTCACCGTGGGGTATGGCAGCGATGTGGAGCTGGTGCAGCGCTTGCTGATGGAAGCCGCTGCCATGCAGCCGCGCGTGGTGCAGCATCCTGCGCCCGCAGCGTACTTGTACATATTTGCCGAAAATGGGCTCGAGTTCCGTTTGGGCTTCTGGATTGCCGACCCTGAAAACGGCACGCTTGCGCTGCGATCAGCCATCAATCTGCAGATATGGCGCGCCTTGCGCGAGCATGGCATCCAGATTCCTTACCCGCAGCGCGTTACACATACGTTTGTTCGCCCTTATCCGCAAGAAGGTGAGCTTGCCAGCAATGGACATGTGGCCATGCAGATGGGGCCAAGGCAGGCGTTTGCGCATCCTGCGCCGTTGGCAGGAAACGTGCAGGCTGGCGGAGCGGCCCGAGCATCGAAGCAGCCATCCGGGCCAGAGGTAACGCAAGTACCGCAGGCGCCGTCGGCCCAATAGCCCGACAGACAAAGTGTGCGAGTTGCGGTTTGGCTCGCGCATGCAAACAGGTGTGCATGTGAACGCGCTTGCGTGTTCTGCCAGCCCTTGTTTATTAAAAGCTGGGCAACATTCATCAAAAAAGCCGCTTGTCAACAAGCGGCTGGTGTTTGCGTCGCGCGCCCCTGAGTAAGAGCGGCTGCCAGGTTTGCGCCTCAGCTCAAATGGCGCAGGGCCTGCTGCAAATCGGCAATCAGGTCACGCGCGTCTTCCAGTCCGGTGCACAGGCGCACGAGCTTGCCGCGGCGCAAGTGGGCGGGCCAGCCTTTGCGCATGCCGGCCATGTCGTAGGGCATAACCAGGCTGATTGGGCCACCCCAGCTGTAGCCGATTTTGAAAATGCGCAGGCTCTCGCAGAAGGCATCGACCTGGTCTTGCGTGTAGCTGTCATCCACGATCACGCTCACGATGCCTGCGGCTGCGCCTTGGGGCTGATTGGCCGTGCAGCAGATTTTTTTCCAGGCGGCGTGGCCTGGTGCATCGGGCAGGCTGGGGTGCAGCACTTGCACGAATTGTGGCTGCTGCGCGCACCATTGGGCCACGGTACGGGCGTTGTCATCGGCCTTTTTGTAGCGCAGCTCAATGCTGGGCAGGCCGCCCAGAATGGCCTCCACATCGTTCATGCCCACGCAAAAACCCATGTGCATGTGGCTGGTGGCCAGTTGCTTGAAAAGCTCCTCGCTACGCGTCATGATGCTGCCCATCAGGATATGGGCGCCGCCGCTGGGGTATTTGGTGAGTGCATGCACGGTCAAATCCACACCCAGTGCGGCAGAGGTGGCATCGCCTGTGCGCAGCAAATCAAAGGGGCAAAAAGCCAGGCCCGCACCCCAGGTGTTGTCCAGCGCCGTGAGGATGCCTTTGCTGCGGCAGAGTTTGACCTGCTCGATCAGGTCGGGAAATTCCAGTGTGATGGAGCCGGCCGCTTCCATCCACACCAGCTTGGTGGCGGGGCTGATCTTGGCGGCCAGATCCTGGGTGTCGGTGGCTTCGTACACCTTGTGCGTGATGCCGAAGCGCTTGAGCTCGGCCAGGGCAAACACCTTGTTGGGGCCGTAGGCGTTGTCGGGAATCAGCACCTCGTCGCCAGGGTTGAGCAGCGCCAGATTCACGCAGGCAATGGCCGCCAGGCCGCTGGGCAGCAGCATGGCGTGCTTGCCGCCTTCAAGCGCGCACAGGCGCTGTTCAAGCATGTAGCTGGTGGGCGTGCCATGCGTACCGTAGGTGTAGCTGCCGCGATCAATGGCGTCGCGGCAGCGCGATTCGGCAACGTTGGGCAAAAAGATGGTCGATGCCTTGTGCACGGGCGGCAGCGGAGCTGAAAAACCTGCCGGCGGCTGGTAGTCGTGATGGATCAGTTGGGTGATGCGGTGCTGAGTCATGGCGGGTTCCAGTCGATGGGCGGGGTAAAAAAGGCAGGCAGTGCACGGTTTGCGGGGCAGGGTGCTGGTGGCCGTTGGCTGTGCAAAAAAGATGATTTAAGGGTTGTTCGCCAGGAGTTAGCTAGGCAGCGCAGCCAGTGACGCGCTGTGATTGATAGGGCTGAGGCAATCAAGCACAAGCGGCGCGGTCGCTACCTTGCGTGCCCAGTGCCTGAGCGGCTCTGGAGTGGCCCAGGTGTTTTTTGCTGGCAGATGAAGTGGGCCTGGCTTGGCTGTAGCGGCTTGGCGCTTCGTGCTGCGTTTTGCGTCGCATTTTGCGCTGGGGCTGCGCCAAAGTAGCGCGGCGGTGTGCTTGGGCCTAAAACCCTGTGCTTGGGGCGTGGCCTGGCGCGCTCTGTCTCCCGTTTTACTGGGCCGTCTTGGCCGCAGCATGCTTGGCCAGCAATTGCTCGGGCGGCATGTTGTCGTACACCTCAAACGGCTGATGAATCCAGGGGCTGGTGGGCAGGTGCTCCACCGAATAGTCGGGCGTAAAGCTCGAAATGCCCTTGGTCCACAGCACGGCGGTGCGCATATCGCTGATGGATGAGTATCTGGCGCGCAGCATTTGCACAACTTCTTGCAGGGTTTTGCCGGTGTCGGCCAAGTCGTCTACCAGCAGCACGCGCCCGGCGATTTGCCCTTTTGGGGTGGTGATGTAGTGGGCGATGTCGAGATGGCCCTGCTTGGTGCCGTGGTCGTCACGGTAGGAACTGGTGGACATGATGGCCAGCGGCACGTTGAAGATGCGGCTCAAGATGTCGCCAGGGCGCATGCCGCCACGCGCCAGACACAAGATGGTGTCGAACTGCCAGCCAGACTCATGCACCATGAGTGCGAGTTTTTCGATCAGGTGGTGATAGCGCTCGTGGCTGACGTAAAGGTGCTTGCCGTCTTCGGTCAACATGGTGGGCCTTCGAGAAAAATGGATAACAGAAAACTTGAGAGTGAAAAGGGGCTGCGCAATCAGCAGTGCTTGCGCATCAAGCTGCAGCAAAGGGATGCTGGCGCATGATGGTGTGTGCCCGGTCGGGGCTGGTCGAGATCAGATGCACAGGCACGCCGCTGATGGCCTCGATGCGCTCTAGATAGGCACGGGCCGCAGCGGGCAGCTTGTTGTACTCGGTCACGCCCACGGTGGATTCGCTCCAGCCAGGCAGGGTTTCGTAAATCGGCTCGCAGCGTGCAATTTCTTCAGCGCCCAGCGGCAGGATGTCGGTTTGCTCGCCATCGAGCATGTAGCCGGTGCAAAGCTTGAGTTCGGGCAGGCCATCGAGCACATCCAGCTTGGTGATGCACAGGCCCGTTAAGCCATTGAGCTGTGCGCTGCGTTTGAGCAGGGCCGCGTCAAACCAGCCGCAGCGGCGGTTGCGTCCGGTGGTGGTGCCTTTTTCAGCGCCCACGGTGGCCATGTGGTAGCCGGGGGTGCCGGGGGTGTTCCAATCCAGCTCGGTGGGGAAGGGGCCGCCGCCCACGCGGGTGCAATAAGCTTTGGTAATGCCCAGCACGTAGTGCAGCAGGTTGGGGCCAACGCCCGTGCCCGCCGCGGCGTTGCCTGCCACGCAGTTGCTGGAGGTCACGAAGGGATAGGTGCCGTGGTCCACATCCAGCAGCGTGCCTTGCGCGCCTTCGAACAGGATGTTGGCCTGGGCCTGGTGCGCGGCATTGATTTCGCGCGACACATCAGCCAGCATGGGGCGAATGATTTCGGCCTGCTCCATCGCTTCCTTCAGCACCGCGTCGTACTGGATTTGCCCATCACGCAGATAGGGCGCCAGCGCCGGGCCAAAGTCCACTTGTTCGGCTTGCAGCCAGCTGCGCAGCAGGTGGTTGTAATAGTCGGTGAGTTCGCGCAGCTTGGTGGCAAAGCGCTCGGGGTAACGCAGGTCTTGCGCGCGCAGGGCGCGGCGGGCCACTTTGTCTTCGTAAGCGGGGCCAATGCCGCGGCCAGTGGTGCCGATTTTTTCTTGCCCCGCGCGGCCACGCGCCGCCTCGCGGGCGATGTCGAGCACCGAGTGCAGCGGCAGAATCAGCGGGCAGGCTTCGCTGATGCGCAGGCGCGAGCGCACTTCCACGCCCGCGGCTTCCAGGCCGGTGATTTCTTCGATCAGCTTGCTGGGCGAGAGCACCACGCCGTTGCCGATGTAGCAGATGGCCTTGGGGCGCATCACGCCGCTGGGAATCAGGTGCAGGGCGGTTTTTTGCCCGTTGATGACCAGGGTGTGCCCGGCGTTGTGCCCGCCATGAAAGCGCGCCACGGCATCGGCCGTTTCGCACAGCCAATCCACCAGCTTGCCCTTGCCTTCGTCACCCCATTGCGCGCCGACGACGACGACGTTGCGCCCCTTGGCTGGCAAGGCTTTGATCGTGTTCATGCAGATATCCTTCACAAATAGAAAACTTTTCGGTGGTCGGGCAGCTTGTTGGCTTGGCAGTGTGCGAGAACGAAAGTGTTTCAAGCCGCTTGAATGGGCCGTATTGTCCACATGCCATCTTGCTGGATCAGTTCCCGGTCGCACAACAAATGCTCCGGCGCATGCGTTTGGCCGGGCAGGTTCACCACCACGGTCTCGCCTTGGCGGCGCAGCTCTTGCACGGCGCTGAGCCAGTCGCTGCTGGCCTCCCAGGTCGCGGCAATGGCCGGGCGCGGTGCGCGGTTTTGCACATGGCGGGCCAGTGTTTTGATGTCGAGGCTGAAACCCACGGCCGGGCGCGTGCGGCCATAGGCGGCACCCACCTTGTCGTAACGTCCGCCACGCACCAGGGCATCGCTGCCGCCGGGCAGAAAAATGGCAAAGCGCATGCCGCTGTAGTAAGAGTAGCCTTGCGAATCGGCCAGATCGAACTGGATCTGCAAATCGGGATGCGCATTGCCAATGTGGCTGGCGAGTTGTGCTAATTCATCCAGCGCCTGGCGGATGGCGGGCAGGGCAGGCAGGCGCTGGCGGGCCGTGTCCAGCACCTCGCGCGGGCCGTACAAATGCAGCAATTCGTGCAAGGCCGCTTGAATGGGGGCGGGCAGGGCGCTGGCTTCTTGCTGCAAGGCCTCTGCGTTTTTGGTGATCAGGGCTTGTTGCAGGCGGGGCACATCCACGGGGGCGGCAGGCGCTTGCGCCAGCAAGGCCGGCACGATGCGGGCATCGGCCAAATCCAGCACGGCGCTGTTGGCCAGCGGGATGCGGGCGGTTTGCAGGGCATCTAGCGCCAGCAGCAGCACTTCAATGTCTGCGGCGATGTGCTGGCAGCCGTACAACTCGGCGCCGAATTGCAGCGGCTCGCGGCTGGCGTGGGGTTGTTGCGGGCGGGTGTGCAGCACGGGGCCGCAATAGCAAAGGCGCGTGCTGCCGGGGCGGTTGAGCAAATGGGCGTCCAACCGGGCCGTTTGCTGGGTCGTATCGGCGCGCACGCCCAAGGTGCGGCCCGAGAGCAAATCCACCAGCTTGAACGTTTGCAGATCCAGGTCCTCGCCGGAGCCGCTCAAAAGCGACTCGATGTGCTCGACCAAGGGCGGCATCACCAGTTCGTAACCGTAGCGGTGCGCGCAATCCAGCAACTCGCGCCGCAGATCTTCGATCAAGCGCGCCTCGGCAGGCAAAACATCGGCAATGTGGTCAGGCAATACCCACGCAGACATGAGGCAACAAGGTGACAATCTGTTAAAAAAAAGATTCTACCGTTAAAAGGTTTTTGTACTTTTCTTGAAGAGATGCCGCCTTCTTTTTCAGAGGCTGGGCTTGCCTTTTCAGTAACATCGCCCGTTCAGGTTGACTGCCCTTGTAGCGGTAGCTGTTGTTGTTTGTTGAGATGCAGCCAGCCTAATCAATCCTTTCTACATCAGCAGCAAAGTGCGCGTAGAAGAGGTTCACCAAAAACTTTGAAAAACCTCAAAGCGCCTGCATGGCCTGGCGCACGGCAGGCAGTTGGCGGCGCGATACGGGCAGGCAATTGGCCACGCCTTCTAATTGCAGCAGCCAGCCCTCGCTGCCATCGGCCTGCACGCTGTGTTTGAGTTGGCGTAACAGTTGACGTTGCACCAAAGTGCTGCGGTGGATGCGCACAAAAAATTGCGGGTATTTTTCTTCGAGCTGGGTCAGGCTGCCATCCCACACCCATTCGCGCCCCAAGCGGGTATGCAGGATGACGTATTTCTGCTCGGCCCGTGCATACAGGATGTCGTTCAGATCCAAACGATGGCTTAGGCCGCGCTCTTGTATCAGCAGGCTGGGTAGCTGGGCCTGCGGTGTGGTGGCTCCAGTTGTCGCACCACTGCCAGCCGCAGCGCCGACACCAGCCACGCCTTGACTGGACGGGCTGCGCATGGCAGATGGTGTTTGTCCGCTCGTTATGCCGTTAGCAGCAAACTGAATGGCTGGCTGGGCTGTGCCCCCAGCCAAGGCGTCGTGCTGCATGGCCCAGGCCGCTGCAGCTTTGAGCAGGGCTTGCTGCAAGCGTTCGGCACGCACTGGTTTGGTCAGGTAGTCGGCCGCAGCCACGTCAAAGGCTTGCAGCGCAAAGTCGCTGGATGCTGTAACGAACACGATTTGTGGCGGCACCTGGCCCACGGGGTTCAGGCGCTGCTTCAGTCTTTGTGCCAACTGCATGCCATCCATACCGGGCATGTTGATGTCCAACAGCACGATGTGGGGCTGAGCGCTTTCTACCAATTCAATGGCTTGTGCGGCGCTGCCTGCTTCGCCGCATACTTCGGTGGCAGGCCGGGTGATGTCGCTCAGCAGACTGCGCAGGCGGCTACGCGCCAAGGGCTCATCGTCAACCAGCAGTACACGCCAGGCGGCCGTTTGTTTTTGCGCAGGTGTGGGCGCGGATATGGGCGCTTGCGGGTTCATGCCGATTCCTCCTGTATTTGCATGGGCACTTCCATGCGAACGACGAAGCGGTCTTCCACAACCTTGGCGGAAAAGTGCAGTTCCATATCGTGTAGCAGCTGCAGGCGGCGGCGTACATTCTCAAGCGCCATGCCATTGCCGCGTTTACCTGGCCCGCCGGGAAAAGTGTTGCTCACGGTCACGCGCACCGTGTTGCCACGCATCTGCGTGCGGATCAGTACATCAGCGCCTTGCTGGCTGGGCTCCACGCCATGGCGGATGGCGTTTTCAAGCAGAGGTTGCAAGATCAGCGTGGGCATGCTGGCCAGGCTGGCGGCAGGGTCAACCTCCCAGCGTACACGCAGGCGCTCGCCAAAGCGCACTTCTTCAATTGCGAGATAGCGTTTGGCCAGCTCCAGCTCGTCACCCAAGGTGCTGGCGTGGCGCACGTCTTGCAGCATCTGGCGAAACAGATCGCCCAGGTTTTCGAGCACCGCCTCGGCCCGGGCGGGGTCTACACGCACCAGGGCAATGGCGCTGTTGAGGGCATTGAACAAAAAGTGCGGCCTGATGCGCGCCTGCAACTCGGCCAGCTGGGCCTGCACATTGCCCGGCGCCTGCAATTGCCAACGCAGCATCAGCAACGAAATCAACAACGCTGCCAGCAAGCCGCCGCCCAGCATGCAGCCCAGCCACACTGGCCACGTCATCTCGCGCACGCTGGCGAGCAAGGCGCCAGCAAACAGGCCGCAGGTCATGCCCACGCCAATGCACCACAGCCATTGCAGTTGCTGCGTTTGGCGCGCGAGCCAGTGCTTGGCCATGCACACCACCATCAGCCACAGCAGCACGGCGGGCTGCGCACAAGCCAGCCCCAGGCCGGTGTGCATGGCCCAGCCTTTCCAACCGTCGTACTGCATGGGGATGAAGAGGCTGGTGGTTAGCACACTCACGGCTACCAGCAACACGGCGCGCAGCACCACGCTGCTGTTGCACACATCAAACGGCATGGGTTCAGCGGCCCGGACAGAGCCGCTGGCTACAATGCGCGAAGATGATGCGTTGGGCACGGACATGGTGATAAAAACAGGCGATTGCGGCGCAAACAAATGGGGCTGATCGGCTGGGAACCGAGTGCTTTGGCACCTGCCGCAAACACATCCCATCACGGCAAGGAGACCCTGGCAGCCTCTATTAAACAAGTAATATTCCATTACAGATTGTGCCTGCATTTGCCGCAAGTGTTTTCGTAAGGGCGCCATTGCATTGCACATGGGCCTGATTGAGTGGATGGATCCGTGCTTTTCATCACACAGGCAATTTTTTCAACCCTCACCTTCTGCTGAACGAGCCATGTCACAGCCTGCAAGCAATCAATTCGACAAAAAGTCCCAAGCGTGGTCTGCCCTGTTTTCCGAGCCGATGAGCGAGCTGGTGCAGCGCTACACCGCCAGCGTGTTCTTCGACAAGCGCCTGGCCGATGCCGACATCACCGGCAGTCTGGCCCACGCCGACATGCTGGCCGCGCAAGGCATCATCAGCGCCGACGACTTGGCCGCCATTCAAAAAGGCATGGCGCAAATCCGCGAAGAAATCAAAAACGGCCAATTCGAATGGAAGCTGGCGCTGGAAGATGTGCACCTGAACATCGAAGCGCGCCTGACCCAACTGGTGGGCGACGCGGGCAAGCGCCTGCACACCGGCCGCAGCCGCAACGACCAGGTGGCCACCGACATCCGCCTGTGGCTGCGCGGCGAGATCGACCTCATCACCGGCCTGCTGCGCGAGCTGCAAGCCGCACTGGTGGACGTGGCCGCGCAAAACGTGGACGTGATCCTGCCCGGCTTCACCCACCTGCAAGTGGCCCAGCCCGTGAGCTTTGCCCACCACCTGTTGGCCTATGTGGAAATGTTTGCGCGTGACGAGCAGCGTATGCAAGACGTGCGCCGCCGCGTGAACCAACTGCCACTGGGCAGCGCCGCGCTGGCGGGCACCACCTACCCGCTGGACCGCGAGCGTGTGGCGCGCACGCTGGGCATGGAAGGCGTTTGCCAAAACAGCCTGGACGCCGTGAGCGACCGCGACTTCGCCATCGAATTTGCCGCAGCGGCCAGCTTGGTGATGGTGCACGTCAGCCGCTTGAGCGAAGAGCTGATTTTGTGGATGAGCCAGAACTTCGCCTTCATCCGCATTGCCGACCGCTTTACCACTGGCTCTTCTATCATGCCGCAGAAGAAAAACCCCGACGTGCCGGAACTTGCACGCGGCAAGACCGGCCGCGTGGTGGGGCACCTGATGGGCCTCATCACCCTGATGAAAGGCCAGCCGTTGGCCTACAACAAAGACAACCAGGAAGACAAAGAGCCGCTGTTCGACATAGTGGATACGCTGCGCGACACGCTGCGCATCTTTGTGGAAATGATCGGCGGCCAGGTCAACCCGCAAACCGGCGCCAAGGAAGGCGGCATCACGGTCAATGCCCAACCCATGGAAGCCGCGGCGCAAAAAGGCTACGCCACCGCCACCGACCTGGCAGACTACCTCGTGAAAAAAGGGCTGCCCTTCCGCGACGCGCACGAAACCGTGGCCCACGCCGTCAAGGCAGCCAGCTCGCACCAGTGCGACCTGTCTGAACTGCCGCTAAAGGTCTTGCAGGAATTCCATCCCGCCATCGACAAAGACGTGTACAACGTGCTCAGCCTGCGCGGCAGCCTCAACGCCCGTAATACCCTGGGCGGCACCGCGCCCGCGCAGGTACAGGCACAAATCGCGCGGCACCGAGCGCGGTTGGCAGACTGAACGGTTGTTTTGCTTTGAATGGGGCAGGGCTCAAAATTCTTGGGGCATCGGTTCGCTAAGGGTTTGTGAAGCACAGCCGCCTATCGGCTGCTGTGTCTGATGCAGCCACAGTTTTGCCTCCTTTACCAGCATATGTGCGCAGTTGCTTGCCATCGGTAGTAACAAGTAAGCGCCAGCCACTAATTAACGCGCCACGCACAACCACTGCCGCATACACATGTAGGGGCAGGTGTTTTTTGGCCAGGCACCGCCTGCCTGCAGAGCCGCCCCTACAATCACAGCGCACATGAGCGCACAAGCCCCCCTTTCCATCACGCCTGATCTGCTGGCCCGCTACAACATCTCCGGGCCACGCTACACCTCTTACCCCACGGCTGATCGTTTCACGCCGGGGTTTGGCTGTGGCGATCTGATCAAGGCCCTGCGCCAGCAAGCCGCCGCTGCAGGCGATACGCCGCAGCCCTTGTCGGTGTATGTGCACATTCCGTTTTGTGCCTCGCTGTGCTATTTCTGCGCCTGCAACAAAATCATCACGCGGCATCGCGAATGGGCGGCTGATTATTTGCAGCAACTGGGGCAAGAACTGGCCCTGTACCAGCCCTATCTGGAGCAGCTTGCCGGTGCTGCCAATCGCCCCACAGTCACGCAATTGCATTTGGGCGGCGGCTCGCCCACCTTTTTGTCAGACGACGAACTGGCGCAGCTCATGCAGCTGTTGCAGGGCTTTTTCCATTTCGATGCCAAGGGCGAGTTTTCGATCGAGGTGGACCCCCGCACGGTGGACGCCCAGCGCATGCAGCATTTGAAGCAATTGGGCTTCAACCGCGTGAGCTTTGGCATTCAGGATTTTGACACTGCCGTGCAACAAGCCGTGCACCGTGTGCAGCCAGCCGAGCAAGTGTTTGCATTGGTGCAAGCCGCACGCGCGGCGGGTTTTGCTTCGATCAATACCGATTTGATTTATGGCCTGCCGCATCAAAGCGCAGCCTCTTTCACCCACACGTTGGAGCAAATCTGTGCCCTGCGCCCGGATCGCATCGCGCTGTATGCCTACGCCCACTTGCCCGAACGTTTCAAGGCGCAGCGCCGGATTGACTCGCAGATCCTGCCTTCGGGTAACGACAAAATCCACCTGCTGGCCATGGCGCTGCAACACTTTCGCCAGGCTGGTTATGTGTATGTGGGCATGGATCACTTCGCTCTGCCCGAAGACGAGCTGGCCCAAGCCAAGCAACAGGGCAAGCTGCAACGCAACTTCCAGGGCTACAGCACACGCCCCGACCAAAACCTGATTGGCCTGGGCGTATCGGCCATCAGCCGCATCGGCGCTTGTTACAGCCAAAACGCCAAAACGCTTGATGCCTATGGCGAGCTGCTCGAAAACGATCAACTGCCCGTTGAACGCGGCCTGCAACTCACGCGTGACGACCAAATTCGCCACACCGTGATCATGTCCATCATGTGCCAGGGCGAAGTGCTGTTCGAGGCATTGCAGCGCGATTGGCAAATCGACTTTGCCAGCTATTTCGCCACCGAAATCAGCCGCCTTGAACAATTGCAGGAGCAGGGCCTGCTCACCCTGCATGCCGATCGCTTCTGCGTAACCGACATGGGTTGGTACTTTGTGCGTGCCGTGGCCATGGTTTTTGACCACCACCTGCAAACGGCCCGTGCCCAAGCAGCAAGTGCAGGGAATGCGTGCAATTCGGCAAGCGCACCGCATCTTGCTGACTGTGCTGAGCAGCCGGTGCGCTTTTCCAAAATCCTTTAATGAATCGAGTCAGCCACGTTGGTGGTGAGATTTGACCCTCCACCCTTGTTTTGCCCTCGTAGAAGGCTTGGCTTTCTTGCGCTGAGGCAAAAAACACCACGCAGTCATGGCGGCTCTCCCAGCCTGCTGTTATTGGCAAACCCAGTCATAGCGCTTGCCAGAACGCTTGGAGACATAAGCTTTGAACGTGCTCACCCCGTGGTACTCAATAAGGGCTTCCAACTTTTCTTCAACTACAAAACATAAAAAGAAAGGCCGAACACGCAATGTGCTCGGCCTTTCAAGAATCAGGTGTCTGCAGCAGAACCTGGCCCGCATCCTGAACGGAAGGGTTCAGGTGGGCGAGGTCAGCGTTGGCGTCGGGTCCATCTAACGCGAGATGATCACACTTGCCAAGCGATGTTCCAAGCCCGTGCTCCAAGAGCATTGGTTCAAGGAAATATAAAGCCAAGCTCGCTGCAGACGACTTGATTTTAAGGAAAGTTAAAGATGTATGCAATGCATTCAACACAGCTAAAAAGTAAATTCATAGCTGCCGCCAATAGGCACTTCTTTACCGCTGTTTGTACAACTACCCAATTAGTCTGACGAAACCAACACTTAGTCATGCAAAGGCGGCTGACGCATGCGTACTTGGTGAAACATGCAGCTCACACGAGCATTTCGAGACTAATTTGCTCCGTCTTCAGCTGCTTTGAGTGCATTCGCGTTCGGTACGGCAGCTTGGGATGCGGCAATACCTGCTTCACGCGCAGCATGAATGAAAAATTCGCGGTTGCCATCGCCGCCTGCAATGGGGCTGGGCAACCATTGGCGCACCTGCAAACCAGCGCTTGCACAAGCGGCGCGCAAGCGTTGTTCCACCTGCGCGTAAAGCGCCTCGTCGCGCACGATGCCGCCTTTGCCGATATGTTCGGGCTGCAATTCAAACTGCGGTTTAACGAGCATGAGCAACTGCCCTTTGGCCTTGAGCAGTGGCGCCAACACAGGCAGCACCAAGGTGAGCGATATGAAAGACAAATCGCCCACGATCAAATCAAAAGCGACGGCAGGGTTTGGTGAATAGGACATGGCAGGCATGTTGGCAACGGCTGCATCGCTATTTGCCTGCGCTTGATCATTGGCCGCCAGTGGCTCGCGTGCTGCTTGCAAGCTATCCACATCCGAACGGCCTGCGTCTGAAGCTGCCCTGCCCACATCTGCGGCGGCAAACACAGCAGCATTCAAATGCCGCGCATTTACACGCTCAATCGCTGTTACGCGCGCATCACCCGCCAGTCGCGGATGCAACTGCCCGTGGCCTACGTCCACGCCCGTCACATGCGCCGCGCCATGCGCAAGCAGGCAGTCGGTAAAGCCGCCAGTGCTCTGGCCCACGTCCAGGCAGTGCCAGCCGCGCACGTCCAGCCCGGTAGCGGCCAGCGCGCCCTCCAGTTTCAAGCCACCACGCGAAACGTAGCGCGCTTCCGCACCGTCCAGCAGTTCAATTTGCGCATCAAGCGGCACATCGTCGCCCTTGCCCAGCGGCTTCCAACCCGTGGGTGCAAGCCAACGCGCGCCAGCTGCCAGCAGGCGCTGAGCCTGGCTGCGGCTGGCGGCCAAGCCGCGTTGCACGAGGAGTTGATCGGCGCGCATGACACAAAGGCCGCTTTAATTTCGCCTAAAAAATTAAATACAAAAAATCTGATGCACCCATGCATCATCCAACTGATACGGCCCATGCACAGAAGCCGTGCAGCCACGAAGAGGTACACGACGCTCGCCCTTTTTAAATTCAAACCTCCAATCTATATAGATGCGCCATTCCCCATCATCCACATCTTTGACGACGCCTATAGCCAAAATATCCATTTCAGATGCACCCTGACCCAACAGCCTTTTTACTGCTATCCGATCTCCACTTTTGATTTCCCTAAAACGCTCTTGCTGAACAGAAATTGAATTCCCAAGTCCTGCATCGTCCGCCAAGCACTCATTTACATCAAAGCAATACCAATAGCCACGCTTCAAAAACCGAGGCAGCGCATCATCCTTGCCTCCCCAAGTGGCTCCAACAACCCAATAATTAGGTAATTTATCTGTCATTTCTTACTCCAAGTTCATAGTTATCAATAGCGGTAAGTGTCGGGCTTGTACGGCCCTTCTTTCTTCACGCCGATATAGGCAGCCTGCTCATCCGTCAATTGCGTGAGCTGCACGCCCAGTTTGGAAAGCTGCAGGCGTGCCACGTGCTCGTCCAACAACTTGGGCAGCACATACACCTGGCCCACTTCGTAGTTCTGCGGCTTGGTGAACAGCTCGATCTGCGCCAGCGTCTGGTTGGCGAAGGACGAAGACATGACGTAGCTGGGGTGGCCGGTGGCGCAACCCAGGTTCACCAGGCGGCCCTTGGCCA
>JAUMXD010000122.1 GCA_030529305.1 Allobrachymonas sp.
ACACCACGCTGGGCCACCGCTGCCGCGGCGCGCGCGTGGATGGCGTGATGGTGCCACTCAACACCCCTTTGCAAAACGGGCAAACGGTCGAAATCACTGCTGCTAAAGAAGGCGGCCCCTCGCGCGATTGGCTCAACGCCGAGCAGGGCTACCTCGTCAGCCACCGCGCCCGTGCCAAGGTGCGCGCCTGGTTCAACGCCCTGGCGCAGCAAGACGCCATCGCGCGCGGGCGTGAGGCGGTTGAAAAAATCCTGCAGCGCGAGGGCAAAACCGCCGTCAAGCTTGATGACTTGGCCGGGCAGCTGGGCTTTTCGAACGCCGATGCCCTGTTCGAAGTGGTGGGCAAAGACGAGTTCTCGTTGCGCAACATCGAATCGGTGCTCAAACCGCAAGAGCCAACGCCCAGCGCCGATGAAATCGTCTTGCAAAAGCAAAGCCATTGGCAAGAAAAAGCCCAGGCCAGATCCGCGGGCAAAAGCGGCATTCTGGTGGTGGGCATGGGTTCGCTCATGACGCAGCTGGGCAAGTGCTGCAAACCCGCGCCACCCGACCCCATCGGCGGCTTCGTCACCCGCGGCAAAGGGGTGAGCGTGCACCGGCTGGATTGTGTGAACTACCGCCACATGGTGCGCGATGCGCCCGAGCGTGCCATCGAGGTGCAGTGGAGCACCGACAGCGCATCAGCCGATGGCGCAGGCTACCCTGTGGACTTGCTGCTGCAAACCACCAACCGCTCCGGCCTGCTGCGCGACATCACCGAGCTGTTTGCGCGCGACAAAATGCCCATCATCGGCATGCAAACCGAGCCCGGCAAAGGCGTGCAGCACATGACGCTGACCGTGCAAGTGGCCAACACCAACCGCTTGCGGCAAACGCTGGCGGAGCTGGGGCGGCTGGATGGCGTCATCTTTGCGCGCAGACGAAGCTGAGCGGTTCAGCGGTTGGCGTGTGCGCAAGTGGGCAGTGGGCAGTGGGCAGTGAGCCACCTGGCGATGGGCTCAGTGCGAGAGCCTGAAGCGTTGAGTGGCAGCACTTTGCCGCGTTTGCCTGATGGATCTGATCGCCCTTGTTTTGCCTGAGAAGCTGTTCAAAATCTCCTCGCGGGCGCTTGAAGATGGCGGCAGGTGGCCTGCTTCGTTGCCAATCTTGTCATCTGGCGCATGTCGTACGGGTGATGCGCTGCGCCGCATACAAAGATAAAGATAGTGCGCCTTGCATCCCATCGCGCACTCTGTCCAATCGCCTCACGTTGAGAATTTGAACGGGTTCTGGGGGCATGGGTGAAGCGCCGTGACAGGTCCTGTCGGTTTCATTCTGCTTCGTATGGCAGCACTGGCGGCGGAGAATTTGCAACCCGTTTTTGAAAATGCTGCGAGGGCGAGGGGATGCGGCCCAAGGCTTGGGTGCATAAGCGCGTCAATCTTGCAAAAGGGTTGGCAAAGGCGAGCAGGGAAACGGGCAGGGGCATGCAAGAACGCCAGCAATTGGCGCATTTGTGGTGTGTGTTGCTTCGTGGACTTTGTGGGGGAGAAAACCGTTCGGGCAAGAAAAAAAGCACTGGGTAAAAACCAAGTGCTTTTCATGTATTGGTAGGCGCGATTGGACTCGAACCAACGACCCCCACCATGTCAAGGTGGTGCTCTAACCAGCTGAGCTACGCGCCTGAAGGCCTAAGCGCGCGAGTATAGCAGAGAAACAGAGCCTTGCCTGCTGTCGATGAAACGTCGCTCTGCGGGCTTGGGCCAAAGCGCTTGTTTTGTGTCCTTCGCTGCGGCATCGGCGGTTCGTGTTGGGCGTTGTGCGTATCAGGAGCGTAGGCGGGCATGCGCCACAAGTGATCCGCACAAAGCGCTTGCCATGCCTGTTGCCGGGTGGTGGAGCGAACGAGCTGGCGTTCTTTTCAACTGAACGTGGAGTAGTCTGCGCCCACTGGCTCGATGTGATGCGTGTCGTCGCTGGTGTCGATGTAGATCTCGCTTTTTTTCGTATCGGCTTTGGATTTGCTGTTGCTGGCGTCCAGCTTCACGCAGAAGAGCATGTTTTCGCGATCAGGCAAAGCCTTGCTGTTCGACAAGTCGAGTGTGCCGCTGAATTTTTTGCCTTTGTATTTGCCTTGCACGGCCTGGCCGTCGAAATAAGCGCGGCACAAAGGGTGCTTGGGAAAAGTCTGGGCGGCGGTGTTCATGGTGGCGATTTTCACGGCGCGCAAATGATCGACATCGAGGCTTTGCATGCGCGGCTCGCCCCTGAAATGGATGCTCTCTGGGCTGAAGCCATCCAGCAGATTGCCCAAGGCCCTGAGCAAGTCGAAGTAGGAGGGCGCTTCGGGGCTGGGCTTCAGCTCTTTGCAGGCTTCTAGTTGCTCGGGTTTCAGTTCCTCGAATTGCATGGACTCCTCCTTTACGAAACGTTACGCCTTGACTGTAACCTGACTTTCGAGTTGGGCGGGGTGTTTGCGTTTCGTGAAGCGCAACTGCCGATTCGATGAATGGCAAGTGTTGGTTGCGGTTCACAAAGTGGGGCAGGGCAAAGAGGGTTTGGTTTGAGCCAAACAGAACATGTCAGAAGCTGTTTTCGGCAAAAGGCAAAAGGCGGGGCAATTCCTTGCAAGGGGCTTTTGTGCGGACAGACAGCCTGTTGTATGGGCAGGGTCTTTAGAGCCTGTTCACGATCTTTTGAGGACAAGAGCCAGAAAAGCGAGATGGATGAACTGCAAGCTGGTGTTCACAAGCCTCTCGCAGTTCTTCCACAGCCTTCTGCTCTTCTCCAGCCAGGCAAAGCTGCGCTCAACAATCCAGCGCTTGGGCATCACCTT
>JAUMXD010000123.1 GCA_030529305.1 Allobrachymonas sp.
GGTGATCCATTTGCAGGTAGCTTGTGAATGAAAGCGTGAATGCCAAGACATGAGAGTCTCCTTGAACGAGTGGATGAAGGAAATTCGATTCTTGGCATGCAGGCCTTGGGTGGCGACCTGAAATCGGCTGCAGCAGGTACTGAAACGCGATTCAGGTCGTTCGGATGGAAATAGGCCACAAAAAAATGAGGTGATCGCCGATGAGTGCGAGTGGGATTGGCAGCAAGGCATGACTGTGGCAGCGCGTGGGCCTAGGGCATGAAAAAAGCCGATGCGTTGCATCGGCTTTGTGTGTGGCAGGGGCTCATGCTTGGGCGGTGCGCTGCATTCAGAACGGCAGTCCAAGGGTTGAGGAGGTAGTCCCTTGGTCAAGCTTCGTTGCCAGGCGGCAGCTGCTTGGGCGCAAGTTGTGCCAGCAGCGTAGTGGTGGCTGACACCTTGTCGCCAGGTGCAACCAAAGGCTTGGCATCGGTCGGCAGGTATACGTCTACGCGTGAGCCGAAGCGGATGAAACCGTAGCGCTGGCCGTGTTGCAGCACATCGCCGGGTTGGACGTAACACAGAATGCGCCGCGCAATCAGGCCGGCGACTTGCACCAGGGTGACGGTGGTGCCGTGGCTGTCAATCACCACGGCGTTGCGCTCGTTTTCGGTCGAGGCCTTGTCCAGATCCGCATTGATGAATTTGCCCGGAAAGTAGGTCACTTGCTGCACGGTGCCTTGCACGGCTGCGCGGTTGCTGTGCACGTTAAACACATTCATGAATACGCTGATGAGCAAAGCATCGCGGTTGGCGTAGGGGTCGCGCACAGTCTCGACCTTGACGATGCGGCCGTCGGCCGGGCTGAGCACCACATCAGGCTGCTGGGGCACTTCGCGCGGCGGATCGCGGAAGAACTGCACCACGAACAGCAGAATCAACCAAAAAGGCAGCGCCCACCAAAAGTTCAGCCAGCCGTGCATGCCAATAGCCAGCGCCAAAGCGATAGCGATGAAGGGCCAGCCTTCGCGGGCGAGGATGGGGTGCGGGTAAGAAGAAGATGACATGTCGAGCAGAACCTGAATCGTGAAAAGCCAGCCGGGCGAGGAGCCGCTTGCAAAAGCCCTGTATTGTGGCATGGCATGTGCTGTTCAGGCATTGAAACGGCTTGCTGCATCAAAAGACCCACAGTGGTGGCGGGTGAGAGGTGGAGTTGCTCGCACTGGCCGCTTGGCAAGGCTGGGATCGGGCTGGCTTTTTGAGCATCAATGAGGCAATGTCATCAAGCGAATGCTGCTCGCGGGCGTGGTCGTAAAGGTATTCGATGGCAGCGGCGATGCGCTCAAACGGGATCTGGCCGGCCCGCATATTCTTCTTCTCCGTGTGGCATTGGTGTGTGCCGCATGATACGGAAAGACCATCTAGCCAGGCGCCCCATTTTTTGTGCTTTTGGATGAGGTCGAGCAGGTCTGATTCCGTCTTCTTGCACAGAGCTTTTGATCCTTGCAAATACAAAAAACCGGCCGCTGGGAGGCGGCCGGTTGTCTTGGCAAAACGCTTGGCAATACGCCGTGGCTTACGCCTTGTAGTTGCTGAAGTCGATCAAGCCAGGCTGACCCATGGCCGGGTCGGTTTTGTAGGCAGCCATGGCGTCGGCCACGGTCATGCCAAGCGCCTTGGCGACGCCCTCGCCATAGGCGGGGTCGCAGGCGTAGCAGTTGCGGATGTGGCGGTGCTTGATGAAATCGAGCGCGTCGCCCATGCCTGCGGCGGTGTTTTTGAAGAGCAGCTCTTTTTGCTCGGCACTCATCAGATGGAAGAGCGCGCGGGGCTGGCTGAAGTAGTCGGCATCGTCCAGGCGGTAATCCCAGTGCGCGGCATCGCCATTGATTTTGAGCGGCGGCTCGGCATATTGCGCCTGCTGTTGCCATTGGCTGAAGCTGTTGGGTTCGTAGTGCAAGGTGCTGCCGTAGTTGCCGTCTACACGGCCGTAACCGTCGCGCGCATTGCTGTGTACGGGGCAGCGTGGCGCGTTGACCGGAATCTGGTTATGGTTCACGCCCAGGCGGTAGCGTTGCGCATCGGCGTAGTTGAACAGGCGCGCTTGCAGCATGCGGTCGGGGCTGACGCTGATGCCGGGCACCAGATTGCTGGGCGCAAAGGCGGATTGCTCCACATCCTGGAAGAAGTTTTCGGGGTTGCGGTTGAGCTCCATCACGCCTACTTCGATCAGGGGGTAGTCTTTTTTCGGCCAGACTTTGGTCAGGTCGAAGGGGTGGTAGGGAACTTTTTCGGCATCTGCCTCGGGCATGATTTGCACGTACAGCTTCCAGCGCGGGAAGTCGCCTTTTTCAATCGATTCGTACAAATCGCGCTGGTGGCTTTCGCGGTCGTTGGCGATGATGGCAGCGGCTTCTTCGTTGCTCAGGTTTTTGATGCCCTGTTCGGTGCGGAAGTGGAACTTGACCCAGAAACGCTCGTTCTGTGCATTGATGAAGCTGTAGGTGTGACTGCCAAAGCCGTGCATGTGGCGGTAGCTGGCGGGAATGCCGCGGTCGCTCATCACGATGGTGACCTGGTGCAGGGCTTCGGGTAGCAGCGTCCAGAAGTCCCAGTTGTTGGTGGCGCTGCGCATATTGGTGCGCGGGTCGCGCTTGACGGCCTTGTTCAGATCGGGGAATTTGAGCGGATCGCGCAAAAAGAACACGGGCGTGTTGTTGCCCACCATGTCCCAGTTGCCCTCTTCGGTGTAGA
>JAUMXD010000124.1 GCA_030529305.1 Allobrachymonas sp.
GCATGACCAGCGCATCAAACTCGTTGGCATCAAAGGCCGATAGCGGCTGGATGGCACCGCGCGCGATGCGGGCCGATTCGACCAGCACATTGCGGCTTTCGCCCGTTGCAGCACCGGTGCAGTGATCGGTTACGCGCAGTTGCTTGATGTCGGGGGCAAAACATTGCACTTGCGCGCCTTGCTGGTCGAGTGCGAGCAGGGTGCAAACGGCTTCGTGAATTTCGCTGCCATCTTGAAAACCGCAGCCAGAGAGGATGACGGCGACACGCAAAGGGGTGGATGGGTTCATGCGCATGGGCTCCTGTGGTTGTTGATGGATACCCGGCCATCATAAAGACGATGGCGCTGTTTGTGGCCGCTTGGCGGCTGGCGGCCCTGGTTGTTGCGCAAAAGAAGGCGGGTGCCGGTGCGATCAGAATGCAAAAAAGCCAAGCGGCACGCGGCGCGCTTGGCTTGTGCTGGCTTGGCAGAGGGCTTGCCTGCTGCTGGTTCGCGCTTATTCGCTTACGGTTTTGCGAATCAGCTTTTCGGCATTGGCCAGGGTGTTGGCCACGTCGGCATAGGCGATCTGGCTGCCGTCGATCAGGGCGTGTGTGTCGTTAAAGACGACTTGCACGTGGCCGTTGACTTCGGTTACCAGCACGCGCAGGGGCAGTTGCAGGGCAAAGGCGGGGTCTTTCACCATGAGCGGCGTGCCAGCCTTTGGCGTGCCAAAAACGATGACGGTGGCGGGTTGCATCTGCAGGCCCACTTCTTTGGCTGCGGCTTGGTGGTCAACCAGCGCAAACACTTTCATGCCCTTGGCTTGCACGGTGGTTTGCAGGCGGCTGAGCGTTTCTTGAAAACTGTAGCGGCTTTGAACGGTGTGGGTACGTGTGTGCGTGCTTGGGTGCATGGCTTTTGCGGGTTGGATGGTGGCCGGGGCTTGAGCGGCCGAAGTGGGGTGGGGGTGGGCATGAGCGCTGGCAGCGGCCAAACCGGCCAGCACAACGGCAGCAAGAGCGGGAATGCGCATGATGGCTTATCTCCTTTGAATATATGAATCAACGTGGCACTGGTTACGAAACAGGGGCCACGAAACCGGGGCGCAAGCCTAGCATGTGCAAGACAAACAAGCAGGCAGAGCCATGAGCAAGCCCTTTTGCAAAAGGGGCTGCTCATCAAAAAAAGAACCGTGGCAAGGAGGGGGATTGAGCCGCGCTACATGCCATGCAACCATTGCAGCAGCGCGTGGTGGCCCAGAATCCAACCGCCCAGGCAAATATCAAAAAAGCGCAAGATGCCTGCCGTTTGCGCAGGCTGCGCGGGGTTGAAATGCACCGTCACGGTCTGGCCCGCATGGAAGCGGGCGGGCGCTTGTCGCATCATCAAGCTGATGGCCTGGGCCATTGGCCCGGAAAGCAATCATGGCGCGGCAGACGCAGATGTGGCAGCTTCTGCGGGCGGCGCAGCTATTGCTGGCGCACCATTTTCAGCAATTCTTGCGTCAGCGATTGGGCACTGATGTAAATCTGGCTGATGCTTGCTTCGAGCATGTAGCAAGGGGTGCTGACGAGCCGCTTGGCAGTATCGACTACCACCTCGCCCTCGCTGGCATTGCGATGCTCGGCCCACATGTTCTGGCAGGCCTGGGCGAAGGTGGCGTTTTGCCCGATGGTGAGGCGTGCGCCGGGTATCAGTTTGGCGAGGATGACGGGTGCGATGCACATCGCGCCAATGGGCTTGCCCGCCTGGTGCATGCTCGTGACGGCGTTGGCCACGTCTTGCTGTATGGTGCAGTGCTCTCTCAGGGCTGCGAAATTGCTGAGGTTGAGCGCAGCCCCCAGGCCGCCGGGAATCACCAGGGCGTCAAACTCGCTGGCATCGAAGGCCGACAGGGGCTGGACGGCGCCACGCGCAATGCGGGCCGATTCGATCAGCACGTTGCGGCTTTCGTTCACTTCGTCATTGCTCAGGTGGTTCACGACGCGGGCTTGTTCCACATCGGGAGCAAAGCACTGAACTTTTGCGCCCTGCTGGTCGAGCGCAAGCAGGGTGCAAACGGCTTCGTGGATTTCGCTGCCATCCTGAAAGCCGCAGCCTGAGAGGATGACGGCTACGCAAGGGGCGGAAATGTTCATGCTCATGACCTCCTTTTGGGATGAATGCCTCTGTACATCATAAAGATAGCCTCTGCACATCATAAAGATAAAGAGGCGGGCAGCATCTTGGCAAGATGGTGTCGGGCATGTGCAAGCAGAGGCGAAGTGTTCGCCGGGGCTACCGGGGGCAAGGGCGCTGCTTGTTGGCGGATTGGCGGATGTTTGCGTCTGCCCTTGCGGCCCATGAATGGCCGGGCGGGCGCAATGTGCATGGCATGGGCAAGCGCAATTGCCCATGCGCAAAAGAAAAGGGCGCCTGCGTATTGGAATGAAGCGCGGGCGCCCTCGTCTGTTTCAGTCTGCCGGTTTCAAATATGGCCAGAAGGCGGATTCAGCGGCGCTCCACCTGGCGCACATCGCGAACGGCTCCTGTGTCGGCAGAAGTGGTCATGGCCGCGTAGGCTCGCAGGGCAGCAGAGACGGTGCGGTTGCGCTGGGTGGGTTTCCACGCCTGGGCACCGCGTGCTTCCATTTCGCTGCGGCGGCGGGCCAGTTCTTCGTCTGATACGGCCAGGCGAATGCTGCGTTTTGGGATGTCGATTTCAATCGTGTCGCCTTCTTGCACCAGGCCAATGGCGCCGCCTTCGG
>JAUMXD010000125.1 GCA_030529305.1 Allobrachymonas sp.
ACCCAATATTTTTTCAACGCCGATGCCTACTTCCGCTTTGTGGACGAAGCGCAAAAGCTGGGCGTGCAAGTGCCCATCGTGCCGGGCATCATGCCCATCAGCAACAGCAGCCAGTTGATTCGCTTTTCGGATGCCTGCGGTGCGGAAATCCCCCGTTGGCTGCGCTTGCGCCTGCAAGAGCTGGGCGATGATGTGGCGGCCATTCAGGCATTGGGCATGGACGTGATCACGCAGCTTTGCCAACGCCTGATCGCTGGCGGCGCGCCCAGCCTGCACTTCTACACCATGAACCAAAGCGCGGCCACGCTGGAGCTGTGTCGCCGTTTGGGTTTGACGTAAAAAAATAGATCACTTGAATTCATCGCTATTTGTTGTCAAATCCTGCAAAAAACCCGATTCCGGCGCTTGTGCTGAGCCATGCAGGAAATCACGCGCTCGGGTGCTGACCACGTAGAGCAAATGGTGCTCGGCGTTGTAAATCTCGCCCAGCGCCACTTTGTCGTCGGTGTTGATGCGCGCCTGGGAAGGGATGATTTCGTCGTCACAGGCCATCGCCGCCACTTCGATGCGCTCGGCCACACGCGGCGTGTGGTGGAGCGGGCGGAACAGCGCGCCTTGCAGCCCCCGCGCGTCTTCATCCTGCCGCGCCAGATGCGCCGCACGGTACAGCCCACCGCCGTCTTGCCCGTGCCCGCCGCCGAGCCGGATACCCGCGCCGGGTCATTGTGGGTTGTTGTAATCGCGCGCCGCCATCTGCCACTGCGCGGGGTGCAGAAAAATCGTCCACTTTTCCCACGGGTATTCCAGCGCCTGGGCCAATTCGTCGGTATTGCCCAGCGTGCGGAAGCACCGTTGTGCATCCGGATGCAGGAAGGGATCGGCATCCGCCGAGGCAGGCCTTGTCATGCTGATCGACATGGCACAGCAACAGGCTGCCGATCATGCGGTGCACGATCAGGCGAATGTCGCGGCTAACCCGCACCGACCAGAAACCGGGATCTTTGCCGCGATCGAGCTTGTGGAAGCTGTGCCCTTGCTGCTGGGGTCCATTTGCAGGTCAAAGGCGGTGGTCTTGACCAGCTTCTGCTCGTCGCGGGTCAAGCGCGCCAGGCTGGCGGTGAAGGTGTCGGCAATGCGGAAGTGCATGGGCTCAGCCCTTGGGTGTGAATTGTGGAATCGCCCGCTTCATGAAGGCATCAAACAGCGGCACCGTAAAAGCCAGATCACCGTAGGAAGGGCTGTAAATCATCCCCTTCTTGATCAGGCTGGCGCGCACCGGCCCGATGCTTTGGACTTTCACGCCCTGACAGGCCGCAATATCACTCGTGCGGTGCGCACCCGGCCCCAACTCGGCCATGGCGCGCAGGAAGTTCTTTTCGCCAGGCGTCAGGCGGTCAAAGCGCACGCGAAAGAAGTTTTCATCCAGCCGCCGAGTCACCTGCTCGGCCGCCGAATGCACCACGTCCATATCAATCGGGCTGCTTTGCGCCAGATTCCAGATTTGATAGCCCCACTCTTGAATGAAGTAAGGGTAGCCCTGGGTTGAGCGGTAGGTTTCGGCCAACGCCGCTGGCGTCAGCTCCACGCCTTCACTTGCTGCCGGTTCGCTGATGGCCCGCCCGGCATCGTCTTCGTTCAGCGCTCCCACATCCGGGAAGGCAAACAGCCGCTCGGCGTACGATTTGGAGTCGCCCGCCAGCCCCGGCAATACCGGCAAGCCCGCCCCTACCAGCACCACCGGCAATTGGCGCTGCTGCATGCGATGCATGGCCATGATGATGGCTCCCAGCTCCTTTTGATCCAGGTACTGGATTTCGTCAATCAAGATCGCCACGGCGCTGCCTTTTTCCTTGGCCGCATCGCCCAGCGCCTCGAACAGATTGGGCAGGTCGATTTCAATGTCGCCGCTGTCGGCCGCGCCCGTCTCCGGCTCGATGTCCAGGCCCAATTCCAGATCACCCACCTTGAGCTTGAGTGCGCCGATGAAACTGCGCAGCACGCGCAAGCCGCGTTTGGCGCGATCGCCCGCCTGCGCCAGCCGGTCCAGCTCAAAAAACAGTTTTTTCAACGGCGCAGCCAGCAAGACGCCCAACGCCTTGTCCTCATGCGCCTCAATCAGCAGCGTGTGATAGCTCTCTGCCTTGGCCATGCGTCGGATTTCATTGAGCAACACGGTCTTGCCCACCCCGCGCAAGCCGGTCAGCATCAGACTTTTCTCCGGCCTGCCCAGCTTGACGCGCCTCAGCAGCACACGCGCCTGTTCGAGAATGGGCATGCGCCCGGCCAGCTCTGGCGGGGGAGTACCGGCTCCGGGTGAAAAAGGGTTGCGTATCGGATCCATGACAAGTTCTAGCAAGTTCTAGCGAATTTGCGCTAGAAGTTTATAGAATCTCACTCCCGGGTTCTAGCAAGTTCTAGCAATTTTCCACTAGAAGTTTGTAGAAGCCCATTTCAGTCCCACCAGTTCTAACAAGTTCTAGCAACTTTCCGCTAGAGCTGACTAGAACCTCACCCCACCCTGAACACCTTCATCACCTCATCGCCCAGGTGGTTGATGACCTTG
>JAUMXD010000018.1 GCA_030529305.1 Allobrachymonas sp.
TCATCCGCAGCGGCGAAGTGCGCCTGAACAAGGCCCGCGCCACGGCCGACAGCCGTGTTGAATCGGGCGATGTGGTGCGCATACCGCCCATTCGGCTGGCCGCCCAGGCTCCACTGGGCACAGCGCCCAGCACCCCTGCACCAGCCCGCAGCTTTCCCATCTTGCTTGAAGACGAGTACCTGATCGCCATCGACAAACCCGCCGGTGTGGCGGTGCACGGTGGCAGTGGCGTGAGCTTTGGCGTGATCGAACAACTGCGCAGCGCCCGACCACAAGCCCGCTATCTGGAACTGGTGCACCGGCTGGACCGTGAAACCAGTGGCATTTTGCTCGTAGCCAAAAAGCGCAGCGCCCTCAAGGCCCTGCAAGACCAGTTCCGCCAGCGCACCACAGGCAAAACCTATCTGGCACTGGTATGGGGCGAGTGGCCCGCTCACAAAAAAGTGATCGACCTGCCCCTGCACAAATACCTGGTGGCTACGGGCGATGGCGAAGGTGAACGCCGCGTGCGCCCCGTGCCCAAAGGCGACCCCAATGGCATGCCTGCCGTTTCACTGGTGCGCATTGCCCAGCGCCTGCAGCACCCGCTGGGCCCGATGACGCTGCTGGAAGTCACCATCCGCACTGGCCGCACCCACCAGATCCGCGTGCATCTGGCCAGCCAGGGCTGCCCCATTGCAGGCGATGAAAAGTACGGCCACTTTGCCACCAACAAGCAATTACAAAAGGCTGGTTTGACGCGCATGTTTCTGCACGCCTGGCGGTTGCAATTCACGCACCCAGCCAGCCAGCAAGAGGTAAACCTGCAAGCCGAGCTGCCACCTGCGCTGCAAAGCTGGTTGCAGCAGTGCCAAGCGGCTTGATCGGCTAACTGGCACACCATGCCCCGCTGTATTGATGCGATGCCAACAGTGTGGCTCCGCATCGCGCAAAGGGTTTTGAGCTTTCAAACACCCTTCCAACGATGCGCAATCAACGCCCCCATCATGCGCATCCATCAGTCCATGGATTGACAAGGCGGATAAATCAATGGTGTGGAACGAATAGCTGTCTCAGCATCAGCCCATTGCCGCTGCGCCATTTGTGCGTGTTGCGCGCGCGCAAGCAAGCGGACTGAACCAGTGAACGGTAAATCGGTGTAATGCGCCATCGCTTGCGCAGGGTACAAGGACTTAGCCGGTAAAGTGGAAAAGGGAGAAAAAAGAGCTGAAACCCGAAACGCCTCAGCCCTGAATCAGGCCATTGGTGCGAGCGGCATGAATCGCCTGGGTGCGGCTTTTGACGCCCAGGCGACGAAACAAGCGCCACAGATGCACCTTCACCGTGTGCTCGCTGATGCCCAGGCGCTCGGCAATGTCGCGGTTGCTCAGTCCCTGCTCCAGCGCGGCCAGCAGCTGCACCTGGCGCTTGGACAAGCGGCTGCTGGACAAATCCTCTGTTTCCATGGTGCTGTCGGGCAAGAGCAGCGTGCGCAGCGTCATGAAGATGTCTTTGGTTTCCGATGATTTGGAGATGTAGGCATCCGCCCCTGCGTCCAGGCAGCTGCGCTCCACCTCATCTGAGCTTTGATCCGACACGACCACCAGCAGACTACTTGGGTAATGGTGCTTGGCCTCGCGCACACCAGACATGCCCAAGCTGTCGCTCAAAGTCAAATCCAGGCAGATCATCTCGGGCGCGCCATGCTTTTTCACCGCAGCGGGCAAAGCGCCGATTCGGCCAAGCTCAACGATCGTTTCACCCGGCTTGATGCGGCGCAGCAATGTAGCCAGTGATTCACGATAGAGCGGGTGATCTTCAACGATGAAAAATGGCATGGGCGCAACTATTCAACAATTAATAAACAGTTTCCAGAATGTTATCACCGCTCACGTATGGTTACAAGAATATCTGAAGCACAAAGGCGCTTGCTCAGGGAAATTACGGATATTTGAAAACGCATCAAGCCAAGAAATCGACCCTCCAAATAAAAAGCCTTGTTTCCTTTTGTTATCAGACCCACGGCCAATGCTTCGGTTGCTTATCGCCCTTGCTTGCTGGCGGCTTGGCCTGCAAGGCCCAGCGTTGGGGCGCTTGCGCAGACAAGTGCAGGGGCAAGCGCAGCAGGCGGCGGTCTCGAGCCACCAGCGCCCACAGCTGCGACTTGGCGCTGGCAGCTTGTTTCGCTTTTTTGCCCGTAGCTGAGCCGGGCCTACTCGGCAATGGCAAGCAAGCCTTCACATCTGCCAAGCGACCCACGCGCCAGCCAATGGCTGGCGCATGCGAAGTCGGCTCGGTTTGCTCCACGCCCCACCATTCGTCGCCCGGCGCAAAGCCAGCGGCTTCGGCCACGCCACCGCGCAGCACGGCTTGCACCTGAATAATCGGCCCTTCTTTGCAGCGCAGGCCCCATTGCTGGGCCAGCTCGGCTTCTTTTTGCACCAGTTCCAGTGCCATGCCTTTGAGCAAAGCAGGCAACGGCAGCTCGGCTGTGCCATGCACCCAGGCCTTGATTTCTTTGGCAAAGCTTCGCCCGCCCAATTCTTGCAGCACGGCCAGCACGTCTTGCTCCGTCATGCCGCCAAACGGCCCGGGCGCGGCCTTGCAGCGCGCATACAGGGCGCGCATCACGGCATCGAGCGTGGTTTTGCCTTCGCGCCGCAGGGTCAAGTCCAGGCACAGACCCACCAAGGCGCCCTTGGTGTAGTAGCTCACCGTGCGGTTGGGCGTGCCCGCATCGGGGCGGTAGTGTTTGGTCCAAGCCTCGAAGCTGGCTTGCGCCACGCTGTGCACCAAGCGGCCGGGGCTGTTGTAAACGTTGTCGATGGTTTTTTGCAATTGCTTCGAATAGCCATCCAAATCCACACAACCGGCGCGCAGCAAGAGCAGATCGTCGTAATAGCTGGTGAGCCCCTCAAAGAACCAGAGCAATTCGGTGTAGTTCTCGCGCGTGTAGTCGTAGGGCGCAAATTCGGCGGGCTTGAGGCGCTTGACATTCCAGGTGTGGAAATACTCGTGGCTGATCAGCCCCAGCAGGGTGACGTAATCAGCCCCCGGCGTTTGCCCGTTTTGCGGCAAGTAGCTGCGGCTGGCAATCAGCGCGGTGCTGTTGCGGTGCTCCAGCCCGCCATAGCCATCGCCTACGGCATTGAGCATGAACACATAGCGCTTGAAGGGCACTTGCTTGGCCGTGGCACGCTGCCCATGCCAAAAGCGGATGATGGTTTCACAAATGCGGCGTGTGTCTTGCAGCAGGCGTTCGCCATCCATCGACGGCAGCGGGTGCGCGATCACAAAGCGGTGTGGCACGCCGCAGGCCGTGAATTCGGCACTCCAGAACGCGCCCATTTCCACGGGGCAGTCGGCCAGCTCGTCGTAGTCGGCCGCCACATATTGACCAAAGCCCTTGGCATCTGCACGCACGGCTTGCAGGCCCGTGGCCAGCTGCCACTGCCTGTTGTTGGGCGAGGTGATGGTGATGTGCTGGGGCGCGTCGGTTTGCCCGTCCACCATCAGGCACAGGCTGGTGGCGTTGAAAAAGCCGCGCTCTGCATCCAGCCAAGCCGTGCGCACCGATGTGTCGCAGGCATACACCTGATAGCTAACTTCCAAGGGCTTGCCCGCTGCACAAGCCACCTGCCAGCGGTGTTTATCGAGCTGTTGCACAGCGCACGCCTTTTGGCCCTGCCGCGCTTGCAGCGATTGCAATTGGCCAGCAAATTCGCGAATCAGATAGCTGCCCGGTATCCAGGTGGGCAGCGTCAGCACCTGCTGCGCGGCCGGGCGCGCCACTTGCAAGGTGACGTGAAACAGATGCGTATGCGGATCGGGTGCAGAAACGGTGAAGTGAATGGCGGGCTGGGTCATGGTATGATTGGGTGAAAAACGGATCGTGGCGGCAAAACGCATGGTCAAACAGGCGGCAGAAAACGCTGGAGTGCAGCTTCATTCACGGCTTCATCGGCTACTTCAGCCTTAACCGCTTCATCGGCAGTCTGCACATGCAGCCAATTCAGCAAGCCATGCGCCAAGCCCCGCATTGTGCAGCGTTTGGGCATGCGGCAACGCGGCGGATTGCTGTGCCCATGAAAAAAGCGCTGCTTTTGCAAGCAGCGCTTGTCATTGCCGGCGGTAGGCGCGCCTTTTCGGCGCCACCTTGCCGCCAATTGCTGCCGGGCTAATCAGTGCTTTGCGGACAGCGCCTCTTCCAGCGCAGCGGCTTCAACAAAGCCGCCGATGCGCTGACCGCTGCCCAGCACAATCGCGGGCGTGCCATTGATGTTGAACTGGCGGCCCAGTGCCAGATTGCGCTGGGTCACGTCATCTTCGCACTGCGCAGCGGACGGCGTTTTGCCGTCGATCATCCAATCGTGCCAAACTTTGCTGCGATCCTTGGCGCACCAGATGTTTTTCGCCTTGGCGGTGGAATCTGGCCCCAGGATGGGGTAGAGGAAGGTGTAAACCGTCACGTTGTTGAGCTTTTGCAGCTCAGACTCGAAGCGTTTGCAATAGCCGCAGTTGGGGTCGGCAAACACAGCGATTTTGCGGCTGCCATCGCCTTTTTTGCTCACGATCGCGTCTTTCAACGGCAACTTGTCAAACGCGATGCTGTTGAGTGCCTGCAAGCGCTCTTCCGTCAGGTTCTTGCGGTTTTTCGTATCCAGAATGGCACCCTGAATCAGGTAGTCGCCCTGAGCATCGGTGTAGAAAATACCGTCCGCTCCCACGCGCACCTCGTACAAGCCCGCCACGGGCGTGCTGCGCACTTCGGCAATAGGCGGAAAGCCCGGCAAACGCTCTTGCAGATTCTTGCGGATGGCCGCCTCGCCCGGCGCCGCAGTCGCGGCTGTGCTGGCAGCCGCCGATACAGTCGCAACAGCTGGCGCTGCCTGCGACGCAGCGGATGCAGCTGCAGCAGGCGCACCGGGCTTGGAACAAGCCACGATGGGCAGGGCAAACAAAGGCAAAAGCGCCAAACGCAAGTGTTTTTTCATGATGAATCCTGAACAGAAATAGAAAAGTGATGAAACGACAAAGGCTGGTGGCTGCCACATGCCGGCTGGGCAAGCCCTCTGCAGGCCCGTCTGTCATGAACAGTCGGCCCAAGTCAGAAGATACTGACAGCTCGAACGCCCCCGTTCACGCCCATGCTTGAATGCGCTTGATACCAAGCAGAAACCGCGCACTATAAAACAAGCGCGCAGCATGTGCTGAGCCGCCCATCCATACACCTGTGCCCCGCAGGCGATCAACGGTCGGCGTTTGCTGCCGTTCATCATCCTCAGCTTGCCAAGCCCAACAAAAAGCGCCTTGGCGACCACACCGAAATGACTTCGGCAGGCTGTGCAAGGCGCTGAATTCAATGATCTCAGATGCCAACGGGGGCGCTCTGCGTATTGATGACTTGATTACTTCTCAGCCAGCTTTTTCCAGGTATCGATCACCGTATCGGGGTTGAGTGAGATGGAAACGATGCCTTCTTTGGCCAGCCACTGGGCAAAGTCGGGATGGTCGCTGGGGCCTTGGCCGCAAATGCCCACGTATTTGCCTTGCGCCTTGCAGGCGGCAATGGCGCGTTGCAGCAGTGCCAGCACGGCGGGGTCGCGCTCGTCGAAGTCGGCTGCGAGCAATTCCATGCCGCTGTCGCGATCCAGGCCGAGGGTGAGCTGCGTCAAGTCGTTGGAGCCCACGCTGAAGCCATCGAAGTATTCGAGGAATTGCTCGGCCAGGATGGCGTTGCTCGGGATCTCGCACATCATGATGTGGCGCAGGCCGTTTTCGCCGCGCTTGAGGCCACGCGCCGCCAGCAGGGCGCTGACCTTCTTGGCCTGCTCCAGCGTGCGCACGAAGGGAATCATGATTTCGACATTGCTCAGACCCATTTCGTCGCGCACGCGCTTGATGGCTTCGCACTCCATCGCGAAGGCTTCGGCAAAGTCTTCGCTGACGTAACGCGCCGCACCACGAAAGCCCAGCATGGGGTTTTCTTCTTCCGGCTCATAGCGGTTGCCGCCGATGAGCTTGCGGTATTCGTTGCTCTTGAAGTCGCTCATGCGCACGATCACGGGCTTGGGCCAGAAGGCTGCCGCGATGGTGGCCACGCCTTCGGCGACTTTATCGACATAGAAAGCGCGCGGGCTGGCATGGCCGCGAGCCACGCTTTCAACGGCTTTTTTCAGGCTGGGGTCGATGTTGGGGTAGTCCAGAATCGCCTTGGGGTGCACGCCGATGTTGTTGTTGATGATGAATTCCAACCGCGCCAGGCCCACGCCGCTGTTGGGCAGCTGGCAGAAGTCGAAAGCCAGTTGCGGGTTGCCCACGTTCATCATGATCTTGGTGGCGATTTCGGGCATGGCGCCGCGCTGCACTTCGGTGATTTCGGTTTCGAGCACACCGTCGTAAATGCGGCCGGTGTCGCCTTCGGCGCAGCTCACGGTCACCAGGGTGCCGCTTTTCAATTTGTCGGTGGCGTCGCCACAGCCCACCACGGCCGGTATGCCCAACTCGCGCGCGATGATGGCGGCGTGGCAGGTGCGCCCGCCCCGGTTGGTGACGATGGCGCTGGCGCGCTTCATCACCGGTTCCCAGTTGGGATCGGTCATGTCGGTCACGAGCACATCGCCCGCTTGCACGGTGTCCATCTGGCTCACGTCGGTCACCAAACGCACGGGGCCGGTGCCGATTTTCTGGCCGATGGCGCGGCCTTCGGCCAACACGGCGCTCTGGCCCTTGAGTTGGTAGCGGTACTCGACCTTGCCTTCGGCCTGGCTCTTCACCGTTTCGGGCCGCGCTTGCAGAATGTAGAGCTGGCCGTCGGTGCCATCTTTGCCCCACTCAATGTCCATGGGGCGGCCGTAGTGTTTTTCAATCACCAGGGCATAGCGCGCGAGTTGCTCCACCTCATCGTCGGTGAGCGAATAGCGGTTGCGCAACTCAGCAGGCACGTCTTCGGTCTTGACCAGCTTGCCAGTGGCGGCTTTTTCTTCGGGGCTGGCAAACACCATCTGGATCAGCTTGCTGCCCAGGTTGCGGCGGATCAGCGCCTTGTTGCCCGCTTCGAGCATGGGTTTGTGCACGTAAAACTCGTCGGGGTTGACGGCGCCCTGCACCACCGTTTCGCCCAAGCCGTAGCTGGAGGTGATGAAGACCACATCGCGGAAACCGCTTTCGGTATCCATGGTGAACATCACACCCGCAGCCCCCAGATCGGAGCGCACCATGCGCTGCACACCGGCCGACAAGGCCACGTCCGCATGGGCAAAGCCCTTGTGCACGCGGTAACTGATGGCGCGGTCGTTGTAGAGCGAGGCGAACACTTCCTTGATTTTGTGCAGCACATCGTCAATGCCGACCACGTTCAGGAAGGTCTCTTGCTGCCCGGCAAACGAAGCATCGGGCAAATCCTCGGCCGTGGCCGACGAGCGCACGGCAAAGCTGGCTTGCGCGTTGCCGCCGCTCAAGGTAGCAAAGGCATCGCGAATGGCTTTTTCCAAATCGGCCGGGAAAGGTTGCTGCTCCACCAATGCACGAATTTCAGCCCCTGTGGCGGCCAGCGCGTTCACGTCGTCGGCATTGAGCGCATCCAGCTTGGCCTGGATCTTGGCGTCCAGCCCGTCGTGCTTGAGGAATTCACGAAACGCATGCGCCGTGGTGGCAAAGCCCGTGGGCACGCGCACGCCTTGCGGCAGCTGCGAGATCATCTCGCCCAGGCTGGCGTTTTTGCCACCCACCGTGTCCACATCGCTCATGCGGAGTTTTTCGAAAGGAACGACCAGATCGGTCGGTGCAAACAATGCAGTCATGACATGCTCCAAAGGTAAAAAACTCGGCGGCAGGGCCTTGGCTTGGCTTGTTCGAGATATCGCAAGGCCCACAAGAGACGCAGGCCCGGCGGCCTGCATCCTTGAATGGATGAAAGAACAGGGCAGCATTTTAGTGGCTGCGGCCCAGCCGAAACATCAGCTTTTTGCAAGGGCGCGTCTTCGTATTCAAGTGTTATTCAGGTGTCTGGATAGAGAGCGCCCAGCGCCCCTCTCGCACGCAGCGCCCCTTGCCTCAATCACTGATGCACAGCGCCAAAGCCCAGCCCCACTGCCGCTAAACTGCCACCCTTGCCTTGCCCACCACACGTTTCAACCATGCCCCAGCAGCCCCCTTCCCACCAACGCACCGTTTTTTTCGTGTCTGACGGCACCGGCATCACCGCCGAAACCTTTGGCAACGCCATCCTCAACCAGTTCGAATTCGAGCAGCCGCTGCGCCACGTGCGCCTGCCTTTCGTATCGAATATGGACAAGGCCCGCCAGGCCGTGCAGCAGATCAACCAAACGGCCGATGCCGAGGGCAAACGCCCCATCGTTTTCAGCACCCTGGTGCATGACGACATCCTCTGGCTCATCAAGACCGAATGCCGCGCCATGGTGCTGGACATGTTCGGCACCTTCGTGCAGCCGCTGGAAATCGAGCTGGGCATCAAAAGCCACCACCGCATCGGGCGTTTCTCAGATCCGGCCAAGAGCCAGGAATACAAAGACCGCATCGAGGCCATCAACTTCAGCCTGGCGCATGACGACGGCCAAACGCACGCCGATCTGGCCAAGAGCGACGTCATCCTCATCGGCGTGAGCCGCAGCGGCAAAACGCCCACCTCGCTTTATCTGGCGATGCAATACGGGCTCAAGGTGGCGAACTACCCGCTCATCCCCGAAGACTTCGACCGCCAGCAACTGCCCGAAGCCCTGCTGCCCTACAAGCACAAGCTGTTCGGCCTGAGCATCCAGCCTGAACGGCTTTCGGAAATCCGCAACGAGCGCCGCCCCAACTCGCGCTACGCCAGCCTGGAAAACTGCCGCCACGAAGTGGCCGAGGCCGAAGCCATGATGCGCCGATCGGGCGTGCATTGGCTCTCGACCACCAGCAAATCGATCGAAGAAATCGCCACCACCGTCTTGCAACACATCCAGCCCGAGCGCTTGGATTACTGAAGGCCGCTACTGAACCAGATGGCTTCTGCGCCAACCGTCCACCCATGAAAAAGCCTAGCCCGCCCACCGCACAATCCGACGCCAGCATGCGTCTGGACAAATGGCTGTGGGCCGCGCGCTTTTACAAAACCCGTGCGCTGGCGGTGGAAGAAATCCTCAAAGGCCGCGTGCAGGTTAACGGCCAGCCTTGCAAGCCCGCGCGCGACATCCGCTGCGGCGACACCATCGCCCTGCGCCAGGGCCAAATGCCACGCACCGTCACGGTGCAAGCCTTGTCGGCCCAGCGCGGCCCCGCCATCATTGCCCAAACGCTGTACGCCGAAACAGCCGAAAGCCTGGCCTTGCGCCAGGCGCTGGCCGAACAGCGCCGCTTCGCCCCAGAGCCTGCACACAGCTTGCAACAAGGCCGCCCCACCAAACGCGACCGGCGCCAACTGCAACACGCGCGCCAGCACCTGCACAACGAAGCAGCGGCTGACGCCTGGAATGGCCGCTGGAGCGCCAGCCTGAAAGACGATTGACGCATGCAAAGATCGGCCCGCTCGCTGCAAGACCTGCGCCACCTTCGCGCCGAACTGCAAGCCCGGCGCGCCCAAGCCCAGGCCCGCGAAAAAGCGCTGGAAGAAGAGCGCAGACAGCAACACCTGCAACGCCATCTGTTTGCCGCCACTGTGGGGCCCGTGCAGCCCCTGCGCGGCGACCATGCCTCACGCATCGTGCAGCGCCAGCAGCCTGCCGCACCCCGTGCCCGCCAGCGCGAGCAAGACCATGCTGCCGTCTTGCAAGAGGCCTTGAGCGACGCCATCGACATCAGCAGCCTGCTGGAAACAGACGAGCAACTCAGCTACAAACGGCCCGAAATTGGTGATGACGTTTTGCGCAAACTGCGCCGTGGGCATTGGAGCATCCGCGCCGAAATCGACCTGCACGGCCTGCGGCGTGATGCGGCGCGCACGGCGCTTTCCACCTTCATTCGCGATTGCCAGCGCCAGGGCCTGCGCTGCGTGCGCATCGTCACGGGCAAGGGCCTGGGCTCGCCCGGCCGCATCCCGGTGCTCAAACACAAGGTCTATGGCTGGCTGCTGCAAAAGCAAGACGTGCTGGCCTTTGTGCAAGCCCGCGCAACCGAAGGCGGGGCTGGCGCAGTGATTGTTTTATTGGCAGGCGGCAAACAAAAGGTGTGAGCGTCGACCCTTGCCCCATTTGCAAACAAAAAACCCCTTCCGGCAAGGAAGGGGCAAACACAAGCCGCAAGCCTCAGAGCCAAGCAGGCTTCATTCAAGTTCCCGGCCTATTTCCCGGCAGATGCCAGACATGCTTTATCCGTGTCTGATTGAGGGCGGCAAGATCTGACACGGCCTGTGGCGCCAATCATCACCCTTCTGACACCAGAGCCCGCAGGCAAATCGTTGCGACTGATGCTGATTGTGTTGGCGGCAAATGCGCCAGTGCTTGCATCTCTCGGAAAGCCCGAGCCATCAAACATCAAGTAGGGCGAAGAAGCTGATGCGGTTGAGTTGCTCGAAGCAGAAACGCTCAAATAGTCAGGCAAAGCCGCAGAGGTATGCAACTCCATATCACCAGCACCGAAAGCGGCATCATTGTCCTCATCAATAAATGCCCGCCAGCCGCTGCCCCACCCTGCGCCAAGCGGAACAATAAGCACACGCTTATTGCGCTTGAGCGCCTCGCCCTTGCTGGACTCTATGGAGGCAACCAATTGATTGGCGCTTGAAACCAGGGCCGAATTCCTCAAAAAATCACGAAAATTCGGTATGGCGATCATTGCAAGAATGGCAACAATCACCAAAACCACCATCAATTCAATCAGCGTAAAACCCTTGGATTTTTCGTGTTTCATGGCCAACATACTTTCGGTTTCGAAGAGTAAGTGCCGTTGCAGCCCTTGCCTCCCGTGCTGTCGGCCCACAGCGTTCCCACTTTTTCATCGGTGAATTTATGAGGAATGGCTTGGATTTTTATGCAATCCCGGGTGCTGCCATCCGCAATCCCGTCGCAAGGCCGCGCCTCCAGCAAATAATTCGCCTCATCCGCGCCAGCCACATCACCAGAAAAAGTCTTGAATGGCACAGTACTCCCCCCCTCTGCTGTAGTGATACTGCCATTCGTATTCGTGAAAGCAAGATAGGTGTTGTGCTGGGTCATGTAACGCTCTTGCTGCTGCAAGAGCTGCATGATGGCGGTACGGGCCTCCGCGCGGCGACCCTTTTGAATATGCTCAATGTACGAAGGGTAGGCGATGGCCGCCAGAATACCCAGAATCGCAACCACCACCATCAACTCGACCAAGGTAAAGCCCCCGGCTTTTTTGCAGTCGCTCATGGCTCAATCTCCTGCGGAGCATTCTTCTGATCCAGGTAATTCTGAATCTGGCGCCAGCTCAAACGGCCTACGGTAAATGTCTGCCTGATGGGAGCGCCAACCACCCGGCCATCCGAGCCGAAATCAATGGGATAGCGTGTAATCGTGCGCTGCTTGCGGCCCGTACTGTCAGAGGGTGTTTCTTCCACATTCACATCCAGCATGACCGAACCACCGTAAAGCCCCACATTGGTTCTTGCAAACTGCCCATTCCCTTCCAGATCCAATACATACCGGACGCCGAAATTCCTGGAATCACCGCAGCTTTTTGCAAGCGCCGAATCCGCATCGGGAACAACCGTGCCCAGAATGAACGAGGAGAGGAAGACATCGGACACCGGCGCGATTTGCCGCTCCCCCGCATGGGCAAAATCCAGATACCAGCCGGCCCGAACATTCTCGTTATCACTGGTGGTGGTGGCCCGTCCCCATTTGAACTGGCCGACAAAGCTGGCTTGCTGATCCAGGTCAATCAAACCTCGCTTCAGGTGCTCGCGGCCCTTGATGGGCGCCAGCGGACCCTCGTCTCCTGCATCATAGATTGCATAAAACGTGTTGGGCCGCTTGTTGACAGTATCGGCATCTTCAAAATACTTGCCCGTACCAAAACCCACAATCACGGAGTTGTAGTCGGGCCCCCTGGCCAGCATGGGCTGAACCATGATCGGCTGGGGAGCGCCATTTGCATCCCTGGCAATGAACATTGGTCCAGGCTTGCTTCTGTCTTTAGCATCATGGAAGTTGGAAAGTTTTTCCAAACTCCAGTCGGATGTGCCGTTTTTCGCGCGATTGAAATTCAGCATCCACATCTGGCCGTGCAGGTCGCCCGCAAAGAGCTTGCTCACTGCGCCGCCCTCATTCAATGCCACATTGAAATTGACCACGCCTGTAGCCAACCCGAAATTTTCACCCCCCGTTGAGTCGTCATCGTCGTCATCCTCCGTTGAGTCGTCATCATCGTCGTCATCCACCTTCGCCACCTTCGCCCATTTGGCGTTGAAAGGCAAAGAGATCTTGTAGTAATTCCTGCCAAGCTGCCATTTTTCACTGCCTGGTTTGGAAAGGTCCAGCAAGAAAATGGCAGGCTCGCCTGTCTTGCTGAAGCCGTCGCTGAATTTGTCCTTAATGTAATTATTCACGCCACTGCCCACCACGACAAACCATTTGTAAACAGGCTTGTCCTCTCCGTGAGCATTGGTGCGAATTTTGACCACCTTGGGCGAGCCAACCACATAGCCCATATCCGGGTCGTCGTTCGCCGTGAACTCCCACAGGGCACTGGAGGCAGCAAATTTGCCCGGCTCGGTCACATCAAGCGCATAAACTCCGCGCCCGCCCGCGCCCGTTCCGCCAACCAGCACCGTTTTCCAGGCCGCCTCGCCACCAGAGCCCGAAACCTGCGCATCGGCCACGACCGGGCTTGCATCCACAAAACTTTGGTGATTTTTGTCGTAGTCTTTCTGCGTCAGGATCGGCAAATTGGGCGCCAACCAGCCTGGAATATAGGCAAACACCTCTTTTCCAGTTCCGGCATCGAATGCGTGCAGCATGCCATCGTTCGCGCCCAC
This sequence comes from Allobrachymonas sp., assembly GCA_030529305.1. Next base: position 12,914 of record JAUMXD010000018.1, read on the forward strand.
GAATACAACCCCGTCGCGCTTGGCATGCTTTTTGGCAAAGTCTGCATAATCAGCCGTTCCCATTCGCTGGCTGGGCGCACCAGAATAAACCGCACCAGAATTGATGATGTCTCCAAGCAATTTGCCCTTGCGGTCGCGGAACAGCTTGTCGTCATGCTTTTGCTCGCCCCGCAGCCAGGCAAGGCGCTCTTCTCCCTTGCCGTCTTCCGCATTCAAATAGCCCTGCATGCGCGAACCGATTTTCCCCCACTGGAAATCGGTCGCTGCCTGGTTCCCTCCTGCGCCGCCAAGAATGATCTTGCGGTTCAGCGCCGGATTGGGCATGGCCTGCAACTGCTCCTGCGCGCTCCAGCCCGACGAAATGCCAAGCGTTTTGCCATCAGCGCCTTTTTCTACCTTGAAGGCGCTCAAATCCCCCGTCCAGTCGGACGTATCGAAGGAGGCCTGATACAGCATCAAGCCTTTATCCGTCAGCACCTGCGATTGCGCGCCCAAGCCCGCAATGCTGTGTGCCCGCGTACTGGCATCGGAAAAAATGCTCTCGAACGCAGACAAAACCCCCCGGGCATTGCTTTGCAGATAATAACTGGCCGCCTCGCCCGGATCGTCCAGCTTTTGCCAGACATTGTTATCAAACACGTCTTTCGCCGAATCCACAAAAGGATTGCCGTAAGTGTTGTAAGGCTTGTTGGATGCCGAATCGACCAAGTGGTTGTATCCGCCGTATTTGGCCGCCATGAAAAACTTGTTGGCTCGGCGCGTTTCGACAATATTTTCATAGCCAGATTCATTCACATCGAATACATAGGTTTTTACCCGCAGGCCCGGGCGCTGCTTGTCGGCACGCTCGCTCCAGTGCTTGCCGCGAATATCGTGCATATGCGCCCAATAGGCCATGCCGGCAATCTGGTAGCTGCTCATTTGTTTCGTGGTATCCACCTGCCTCCCGAAGCCGTTTCTACCTATCGGTTTCGGGCCTCCATAATCCCAGAGATCATATCTCTGCTGCTTCGCTGTAAGCGGCGGGTTGGGGTTGCTGGTTTCGCGGTCCTCGCCATTGCCATCGACATAGCCGACCTTTTCGCCCATTTCAAAGCTGCGGACGAGATTCGTCCAGTACAGATAATCAGGGATATTGTTTTTCTTGTCCCAAAAGCCGGTGGTTTTCGTGCTTGCGCCATAGCCGGGCAAACGTTTGTATCCCCCATCCCAACTGTTCACATCGCCAATGACAACGACATTGCTTTTCAGGCAAGAATAATCCCCGCTGGCAGGGTATTGCTCGCTGGGATAGGGATCAAGGCTCGCCCAGTCGGTATAGACGGGAAAGCCGTCATACATTGCATCGCTCAAATCCTTGATGGCATCGGGCGTGGGCTGCTTGCCCTGCAAATAGGCCAGGGTTTCGTGATAAAGCTCGCCCACGGGGTCGTATGTTTTGTACTTCCCTACCTCGCCCGTTCTGCCGAACTGGTTGAGGTAATTGATGACCCCGCTGCGGCCAAATTTTTCATCCCCTTCGGGGTTCTTGGCGAAAATGCCCGTTTGCGGGTCCCACTCGCGTTTGGGGTTGCCGCCCACAGGCGTGTTGTCTGCGCCGGAAGAGCTGAAGGTCTGATTGCCCACATATTTCATGGGCGCGCGCAAAACGCCGCCAAAACGACCGCCATCTTCGCTCTTCGTGTTTTCCATGGCATAGCCAAATGCCGCCAAACGCAGCTGATTGCTGTATTTCTGGATCACGCCGGTCGGCTTGTAATCCCCATTCGGATAACGGAAGCAGAAGTTGTAATCGCGCTCATCCAATAGCAGGCCCGCCGAATCCTGGTCACAAACCTGAACGCGGGCAAACAAATAACCATCGTTACTCAAATCCTTCGCGAGCTTGTAACTTCCTTTAGAGCTGCTCTTTTCTTTCCCGAAATAAATCTTGTCCAGATCATTGCCAACCCAAATGGCATCTGTCTTCTCTTTCTGGGCTGTTTCGATCATTTTCTGCGGAACAGCGCCCCAGAAAGGCTTTGTGCCGCCTGCTTTTGTCAGTTTTTTTGCCGGAAAATGACGGCTATTCCAAAAGGTTACCGGCAAAACAGCACGCTGCAATACCGTCAGGCCCACCTCATCGACGTAACGGTCTCCGCCCGAAAGCGCCAGGCGCAGCATGTCAATCGCCGAGCTGGATGCCCAGTTCAGAAAATTGCCGCTGAACGCGTCAGCGCACATGCGATCTGTTGCAGGCCCGACCCGCCGGAAGCGCTTATAGTCGCTTCTTGAAAGGCCTGCGGCAGGCGTTTCTGCGGGATCATCGACATAGGAATAGCAGGTATTGAAATCGTAATAGCCGATATATTCCTTCTTGTTCGAGTAGGTATCATCGGTATAAGCCTTCTCAACATACTGGGCACCTACCGTCGGATATTCAACCGACAAAGCCAAGGCCATGGCCGGTTTATCGTCTGTTTTTGCGGCATAAAGGGGCTTGCTGCTCAAAATGATCCGGGGAATATCCGGCGGCGTATCCGATTCGGAATGAACAAAAAACGCCGCCCCCGCTGCGGCCAAGACACCACCGCCAATCAAGGCAGGGCGCACCCATTTTGCAGAAGCCTTTCGCTTCGTCTTTTCCATATCTTTTTTCAACATAGCGGTACCCGCCTTTCCCTCAATTGCGATAAATGCCTTGAATCACGGCCTGAATATCGGGGCGCGGCCCAAAACCCATGCTCGTTATCCTGTAAACCTTATCGCCACAAATCCTGGAGACATCCGTACACAGCAAAGGGTCTTTTATCGGTTCGATGACATAACGCGGCTGACGCGAGGGCCGAACCCCGACGAAAGAGGCCGCGCTGCTTCCCGCCGCAAAGCGCCTTTGCGTATATGTGCCCAGCGCAACGGTGCGCGCATCGTCCGAGTCGTCTTCGAAGTCAACCTCCAACCAGGCCGGCTTGCCCGTCTCGTTCAGCTTGCACAGCCCGATCAGTTGCTCGCCGTCTTGCCTGCTTCCGCAGCCCTGGACATAGGTTATTTGCGTACTCCGGAAAAAATCGCCTCGGCCCTGGCCTTTTTCCCTTGTTTTTCCGGCGCCGCCGTTGATATCCGTTTCGGCATCGAGCAAGGCCGCCTCGGCGCTTTGCCAGGCCACTTGCATGTCGCGGTCATTGCGCGCGGATCGCTCCGCCAGTCTGGTGATTTGCATGGCCGCCACGCCCAGCAGGGACACAATCACCAAAAGCATCAAGACCACGACCAATGCCATGCCGCGCTGCCGGGCAAATGCCTGTTTTTTTCCGGAGAGCGCAAACCCGCGCCCGCCATTTGCAGAAAAATCGGTACAGCTTTTCATTTCAAACCGCCCCTTTGGTCGTTGCGGAGATGCACGGTAAACGTGACAACCTGCCTGATGCGGCCATCTGCTGGCGCCTTGAACTCGCTATTGATGTTTTCGGCGCTCACGAATGCAGACCCCTCCGGCTGATTCTCCCCGGCCCTGGCTGCCCCGAAGGGGTGCAAGGTCAAGGCCTCGCGCGCGCCCGGCGTTACATCAGATCGCAAAACCATGCCGATGCGCAAGCTGCGCACCCGCCGCCAGTTTTCCCTGGTTGCCTCTTCATCTCCGCTGACGACCATTTCTTGCGCCGTGAGGTAGCGTTTGGGAACGGTATCCAGCTTGGCCGCTGCATCTGGCACCGTACGGGGCGAAACTCCGCTATCCACACCGTACAAAACCTTGAACAGCTCAACCCCCCTGACCAGTGAGCTGCTTGAATAAGGCGCCAAGCCAGTATCAGAGCGCGAGCACATCAATGCCGGCTCGCCCGTAGCGTCTTTGCCCACGCTCAAAACGCTGACGTAAGGCTCTGTTTCTTTTGCCGTGACATCTGGCGCATAACCAAAGCAGTCGATCATGGTTCTGTCGGAGGGTTGCTTATCACTGCCATCAGGCGAAGACGAAGACGGGCCAGAAGGTGGTCGAGGTGGCCGAGGTGATCGATCCAAAGCTGCCGCCTGAAAGCGCATGATCAGCACATCGCTGCCGTATCCGGCATCGCCCGGTTTCAGGGCAGTTGAAAGACTCAGATCATCCAGTCTTGGCCTGGCATTGCTGAAGCCGGTAATGGCCGGCGGAACGTCTTCATGCGGTTTTTCCTGTTTTCCTGCCGCTTGTTGCACGTTTCTGAAGCCTGATTGCACCGCCAAGCGATCGACCAGCAAGGCAACGAAGCGCCCGTTATCCCTCAATTGAGAGGCGGCATCCACATTCGAAAAGCCGGTGCGCGCAACCAATAGCGCCGCCAGCGCCGCCAACACGACCAGCAGCCCCACGGCCATGGCCACCAGCAGCTCGACCAGGGTCAGCCCCCTTTGCCGGGCAACGCCAGGGATTTGATCGAGCCTTAAAAAAGAAGTTTTTTTCATGATGGGTAACGATACGGAATACGAGCTGTCAGCCGCTTAATCATCATGCCCGGGCGTTACGGGAATCATGACAAAAGGCGCCGCCGCATTTGCGGCCACCAGTCTGTTTGCCCCGACCTGAGCCGCATTGGTCGATTGATGCGTCCAGCCAATCTTGATGAAGGTTACAGGGTTGGCGGCATCAGCCGCAGGCTCCTGGCAAGCCCAGCGCGGCAAACCCTTGGCGTCATAAGGCTCGTCATCAAGACATATCACGACCTGGGTGCCAGGCAATTGACTTTCTACCCGCGCAAGCCATTCCGTGACTTGCGCCCTGGCGATTTCCTCATTGTCTGAGCAGCTCTGGCCCACAGCCAGGCAATATGAAGGGTTGTCAGGGCGCAAAGGCGTGGCGACAAATCGCCCCAGATAAGGGTTGGCCATATCCGTTTGCACCGACACCACCTTGTTGCCCCGCATCATTTCGGCCATTTCGCGCCCCAGGCCCACGGCAACGGATTGCAGCCGGGCGCTTCGGTTGTCTTGCAAGGCCATGTACTGCATGGCCACGGCACCCAGCAAGCCAAGCGACAAGACCGCAACGGCCACCAATACCTCAATCAGGCTGAAGCCCCTTTGCAAACAGGGGCTGCGTTGGCCTGCAGAGCAAGAAACAAGTCTGGATTTATGCATGGGGCCATTTTATTTTTCGAGTTTGCAGCCCTCTTTCCATTTGTCGCCCGAGAATGGCCGCTCATCCTCCATCCGCGGCATGGCGCCAACTTGTTCACAAGTCGCCGCCCGCCACGGGCAAGCGGGCCAGGCACATTGCAAACACAGGCTTTTCGGGCATGAAAAGGCGGCGGGCCTTCTGCTTTTGCTGAGTCGGCCCTGCGTTTGTTTGCCTCTGCAAGCAAGGGCTGGTGGCTTGAACGCCTCGCAGCCAGGCAGTCACATCAAGCACGGCCAAGCACCGCTTCGCAAGCGAAGGGGTCACAAGTCGCTCTGGCGATCCACCCCGGCCTGACTGAAACTGGCCATTTCATTCAAGATGGCGCAGGCCGCTGGCAGCAGCGGCCAAGCCAGGGCGGCACCCGATCCTTCGCCCAGCCGCAGGCCCAGATTCAGCAAGGGCTGTGCATTAAGCGTTTGCAGCATCAGGGCATGCCCGCGCTCGTCGGACTGGTGCGCAAAGACGCAGCGTTGCAGCACCAGCGGCTCGATGCGCGCAGCGACCAGCAGTGCCGAGCAGACGATGAAGCCATCGACCAGGATCACGCGGTTTTCAAGCGCAGCCTGCAAGAAGGCGCCCACCATCGTGGCAATTTCAAGGCCGCCCAGGGCTGCCAAAGCATCCAACGGTTGCGTGGCTTGCGGGTTAGCCGCCAAAGCGCGCGCCAGAATGGCCGTTTTGCGCTGTATGCCCGCATCATCCAGGCCCGTGCCCGCGCCCGTACACAGGGCAATGTCGTGCCCACCCAAACGCGCCAACAGCAAGGCTGCGGCCGATGTGTTGCCAATGCCCATTTCGCCCAACATCAACACATTGCCGGGTAGCGATTGCACCAGCGCGCGGCCATTGGCCATGGCCTGCTGGCATTGCTCGGGCGTCATAGCCGGGCCTTGGGTGCTATCTGCCGTGCCGGGCGCCACCTTGCACAGGCGCAGTTGCTCGCGCGGCGCAAAGTCGTGCGCCACGCCGCAGTCAGCCACGGTCAAGGCAATGCCGTGCTGTCGAGCCAACACGTTGACGGCCGCACCGCCCGCCAGAAAGTTCTCGACCATCTGCCACGTCACATCCTGCGGATAGGCCGACACGCCCAGTTTGGCCAAACCATGATCGCCCGCGCACACCAGCATTTGCGGCTGCTGCAACACCGGGCGCGTGGTTTGCAGAATCAGGCCGATCTGCACGGCCAGTTGCTCCAGCCGCCCCAAAGAGCCCAAAGGCTTGGTTTTGTCATCCAGCAGGCTTTGCAGCCCTGCACGCAGGACGGGGTTGTCAAGATTGGTCAGGGTGGGATGCGTCATGGTGTTCCAAAGAAAAAGACAAAGCCCTCGCGCATGTGCGCAAGGCTAAAAAACGATGTTTGTCAAACGTTCGATGCGGCTTCAGGCTTGGGCCAAACGCTCCAGCAACAGCGCATGGATGTTGCCAAAGCCGCCGTTGCTCATGCACAGCAGGTGGTCGCCGGGCTGCACGGCGGCCAGCACTTGTTGCAGCAATTGGTCGATGCTGGGGGCGACTTGCGCGCGTGCGCCCATGTCGGCCAGGGCTGCGGCGGCATCCCAATCCAGCCCGCCGCTGTGGCAAAAGGCCAGGCTGGCGTTTTGCAGCGACCAAGGCAGCTGGCTTTTCATGGTACCCAGCTTCATGGTGTTGCTGCGCGGCTCGAAGATCGCCAGGATGCGCTCATGTTGTTTGCTGTCGGCATCCAGCTTGCGGCGCAGGCCGTCCACCGTGGTGCGGATGGCCGTGGGGTGATGGGCAAAATCATCGTAAACGGTGACGATGCCGCCCGCACGCGGCACGGTGCCACGCACTTCCATGCGGCGGCGGGCGTTGGCAAAGCGGCCCAGCGCCTCGGCCGCCACGGCGGGCGCCACGCCCACATGGGCAGCTGCGGCAATGGCCGCCAGCGCATTGAGCTGGTTGTGCGTGCCTGTGAGCGCCCACTGCACCCGGCCCACATCCTGCCCACGATGCAGCACGGCAAAGTCGTGCGGCTCGCCTTGCGCGGTGTAATCGCTCACGGCGCTGCCAAAAGTTTGAATCTGGCTCCAGCAACCTTGATTGATGACGCGCGCAATGCTTTCTTCCAAGCCGTTGGCCACGACGCAACCGCTGGCGGGCACGGTGCGCAGCAGGTGGTGGAACTGCCGCTCGATCGCGGCCAAATCATCAAAGATGTCGGCGTGGTCAAATTCCAGATTGTTGAGCACCGCCGTGCGCGGGCGGTAGTGCACGAATTTGCTGCGCTTGTCGAAAAAGGCGGTGTCGTATTCGTCGGCCTCGATCACAAACAGCGGTCGCGCCTGGCCTGCCGCCTGCTGCCCCAGCCGGGCCGATACGCCAAAGTTCAGCGGCACGCCGCCGATCAAAAAGCCGGGCGTTAAACCAGCAGCTTCCAATATCCAGGCCAGCATGGACGAGGTGCTGGTTTTGCCGTGCGTGCCCGCCACCGCCAGCACGTGCCGCCCCTGCAGCACGTGCTCGGCCAGCCACTGCGGCCCGCTGGTGTAGGGCAGGCCCTGGTCGAGAATGGCCTCCATCAAAGGGAATTTGGGGCTGCCATCGGCCAGGCGCGCGCGGCTGACGACGTTGCCCACTACATACACGTCGGGCTTGAGCGCGGTTTGCTCGGCGCCAAAACCTTCGATCAGATCAATGCCCAGCGCGCGCAGCTGATCGCTCATCGGCGGGTAAACGCCCGCATCGCAACCGGTAACGGTGTGGCCTGCTTCACGCGCCAATGCGGCCAAGCCGCCCATGAAAGTACCGCAAATGCCAAGGATGTGTATATGCATGGGGCGGGATTGTATCGGTGGCCCATTGCGGCAGCGGCCCGGCAAGCAGCGCCCGCTCAGGCAGCACACGCCCCCATGGAACCAGGCAAACTGCACTTTTGTGCAGACACAAAAATCCGACTTCAACAATCAACTTTCACGCCATTGGACTTGCCGAAGATTTCATAGTAGATTCACACAATCTCTTACTTTGTAAATTCATTTTCACATTTCGGGAGGGTTTGTTTCATGAGTCGCTCTTCAGCACCTGCTGCCTGCAAAAATCACGGCATCGCTTTCGCCCAGCGCCCGCATCGGCCTCGCAAGCACAAACTCACCCCTCTTGCGCTGGCGGGTCTGCTGCTTTGCGGGGCAGCGCATGCCGAAACCATCGTGTTTGACGGCGCGAATGTCCCTACCGACAACAAGGAAAAATTGCTGAATATTCTTCTGCGCGACAGCTTCGGCCCGGTCAAGGCGAGCGAACTCGATATCAACAATGATCCGTATTCTGATCAACAACGATTGTTAAATGAACGCCACAGCGACAACCGGCTAACCGTTAAAAGCGGCAAGATTGGCGGGCATGTTCTGGGCGCAGCCCCATTGAAACAAATAGATGCGCAAAACAATCAGGTCTTTATCGAAGGCGGCGAAATCCACAAAAGCGTTTACGGTGCGCATACTTCCCGCAAAGATGCCTCTGTAAAACACAACAAGGTCACCATCACTGGCGGAGAAGTCAAAGGGTTTAATAGTGGCGCTGTTTTTGGCGGCTACAGCACCAACGGATCAGCCGAAAGCAACTCCGTCCTCATCAATGGCGACAAGGTCACGATCTGGCAAACCGTGTATGGAGGAGCAAGCAACGCCAACGCCACCAGCAACCTTTCTGCCCTCAACAACAGCGTCACGGTAACAGCAGGCACCATCAACGACTCGGTCATTGGGGGGCTTGCTCCAAGAGGCTCAACAACCAACGGCAAGGCAGAAGGCAACAGCGTCCTGATCAATGGCCCTCGTGCACATGTCACGGGCCAGATCATTGGTGGGCATGCCAGAGATGTCATCGGCAACACCGTCACCATCAGCGCAGGCAAAATCGCCAACGATGTCATCGGCGGCTACAGCCCGGCCAATAAAAGCTATAGCTTCAACAAGCCGCAAAAAATACAGCTGAAAAACAATAAGGTGGTGATTGATGGCTCGCCCGAGTTCCTTTCTCGCAAACAAGGCACCCTTGATATTTGGCCAACCCTTTACGGTTGGAAAGCCAATGCTGGCGCCTCTCATATCGAAGCCAGCGGCAACATGCTGGAAGTGCGAACCAAGGGCATTTCTGCAGGGAATATCAAGAATTTCGAAGTCATTAATTTCTATCTGCCCGCAGACATTCAGGCCAATGAAAAGGTGCTGACGCTGACCG
>JAUMXD010000019.1 GCA_030529305.1 Allobrachymonas sp.
CTGCGCATGGCGTTGCGGTAGTTGCGCAAGGCGTAGTCCGAATTGCCCAGCCAATACAGTGCGGCAATGCGGCGGCTGCCTTGCGGGTACTTTTGCAGATAGGTGCGCAGGCCCGCTTGAGCGCCCGCGTAATCGCTGGCGCGGAATTTGTTGAGTGCGGCATCGAAAGCGGCTTTTTCGCTGCTGCTTTCTTCGGTGCGGGCAGGGGCTTCGGTCGCACTGCCTGCTGTGCTGCTTGCAGCGGCCAAAGCGCTGTCGGCAACGGTGTTGCTGTTGGCTTTTTCTTCGGCGCTGTTGCTGGCTGTGGACATGGCGCGGCGCAGTTCGGCCAGTTCGCGCGTCAGTTGCTCGTCGCGTTGGCGCAGGCGGGCCAATTCACTGCGCAAGGTATCGACCTGGCTTTGTGTGGTTTGCAGCGATTCGAGCAGCTTGCCGTTTTCCTCAGTCAAAGCCAAATGGCGCTGGCGCAAATCAAGGATGGCGCGCCGTGCTTCGTTATCGGCAAAAAAGTCGGCCCGGGCCTGCTGCGGGGCAACTGCCCACAGCAAGGCTATGAATAGCAAGCTGCCAGCCAAGCGGTGTGGCGTGGCACGGCTGGGCCACGCGGCAGCGCGCGCTGTGTAAAAGGCAGGGGCTTTGCAAGGCAGGGCCATATCGGGTCTCTTGGGGCGGAAAAAACGAAAAACTATTGTAGGCATGTACTCTGGCTTGGCAAGCTCTTGCTTGGGGGCACAAGGTCACCAATCGTTGCAAGCCAGAAGCGGAGATGGGAAAGAGATAACTGGGCTTGAGCTTAGCGCAAGGGGCGTGTTGGGCGTCTCTCTACAATGCAGTGCTTGCCGATTGTGTGAATGATTTAACTGTGACCGTGTCTGCTTCTACCAACAATTCCGTGGCGGCCGAGCCGCCCAAGGCTTCCATCCTCAATCGCCTGCGCCGCGTGTATGCCTACTTTGCCCTGCAGCCCCGGTTGTGGGTGTTTGCTGCTTTGGCCACGCTCGTGGGGGCGCTGACTGAAGCGGCGGTGCCTGCCATGCTCAAGCCCTTGCTGGATCGCGGCTTTACCGAAGGCTCGCTGCCGGTTTGGATGGTGCCTGCGGTGGTGCTCTTCATGTTCATCTTGCGGGGAGTGGCGCAGTTTGGCGCGCAATACACCTTGGCGCGCATCGCCAACGATGGCATGTACCGGCTGCGCAACGACATCTTCGCGCGCTTGATGGATGCCGAGCTGGAGCTGTTCGCGCGGCAAAGCGCCAGCAGCCTTTCAAACACCGTGGTGTACGAGGTGCAAACTGGCGCCACTTTGCTGGTGCAAGCGCTCATGGGCCTTTCGCGCGATGGCTTTACGCTGATTGCGCTGGTGGGCTATCTGCTGTATCTGAACTGGAAGTTGACGATGGTGGTGGTGGTGCTGGCGCCGGGCATGTCGTGGGTGATGCGCAAGCTCTCGCGCCGCCTGTATGGCCTCACGCGCCAATCACAAACCGCCACCGACGAGCTGGCCTATGTGGTGGAAGAGAACGTGCTGGCCCACCGCATGGTGCGCCTGCATGGCGCGCAGCAGCAGCAGCAGAGGCGCTTTGCCGATTTGAGCCAACATCTGCGGCGATTGACGCTCAAATCCACCGTGGCCTTTTCGATCATGACGCCGCTCACGCAACTGGTGGCGGCCATTGCCTTGTCAACCGTGCTGGCCATTGCCTTGTGGCAGGCCAAGGCCACGCAGGGGTCCGAGCATGCCGTGACTGTGGGGGGCTTTGCCGCGTTCGTAACGGCCATGCTCATGCTGGTGGCGCCCATGCGGCGGCTGGCCGACGTGGCCAGCCCCATCACTCGCGGGCTGGCTGCATTGGAGCGCGGGCTGGAAATGCTGCAAAACGTGGCGCCCGAGCCGCAACGTACTGCGGGCGTTGCCCAGACGCCGCAGCATGCGCAGGGCGATATCCGCTTCATCGACGTGCAAGTGCACTATCCGCCGCAAGGCGCAGCCCAGGCTGCGCCGGTTGCTGATCAGGCCAAGGTTGCCGCTTCAGAAGAGACAGCCATGGCAACAACAGATGCCGCAGCAGAACCCAGTCGCCCCGCTTTGCAGAATCTGAATCTGCATATTCGCGCGGGCGAAGTGGTGGCGCTGGTGGGGCCGTCTGGTTCGGGCAAAACCACGCTGGTGAACCTGCTGCCGCGCTTTGTGCTGCCCAGCGCAGGCCGTGTTGAACTGGATGGCATGGCGCTGGATGACTGGCCCTTGCACCAGCTGCGCCATCAAATCGCACTGGTGAGCCAGGATGTGGTCATGCTCAACCAGAGCATTGCCGCCAACGTGGCGCTGGGGCAGGCCATTGATCGCGACCGCGTGCAGGCTGCGCTGGAGGCTGCCAACCTGGCCGAGCATGTGGCGCGCCTGCCGCAGGGCATGGATACGGTGGTGGGGCACAACGCCACCCAGCTTTCGGGCGGGCAGCGCCAGCGCCTGGCGATTGCGCGCGCCATCTACAAGAATGCGCCCGTGCTGTTGCTGGACGAGGCCACCTCCGCGCTCGACAACGAATCCGAGCGCCTGGTGCAAGAGGCCCTGCAACGCCTGATGCAAGGCCGCACCACGCTGATCGTGGCGCACCGCCTAAGCACCATCGAGCATGCCGACCGCGTGGTGGTGATGGAGCATGGCCGCATCGTTGAAATGGGCACGCACGCCGAGCTGTTGCAGCACGATGGCGTGTATGCGCGCCTGCAGCGGCGCGGGGCAGCCACGGGTCTGATTGATGCGGTTTGAGTGCTTGGAGCAGATTTGTTGGGTTGTTTGTGGCTTGCGTGAGCAAGATAAATCAACCAGCCACTAGTGTTGCCTTAGGAGCTTTTGGTGGAACAGTTGTTGAAAGGATTGATCCAGTATGCAAAAACCTCTACCAACCCGGCCTTGGGCATTGAAAAAACTTCGTTTGGCGTGGCAGATGTGCGCTGCTGTGACTGCTGTTGTTGCAACCGTGTTGACCACGCCAGCCTGCGCGCAAAAAACGGTGGCTGATTCAGCGGCCAGCTCCGCCACACCTGTTCCGCAAATGGAACAGATGGCGCAAATGGATCTGCCTCGCACGCAATTGCGCGTGGGCAAGGCGCGCATGGAGGTGCAGATTGCCAGCACTGCCCATCAGCTGCAAACGGGGCTGATGCACCGCCGCGAGATGCCAGCTGATGAGGGCATGCTCTTTGTCTTTCCGCAAGCGGGCGTGCAATGTTTCTGGATGAAAAACACCCTGCTGCCGCTGACGGCAGCTTTTGTTGCAGCCGACGGCACCATCGTCAACCTGGCCGACATGCAGCCTTTGAGCGAGCAGAACCACTGCTCGGCCCAACCCGTGCCCTATGTGCTGGAGATGCACCAGGGCTGGTTCAAACGCAAGGGCATTCGCCCCGGCATGAAGCTGCGCGATGCGCAGGGCCGCTTATTCAAAGCGGCTCAATAAAAAACAAAGAAGCCGTGGGGAGCAGGCCGTTGGCTGGTCAGCTCTCTCATCACGGCAGCTGTTGTCAAGCGTCGCAAGCCTGAAGGGCGGCTGGCGACCATGTGCGCATCAATGCCGCCCTTGCACGACACCTTGCTGGATGCGAGGCGGCTTGGCCGTGTTACAGCAAACGCTCGCGGGCCAATAGAGACGCTAGCGTTTCGCGTTCGCTAATCAAATGCGCTTGGCCGTTGGCCACCAGCACTTCGGCGGCGCGGCAGCGGCTGTTGTAGTTGCTGGCCATGCTCATGCAGTAGGCGCCGGCCGACATCACGGCCAGCCGGTCGCCCGCTTGCACATTCAAGTGGCGATCGCGGCCGATCCAGTCGCCGCTTTCGCACACGGGGCCAACCACGTCGTACAGCGTTGCGGGCGTTTGTGCGGCGGCTTGCTGCAGCGGCACGATGGCGTGCCAGGCTTCGTACATGGCGGGGCGGGGCAGGTCGTTCATGGCCGCGTCGATGATGCAGAAGTTTTTCTCTGCGCCGGGCTTGAGATGAATCACTTCGCTCACGCAAACGCCTGCATTGCCCACGAGCGAGCGGCCCGGCTCCAGCACGATTTTGCGTTGGCCCAGGCCGCGCGCATCCAGGCAGGCCAGCAACTGCGGCAGCAGTTCGTCTGCGGCCGGTGGCGTTTCGTTCCGGTAGGTGATGCCCAGGCCGCCGCCCAGGTCGATGTGCTGCAGGGTGATGCCCGCTGCCTCAATCTCTCGCACCAAGTCCAGCAGGCGCTCGGTGGCCTCCAGATACGGGGCGATTTCGGTGATTTGCGAGCCGATGTGGCAATCAATGCCCACGATGCGCAGGCCCGGCAGGCGGGCCGCGTGCTGGTAGGCCGCCAGCGCCTGGGTGTGTGCGATGCCGAATTTGTTGCCCGTAAGGCCCGTTGAGATGTAGGGGTGCGTTTTGGCGTCCACATCGGGGTTGACGCGAATGCTCACGGGCGCTTGCCGCTTCATTTCCAACGCCACGGCGTTGAGCACATCCAGCTCGGCCAGGCTTTCAACGTTGAAGCAGCCAATGCCCGCTTCAAGCGCCAGGCGCATTTCGGCACGGCTTTTGCCCACGCCCGAAAAGATGATGCTTTCGGGCTTTGCGCCCGCCAGCAGTGCGCGCTGGATTTCGCCGCCCGATACGGTGTCAAAACCGCAGCCTGCGCGGGCAAAGACCTGCATCACGGCCAAGGTGGAGTTGGCCTTCATGGCGTAGCAGATCAGGGCATTGCGCCCTTGCAGGCCGCGCTGGTAGGCGGCCAGCGCATTGAGCATGGCGTTTTGCGAATACACGAACAGGGGTGTGTCGTATTGCTGCGCCAGATCGGCAAGGGGCAGGCCATCCACGCACAGCGTGCCGTTGTGGTAGGCAAAGAAAGGAGCGCCGGGGAGTTGCATGGACATAAAGGGCTAAAAGTAAAGGGTTAAGGCACCGTGCCTCGGGAGTCAAATTCAATCAACAAGGGGCATGAGCCGATTGGAACCAGAAGCGGCGGGCCGCACTCAGAACATGAGTTGCCGCGCATAGTGCTAATGCCCATTCATCTGCAAACGGCCCACCAGATGACAGGCCATCAGCTTTTATAAGCAAACGCCGGTGGAGGTGCGTTAAAGAGCGTTTCCCATAGGCGCTTAGGGCTGATGAGGGCGGGATGCCGCCGCTTCTGCGGCTTGCGCTTGGGAGGCGGCAGGCTGCGTGCGCAAGCGCATGGGCAGCACGCTGCGAGGCAGGGTGGCGCGCTGGGCGGCCTCGGGTTCGGTGGGCAGATACAAATCCCCCTTTTGCCCGCAAGCCGATAGCCCCAAGGCGCAAGCTGCCAAGGCGGCGCTCTTTACAATCATTCGGATTTTCAACATGGCCGAAATTGTAATGACAGACCTTGAATATCTTGACCTGGCCGAACAAGCCCTGCAAAGGATTGAGGCAGCTTGCGACCGCATCAACGAAACGACGGATGCGGACTTGGACAACCAGCGCATTGCCGGTGTGGTGACGCTGATGTTTGCTAATGGCAGCCAAATCGTGGTGAACCTGCAAAAGCCCTTGCAAGAAATCTGGCTGGCTGCGCGCGCAGGTGGCTTTCACTACCGTTACGACGGCACACAATGGGCCGATACCAAGGGAGGCCCTGAATTGTTCGAGCAATTGTCGCGCTGTGCCAGTGAGCAGGCCGGGCAGGCGTTGAAGTTTTGAAAATGATGGTTTGAACGGGTACGTAATATCGCTAGGCCAGAGAGGACTGCGTACAGCGCAGGCATGCCTTATTGCCCATCGATAAAGGCATGAAAAGGGTGAGCAGATTAGCCGCTTTACAGGGCTGCTGGTGAATTGGGTGGGCCGCTTGCTGGAGCAGGCCCCACGAAAGCGGCACGTATTTGGCAACAGCCTTGCCATCATGAGCGCTCTTTGTAAAAAAGCCACCGCTGAATCTATTAGCGGTGGCTTTTTCAATGGCCGCGCTCAGTGGGCAGGGGCGATCAGTTGTCGTGGAAGATGTCGGTAACGCCACCAGAGGAACTGCCACCCAACGAGCCGCCAGCCTCGTCGCTGCCCTGGTTGAAGCCGTCACCTTGCAAGGTGGTGTCGGTGCCGTCGCTGGCAGTCAAGCTGCTGTCCACACCGATGCTGGCAACGGCGCGGCCGCCGGCAAATTCGCTGTAGGCCCAGTCGCCGCCCGATTGCTGCACGCCCGCAGGCGGCTTGGCCGTGAGGGATGCAACAGGCACATCGGCCAGGGCCGTGCGCATGTAGCGAATCCAGATGGGCAGGCTCAAGCCACCGCCTGTTTCGCGGTCGCCCAGGTTGCGCGGGGTATCAAAGCCGAACCAGACCACGGCGACCACATTGCTCTGAAAGCCCGCAAACCAGGCATCTTTGGCGTCGTTTGTGGTGCCGGTTTTGCCGTACAGGTCCGACCGGCCCAGTTCGGCTGCTGCGCGTGCAGCTGTGCCGCGAATGGCCACGTCATTCATCATGGTGTTCATGATGAAGGCGTTGCGTTGTGGAATGGCTCGCATGCTTTCGTCCAGCACGGGCGGGGAGACTTCGGCGATGGTGTTGCCGCGCTGGTCTTTGATCAGGGCAATGATGTAGGGGTTGACCTTGTAGCCGCCATTGGCAAAAACGGAAAAGCCCGTGGCCAGCTCCAGCGGCGTAACGGTGCCAGCGCCCAGGGCCATGGTCAGGTAGGGCGGCGTGCGCTCGGCCGGAAAGCCGAATCGGCCTGCCCAGTCTTGCGCTTTTTTGGTGCCCACGGTTTGCAGAATGCGCACGGACACCAGGTTTTTGGAGCGGATGAGAGCCTGGCGCATGCTCACAGGCGGGCCATTGCTGCCGTCGTAGTTTTTGGGCGACCAGGCGCGCCCGCCGGTCACGCTGGCATCAAGCGTGAAGGGGCTGTCGCTGATCATGGTGCTGGGCATCACGCCATCTTCCAGCGCAGCGGAGTAGATGAAGGGCTTGAAGCTGGAGCCCGGCTGGCGCTGGGCCTGGGTGACGCGGTTGAAATTGTTCTTGGCAAAGTCGAATCCGCCCACCAGGGCTTTGATGGCGCCCGTGTGCGGATCCATGGCCACCAGCGCGCTTTCGGCCTCGGGCAGTTGGCGGATTTCCCAGCCGTTTTTGGCTTGCACGATGCGCACCACCGCCCCGCGCCGAATGCGCTGCGCGGCTGGCGCGCGGTTGGAAAGCGACCAGGAGGCAAAGCGCAAACCGTTGCCGCTGATGGTGATGGGCTCGCTGTCGGTGCGGCGCACCACGACCTTGCCGGGCTTGGCCTCGATGACGACGGCGGCCAGCATCTCGCCCGCATCGGGGATGTTGCTCAGGGTTTCCTGGATGGTGTCGTCCAGCAATTCGGCGTCTTGCGGCAACTCGACGAAATATTCCGGCCCGCGATAGGCGCGTTTAGCGTCGTAATTGAGCACGCCCTGGCGCACGGCGTGGGTGGCGGCGTTCTGGTCGCGCGTGGAAATGGTGGTGTACACATTCAGGCCGCGGGTGTAGCTTTCGGCGCCGTATTGGGCGTAGATGAGCTGGCGCACCATCTCGCCCACATGGCCGGCTTGCACGGTGTCCTCTGCCGTCATGCGCTTGATGACCAGCGGCGTGGCCTTGGCCGCTTCGGCCTGTTCGCGCGTGACGAAGCCGTTTTCGACCATGCGATCGAGGATGTAGAGCTGGCGGATGCGCGCGCGCTCGGGGTTGACGATGGGGTTGTAGAGCGAAGGCGCCTTGGGCAGGCCGGCCAGCATGGCGGCCTCGGCCAGGTTCACGTCTTTGATCGATTTGCCGAAATAGGCTTCGGCCGCTGCGGCAAAGCCGTAGGCGCGGTTGCCCAGAAAGATCTGGTTCATGTAGATGTCCAGAATCTGGTCTTTGCTCAGCGCATGCTCCATCTTGAAGGCCAGCAGCATTTCGTAAATCTTGCGCTTGATGGTCTTTTCGGACGACAGGTACACATTGCGCGCTACCTGCATGGTGATGGTGGACGCGCCCTGGCTCTTGGCCTTGCTGAAGTTGGCAATGCCCGCGCGCAGCACGCCGGTGTAATCCACGCCGCGATGTGCGTAGAAGCGGGCGTCTTCAATGGCCAGCACGGCGTCTTTCACCGTTTTGGGAATTTCATCGAAAGGCACGTAAATGCGGCGCTCTTCGCCAAATTCCGAAATCAAATCGCCTTCGGCCGTGAAGATGCGCAAGGGCAGCTTTGGTTGGTAGTGCTGCAGACTGGAGATATCCGGCAGCCGGGTGTAGGCAATGGCCAGCCCCATCAGGGTCAGCATCAAAGCCACCAGCGCCGTGGCGACCGGGATGGTGATCATCCACAGCAGAATGCGGAGCCCCAGCCTGGATTTGGGTGCGGTGTGGCTGGGCGGAGAATCTTCGGGCGAGTGAGACATAGGCTCTTGAAAACTCATTCACGTTCAAGGAAAAAAGCCGCCCAAAAAGGCAGCTATGAAGTCTGCGCATTGTGCATCAGATGCCCGGCTTGCTGCCTGGCTAAATGCAAGGCGATTCAGTAATTTGCAAGGATGTGAAAGAGCGTTGCGTGGTTTGCGCCGCTTGGTTACAGCGGCTGCGTGTGTCTTCAAGCGCACGGGCGCTCCAAGCTGTTGATCTGCCTGGGTTCATTTAAGAAGGGTTCTGGCAAGCTAAATGCCCTTTGCAATCAGGGCTGCAGCGAGGTATAAGCCAATAGGCAAGGTCACTTCAGCCTCAACAAAGCCGATACGGATATGCTCGAATGAATGTACTGTTTTGGCAACAGTTACATGCCTTATTTGGAGCAAGCCTGAATCAAACGCATACCGACTGTTACGATTGCTGCAGAATGGATGTAAGCAAAACGCATCAAGTCTCTACGTTCTTTGCGCTTTGTTACTGACCGGGCTTTCTCTTTTTTCATCAGCGCGGTTCAAAAGTACACGGCACAAGGGGCGCAGCAAACGGAGGCAAAGATTGGTTTCACTGGACTTTTTTTCTTCAAAGCCGCCTGCCACACTGGGTCTGGATATTGGCACAGGCAGCATTCGGCTGGTTGAGCTTGATCGTGCAGCCTCTGGCAAATGGGTTCTGGAGCGTTGCACGGTAGAGCTTTTGCCGCCAGGCGTTATCGCTTCCGACGGCAGCATTGAGCAGTTCGATCAGGCGGTGGATGCCGTCAAGCGTGTCGTCAGAAAGTCGGGCACACGCGCCAAAACCGTGGTGGCCGCGCTGCCGCCCTCTGCGGTCATCGCCAAGAAAGTGGTTCTGCCCGAAGGTTTGAGCGAAAACGAAATCGACCTTCAAGTCGAAAGCGAGGCCAACCAGTACATCCCGTTCTCGCTGGACGAAGTGAGCCTGGATTACTACAGGATGGGGCCGTCCCGCACCTCGGTGGGGGATGAGGAGGTCATGATCGTCGCAGCGCGCAAGGAGCGTGTGGACGACATGACTGCCCTGATGAACGCGGCCGGGCTGCGCTTGAAGGTGCTGGATGTGGCCTCGTTTGCAGCGCAAGCGGCAACCGAGCGTCTGGTCAAAGGCTTGCCCAACCGCGGGCGTGACGCCATGATCGCCTTGGTGCACGTTGGCGCTGCCAGCACCTATGTGCACATGCTGCGCAATGGCGAGGTGCTGTTCGAGCGCGAGCAGCCTTTTGGCGGCACGCATCTGACGCAGCACATTGCTCGCCTGTACGGCATGACGCAAGAAGAGGCCGAGTCCAAGAAAGTGGCGGGGCAGCTGCCTGACGACTACTCGGAAGTGATCTTGCGCCCCTTCATGGAGCGCTTGGCGCAAGAAATACAAAGCGCCTTGCAGTTCTTCTACAGCAGCACGCCTTACAACAAGGTGGACTACATCCTGCTCTCGGGTGGCTCGGCTTCTTTGCCCAAGCTCACAGAAGTCGTGACGCAGACTACGGGTGCCGCCTGCTTGCTGGCCAACCCCTTTGATGAAATGGGCATGGGGGCGCATGTGCAAGATCGCAAATTGCGACGTGACGCGCCTGCATTCCTGACTGCCTGTGGCTTGGCCATGCGGAGGTTCACATCGTGATTCTGGTCAATTTATTGCCTCATCGCGAGGAGGCGCGCAAGCGCCGTCAACAAACATTCAATGCCATGCTGGGCGTAGCGGCAGTTGCTGGCCTGTTGGCGGGCGGCTTGGTCTGGAAGTATTACGACTACCGTATTCAAGCCCAGGAAGAAGTCAATAGTTTCATCCAGGCAGAAAACGCCAAGCTGGACGAAAAAATCAAGGAAGTCAAGGACGTTGAAGCAGAAATTGCCGCCTTGCGCGAGCGCCAACAGGCTGTTGAAAGCCTGCAGCAGGAGCGCAACGATCCCGTCATGCTGTTCAACGAGTTGACTTCCAAAATGCCCGATGGCATGTACCTGACCAGTCTCAAGCAGACAGATGCCGTGGTGAGTCTGGAGGGCATGGCTCAATCCAACGAGCGGGTGTCGGAGTTCTTGCGCAATTTGCGCGACTCGGCGCTGTTTGCCGTACCGCCCAAGCTGGAGCAGACATTGGTGCAAGAAGTGAGCTTGTCCAACAAGAGCAAACACCAAGCCTACAGCTTCAAGATGCTGTTGACATTGAAAAAGCCCGAAAACCCTGACGAGAAAAAAGCTGGCGCCAAAGCCAAGCCAGCCGCATGAGTTTGCGAATGAATAAGGTTTGTTATGGCAATCAAGATGAAACCTCCAGCGCGCGATAAAAAACGCGCCAAAAAGTCGGCAACCAAGCTTGTGCTGCCCAAAATGGATTTGGCGGCACAGTTTCGCGGGGCTGACTGGCGCAATCCGGCTACCATGCCACTGGCGCCACAACTGCTGCTGTATTTCTTGGTGGCTGCGGCGGCTGTGCTTGTGGTTTGGCTGTTGCTGGTGCGCGACCAGCTGACTGAGCTGGAGTCTCGCCAGCAAGAAGAAGAAAAGCACCGTGCAGAATTTGTGGAAAAAACCACCAAAGTGGCCAATTTGGAGCCGCTTTTGCAACAAAAACAGCAGGCTGAGGAATATGTGGCCCAGCTGGAAAAGCAATTGCCGGGCAAGTCGGAAATGGCCAGCTTGCTTTCGGATATCAACCAAGCGGGTGTTGGTCGCAGCTTGCAGTTTGAGCTTTTCAAGCCAGGCAATGAGGAGGTCAAGACTTATTACGCGCAGCTGCCGGTAGCTATTCGTGTTTCAGGTCAATTTTCCGATATTGCTTCATTCGCTGCAGATATTGCGCATTTGTCGCGTATCGTCACGTTAAGCAATATGAATATCGGAGAAGGGAAAGACGCTAAAAAGAATACGGGCAGCTTGGTGATGGAGGCAACAGCCAACACATTCCGTTATCTGGATAAAAACGAAAAAGCTGCTAACGCCCAAAATGCAGCCAAAGCCAAACAAGGGGCAAAATCATGAAGCGCTCCATCATCTGCATAACGATTTGTTCCGTTGCGCTCGCTTTAGCAGGTTGTGGCAATAGCCGAATGCGCGAAACAGAAGCTTGGATGCAAGAGGAAAGAAATAAGACGCGTCCGGCCGTCAAGCCCTTGCCTGAGCCCAAGCCTTATACGGCGGTGAACTATATGCCTCCGGCTGGGGTTGAGCCATTCAGTGTCGATCGCTTGCTCCAAGCCATCAGCGCAGCCAATGCCAGCAGTCCTGCTTCGGCGCTGTATCGCTCGGTAGCAGAAGGGCGCAGAAAACAGCCTTTGGAAGCCTATCCTCTGGACACCATGCACTATGTGGGCATGTTGCAAAAAGATGGGCGCGTAGTAGCCTTGATAAAGGTTGACAACTTGCTCTATCAAATCCGGGTGGGTGATTTCATGGGCCAGAATTTTGGCCGGGTTACCTCTATCAAAGAAAGCCAAGTGGCGCTGCGTGAAGTGGTGCAAGACGCTGTTGGCGAATGGATTGAGCGCGATACCACATTGAACTTGCAGGAAGGAAGTAAATAATGCAGACAAAACTTAATCAACACTTCCGCCGTTGGGCAGGAAAAACTGCGCTGTTTACAGCGTCCGCCGTGTTCAGTATGGCGGCCTATGCGCAAAATGCCATTGAAAACATCACCGGCTTTGTTCAGGGTGGCGCCGAGGTGGTGCGCGTTGAGCTGACCGAACCTCTGACTACCTTGCCAGCAGGCTTTGTGGTGCAGAACCCGCCGCGCATCGCTTTGGACTTGCCTGGTGTAGATAGCAAGGTTTCCCGGCAGCTGCAAGAATTCAACCGCGGCAATTTGCGTTCAGCTCAGGTGGTGCAGGGCAATGGGCGTTCGCGTGTGGTGATCAATCTGAAGCAGTCTACGACTTATCGGGCGGATATCAGTGGCAAGTCTTTGCTGGTAACGTTGAGCCCTGCTCCCTTGTCGGCGCCAGCCAAAGCCACGCAGCAAGTCTTTGCCGAAAGCCGCAACACCAGCGTATTGCCTTTGCGCGGCATTGACTTCCGCCGTGGTGCGGACAACAGCGGTCGCATTGTTGTACAGCTTCCCAATAGCCAAGTGGGGGTGGATATCAAGCCCCAAGGTCAGAACTTGGTGGTGGACTTGCTGAAGTCTTCACTGCCGCCATCTTTGAACAAACGCTTTGACGTGACCGACTTTGGCACGCCAGTGCAGCGCGTAACGGCAGCCCAGTCGGGTGACCGGGTGCGCTTGACGATCGCTGCGCGTGGCGAGTGGGAGCATTCTGCTTACCAAAGTGATGATCAATTGGTGGTAGAGCTGCACCCCCTGCGTGTTGATCCGAACAAGCTCACGCAAGGCCCGGGTTATCGTGGCGAGAAATTGTCGCTGAACTTCCAGAACGTTGAAATTCGTGCGCTGCTGCAAGTCATTGCCGATTTCACGAACTTCAACATCATTACATCTGACAGTGTCAACGGTAACTTGACGCTGCGTTTGAAAGATGTGCCTTGGGATCAGGCTCTGGACGTGGTGCTGCAAGCCAAAGGCTTGGGCATGCGCAAAAACGGCAATGTGATCTGGATTGCGCCCAAGGATGAAATGGCCGCCAAAGAAAAGCAGGAACTGGAAGCGCGTGCAGCCGTGACTGGTCTGGAGCCACTGCGTACCCAGTCGTATCAACTGAACTATGCCAAAGCGGTTGATTTGCTCAAGGGGCTTGAGGGAGAAGGTGGTTCAGGCAAGGGCACCAAGATGCTCAGCGCTCGTGGTTCGGCTATTGCCGAGTCTCGTACGAATATGCTGTTCGTAACGGATGTGCCTTCCGTGCTGGATCAGATTTCGGCCATGATCGCCAAGCTGGATGTGCCCGTCCGCCAGGTGATGATCGAGGCGCGCATGGTTGAGGCAGCCGACACATGGGGCCAGTCTCTGGGTGTGCGTTTGGGCATCAACGGCCTCAATGCAGGCCAGCGTGGCACAGACTTGGGCTCATCCAAAGGCGACACGATTCGCATGGGCTTGGGGAATAACAACAGCTTGTATAACTTCGCTGCTCCCGCGTTGAGCAGTGGCGACGTGAACCCTGCAGCATTGGCCATTTCGATTTTCAGCTCTGGTGCAGCGCGCTTCCTGAATCTGGAAATTTCTGCTCTTGAAGCAGACGGCAATGGCAAGGTGATTTCCAGCCCACGCGTGGTAACGGCCGATCAAACCAAAGCCATCATTGAACAAGGTGTGAACCTGCCTTATCTCGTAGCCTCCTCCAGTGGCGCTACAGCCGTGCAATTCCAGAAGGCTTCGCTGAAGCTGGAAGTGACGCCGCAGATCACGCCTGAGGGCAGCGTCATCATGGACGTGGATATCACCAACGACCAGGTGGATCGCCCGACAGTTGCTGGTTATGCCATCAGCACCAAGCACATTCAAACCAATGTGCTGGTAGAAAATGGCGGTACGGTAGTCATCGGCGGGATCTATACCGTGAACGAAACAAGCGGTATTTCCAAGGTGCCGCTGTTGGGTGACATTCCGGTATTGGGCAATTTGTTCAAAAACCGCAAAAAAGAATCGACCAAGCGTGAAATGCTGGTGTTCCTGACGCCGAAAATCGTCAGCGAGCGTGCGGCAATCCGCTAAGGATTCATCCAGTCATCTGTAGAAAGTGAACCCGTCTTGCAAAACATCATTCTGATTGGCTTGCCGGGTTCCGGAAAAACCTCTGCCGGGCGCCGTGTCGCCCGGCATTTTTCTTGGCCCTTTGCGGATTCGGATGAGGTGCTGGAAAGCGCCTTAGGCATGCGTATCAAGGAGTATTTCGCCGCGCATGGTGAAGACGCTTTCAGGGATCAAGAAGCCCGCGTGTTGCAAGAGCTTTTAGCGCAGCAAGGGCCATTTGTTTTATCGACTGGCGGTGGTGCCGTATTGCGCGCGGAAAATCGCCAACTCCTGCGATCTGGCGGAGCCGTGTTTTATTTGCATGCTTCACCCGAAGCCATCTATCGACGCTTGAAGCACGATACGCAGCGGCCTTTGTTGCAAGTGCCTGATCCACTGGCAAAAATCCGATCCTTATTTGAAGAGCGCGAGCTTCTGTACCGAGAAACAGCGCATCACATCATCCCCTGCGGCAGAAGTTCCGTAACAGCAACGGCTCAAAGAATCATTCAAAAAATACAGACAGGCGAATGAACGCTGAAAAAGCAGCGGGAGCGGCGGCTTTTCAATTTGCGCAGTCTTGCGAATAGAAAAAATCTGTGTAATCGGCGCGTGAGCGAAATTGAAGAAGCGTCCGCTCTGTAAAAGGGCAGGCATGCGCCACAATACATGGCATGAACGCCACCTTGAAAACATTTCCTATCCAACATCCGTTGCCAGCGTTTGATCCGAGTCAGGTTCAATCTGAATTGAGCATTGACTTGGGCGATCGCAGCTACCCCATTCAGATCGGAACAGACTTGTTGGATGTTGAAGCCACTTGGCACAACCTGCCTGCTGCTGCGCAGGCTTTGATCGTGAGCAACACAACGGTTGCCCCCTTGTATGCCAAGCGTTTGCAGCAGGCGCTGGCCGGGCGCTTCAAGCAGGTGCACTGTTTGACTTTGCCCGATGGCGAAGCGTACAAAACCTGGGCCTCGCTCAACCAGATTTTTGATGCCTTGCTGGCGCATCAATGCGATCGTAAAACCGTGTTGTTTGCCTTGGGTGGTGGCGTTGTGGGCGATGTAACCGGCTTCGCTGCTGCTTGCTATATGCGCGGCGTGCCCTTGGTGCAGGTGCCTACCACGCTGCTGGCGCAGGTGGATTCTTCGGTGGGTGGCAAAACAGCTATCAATCACCCCTTGGGCAAGAACATGATTGGCGCCTTTTATCAGCCGCGCCAAGTGGTGTGCGATATGGCGACCTTGGCTACTTTGCCAGAGCGGGAGTTCAGTGCGGGCCTGGCCGAAGTAATCAAATACGGCCCCATTGCCGATATGGCGTTTTTTGATTGGCTGGAGCAGCGCATGCCCGCTCTGCGCGCGCGCCAGCACGATGTGTTGCGGGTGGCTGTGCAACGCAGCTGCGAAATCAAGGCGTGGGTCGTTGCGCAAGACGAGCAGGAAAGCGGCATGCGCGCCATTCTCAATTTGGGGCATACATTCGGCCACGCCATCGAGGCGGGCTTGGGCTTTGGCACCTGGCTGCATGGCGAAGCTGTGGGCTGCGGGCTGGTCATGGCCGCGCACTTGTCGCAGCAATTGGGTTTGGTCGATGCCGCGTTTACCCACCGCTTGCGCCGCTTGGTGCAAGCCGCAGGCTTGCCGGTGCAGGCGCCGCTTCTTGCTGGTGTTGCGGCGGATGACGCAGCCAATGTACAAGCCTGGTTGCAGCACATGCGGGTGGACAAAAAGGCAGAGGGCGGCGCTATCCGTTTTGTAGTGCTGCCTCAGCCGGGGCAAGCGGCGCTGGTTTCGGTGCCCGATGCCTTGGTGGCTGAAACCATCGCTGCGTGCAGCCAAGCCACATGAGTAAGCAAGTGACTGAGATCTTCAAAAGGGACGCCACATGGCTGTTTACATCCGCGCAATCGATGGCTTGAGTGATAACGCACAACACGCGCCGTGGGCGTGCCATCCCTTGCAAAGCCGAGGACGCCGCTTGCCTGAAGAGGATGCGCACACGCGCGGCATGTTCCAGCGCGATCGCGACCGCATCGTGCACTCATCCGCTTTCAGGCGGTTAGTTTACAAAACCCAGGTGTTTTTGAACCATGAAGGCGACCTGTTTCGCACGCGCCTCACGCACACGCTGGAAGTGGCGCAGATTGGTCGCAGCATCGCCCGCGCACTGGCGTTGGATGAGGACTTGGTTGAAGCCATCGCGCTGGCGCACGACCTGGGCCACACGCCGTTTGGTCATGCGGGGCAAGATGCCCTCAACGAATGCATGCAGAACCACGGCGGCTTTGAGCACAATCTGCAAAGCCTGCGCGTGGTCGATACGCTGGAGCAACGCTATCCCGGCTTCGACGGCTTGAACCTGTGCTTTGAAACGCGCGAGGGCATCCTCAAACACTGCTCGCTGCGCAACGCCCAATTGATTGAGGCGCGTGAGCCTGGCGGTGTAGGGCAGCGCTTTTTGCTGCGCCAGCAGCCCAGCCTCGAAGCGCAACTGGCGAATTTGGCCGACGAGATCGCCTACAACGCCCATGATGTGGATGACGGCTTGCGTTCCGGCCTCTTGCAGTGGGATGCCGTGCTGCAAGTGTCCCTGGTGGCTGAGTATCACACGCAGGTCAAAAGCGAATGGCCGCAATTGCAAGGCCGCCGCTTGTGGCACGAAACCATCCGCCGCATGCTCAGTGCGCAAATCCTCAACGTCGTATCGGCCACCTTGCAGCGCTTGCAAGAGTTGCGTCCGACGGATGTGGATGCCGTGCGCCAAAGCCCGCCCCTGCTGGGGTTTGATGAGGCAATGCGCGCGCGTTCGCAGGCACTCAAGCAATTTCTGATGCAGGCGCTGTACCGCCATCCGCAAGTGATGCAGAACATGGATCAGGCCCAGCAAGTGGTGCGCGATCTGTTTGCGCACTATTGCCAGCAGCCGCAAGCCATGCGGCCCGAGTTTGCCGATCGCCCTGATCGCGAGCGCGCTGTGGCCGACTACATCGCTGGCATGACCGATCGCTTTGCTCTGCGTGAGCACCATGCGCTCACGGGGCGCAGGGTGCTGCCCGCTAACGATTGAGTCATGACTGAGGAGCGACAGCCATTTTGTTAGGTGGAGGGCATTCCTCGCCGTGTATCTGCGGTATTGATTTGTGCTGTCTCAGTCAATAGCCGTATTGTTTTTTCTGTCAACCGACGGTCGTGATCGGCGCTGTTTTTTATTTTTACATCCATGGTTAAAAAAGAAGCGGTGCGTTTGCACCCCTTGCAGTTGTTGGTGTTGTCGCTGTTGCTGGTTGTGCTGATCGGCTGGCTGCTAAAGATTGGGCAAAGTTTGCTGTTGCCCATCTTCATGGCGCTGATTTCGGTCTATGTGCTGGTCGAGATGGCCGATTGGCTCTGTCGGGTGCCGGTGGTGGGCAAGGCGCCTGCTTGGGCGCGGCGTGCCTTGGTGCTCTTAGGATTTATTGGGGCCATGGCGCTGTTGACAGGCATCATCCTCAGCACGGCAGAAGCGGTGATGAGCACTGTGCCGACGTATCAAGAAAACCTTGCGCGCTTGCTTACGCAAATCACGACTCGGCTGGGTATCGAAACCGAGCCGGACTGGAAAACCATTCGCGCGGCCACGCTCGACAAAATCAATCTGCAAGCCTTGCTTGGTATGGTGTTGAACTCGGTCGGCTCTTTGGCGGGCGTTGCCATGATGGTGGTGATTTACGCCATGTTCTTGCTGGGCGAGCGCGGCGGCTTTTCTCGCAAACTGTCGGTGGCTTTGCCAGGCGAGGGGGCTGAGCAAACGCGCCGGATGATTGCCGATATCAACCACAAGATTGGTGACTACCTGGCCGTTAAAACGCTCATCAACATCATTCTGGCGGCGATCTCGTGGGCCATCATGTGGCTGTGCAATGTGGATTACGCCTTGTTCTGGGCTTTGGTGATCGGTTTGCTCAACTACATCCCTTATGTGGGCTCGTTCATGGGGGTGGTGTTTCCTGTGCTGCTCACGTTGGCGCAGTTTGGCTCCCTTCAAACCACGCTGCTGGTGGCCGGTTTGCTCACAGCCGCGCAGATGTATGTGGGCAATGTGCTGGAGCCCAAAATGATCGGCAAGCAAGTCAACCTTTCGCCCTTTGTGGTGATGGTGGCCTTGTCGTTGTGGACGGCCTTATGGGGCGTGGCTGGTGCGATTCTGGCGATACCGCTCACGGTCATCATCGCCATCGTGCTGGCTGAATTCGAAGCCACGCGCCCGCTGGCTGTGCTGCTGGCCGAGGATGTGAGCGGCTTTGAGCGCGCCCCTGCACCTCAAACCCATGCCAAGGCTGATCAATGAAGCCGTATCAAAGGCTTGTTGCAGATCGTCAGTCTGGTGAGATGAGGCTTGGGAAATCAGCCCAAAACAATCGATACAGGGCTTTACGTAGCCTGTTCGCCAATCTCGAAGGCCAGCCGACACGGTATTGCCAGCGGGGCGTGTTGAAATACAGGCCGCTAGTAATCGTTTGATTGGGCTGGCTGCGGCTGCTAACGTGTATTACCTTCGTTTTGGAGCCAATAAAAAAGCCCCAAACAGGGGCTTTTTTATTGAGAGTGCTCCTTCAAGAGATATACGAGCCATCCGCTCCAGCCACGTACAGCAGCGTGTCATTGATATGCGCTTGGCCAATCAAGTGCACGGCGGTTTGGTAGGAAACACCTGCCGCTTCAGCGTTGAACTCAGCGATTCTTGGCGCGAGTCTCTGTGTGGCTGGCTGCGTTATTCCACAGTCACACTCTTGGCCAGGTTTCGTGGCTTGTCCACATCGGTGCCTTTGGCACAG
Organism: Allobrachymonas sp.; assembly: GCA_030529305.1. Next base: position 18,864 of record JAUMXD010000019.1, read on the forward strand.
GCGGTGTGGTAGGCCAGCAATTGCAGCGGCACGACGTGCAGGATGGGGCTGAGTGCGCCGTAGTGTTCGGGCATGCGGATGACGTGGATGCCTTCTTCACTTTGGATGTGGCTGTCGGCATCGGCCAGCACGTACAGTTCGCCGCCGCGCGCGCGCACTTCTTGCATATTGCTTTTGAGTTTGTCGATCAGCTCGTCATTGGGCGCCACCACCACCACGGGCATGGCGGCGGTCACCAGCGCCAGCGGGCCGTGTTTGAGCTCGCCTGCGGGGTGGGCTTCGGCGTGGATGTAGCTGATCTCTTTGAGTTTGAGCGCACCTTCCAGAGCCACGGGGTAGTGCATGCCGCGGCCCAGGAAAAGGGCGTTGTCTTTTTCGGCAAAGCGCTCGGCCCATTGCAGGATGTGCGGTTCCAGCGTGAGCACGGCTTGAATGGCCACGGGCAGATGGCGCATCTGGTGCAGCAGGGTGGCGTGTTGCTCGTCTGAAATGCTGCCTTTGCAGCGGCCCAGCGCCAGCGTGAGCAAGAACAGGCCAGCCAGTTGCGTGGTAAAGGCTTTGGTAGAGGCCACGCCAATTTCCACGCCCGCACGGGTGACGTAAGCGAGCTTGCATTCGCGCACCATGGCGCTGGTGGCCACATTGCAGATGGTCAGCGTTTGCTGCATGCCCAGCGATTGCGCATGGCGCAGGGCCGAGAGCGTATCGGCCGTTTCGCCGCTTTGACTGATGGTGACGACCAGCGTGCGCGGGTTGGGCACGCTGGTGCGGTAGCGGTATTCGCTGGCGATTTCCACATCGCAGGGCACGCCGGCCAGCGCCTCCAGCCAGTATTTGGCGACGCAGCCGCTGTAGTAGCTGGTGCCGCAGGCCAGAATCAGCACGCGGTCGATGGCCTTGAAGATGGCTTCGGCCCCTTCGCCAAACAGATCGGGCACCACGGCCTGGATGCCCTCCAGCGTATCGGCCAGGGCACGGGGCTGCTCGAAAATTTCTTTTTGCATGTAGTGGCGGTAGGGGCCCAGCTCGGCCGCGCCGCTGTGCGCCTGCACGGTTTTAACGGGGCGCTGCGCGGGCGTCAGGCGCTGGCCACCGTTTTCGATCCAGTACTTGCCCAGTTGGGCATCGACCACATCGCCTTCTTCCAGATAGAGGATCTGGTCGGTCACGCCTGCCAGGGCCATGGCGTCGCTGGCGAGGTAATGCGCGCCATCTGTGCCAACGCCCAGCACCAGCGGCGAGCCAGCGCGCGCGCCCACCATGCGGTGCGGCTCGTCGCGGCAGATCACGGCGATGGCGTAGGCGCCATGCAGCTGGGGCAGGGCGGCCTTCACCGCCTCGAACAAATCGCCGTTGTAGAGCGAATCGATCAGGTGGGCGATGACTTCGGTATCCGTTTGACTGGCAAACACATAGCCTTTGACTTGCAGTTGCAGGCGCAGGGCCTCGTGGTTCTCGATGATGCCGTTGTGCACCAGCGCGATGCGGCCGGGCTTATTGCCACTGTTGTCGGCATCCACGCCGGGGCCGTGGCTGAAGTGCGGGTGCGCGTTGTGCACGGCCGGTGCGCCGTGTGTGGCCCAGCGGGTGTGGGCAATGCCGGTGTAGCCCTGCACTTGCTCGCGCTGCACTTGCTCTTGCAACTCGTGCACGCGGGTGGTGCTGCGCGCGCGCTGCAAGCCCTTGTTCCACACGGCCACGCCGCAGGAATCGTAGCCGCGGTATTCCAGCCGCTGCAAGCCCTGCACCAAAACGGGAACCACGTTGTGCTGCGCCACTGCGCTCACGATGCCGCACATATTGACTATCTCCTGCAAAAGAAGGCCGCCTTGCCGCTGTTGCCATAGCCTTGGCTGGCAAGGACGATGGGCCTGAACCAAAAGATGGCGCAATGATAGCGAATGGCCTGGCAATATATTTCTCGATAAATATCGTTACTCAATAAAATTTCACAAATACATAGTTCGCGTGATAAATTTCATTGCAAGCTAAATTTTGAAATTTATATTCGAGTATGAGTCAGGATACGAACGATGTTCTGGATGCTGCTGATTGGCGTTTGCTGCGCCAGTTGCAGCGCGATGCCAGCTTGACCAATCAGGAGCTGGCGGCTCGCTGCGCCTTGTCGCCTGCGACCTGCTTGCGACGGGTGCGGCGTTTGCATGCACTGGGCTTGATTGAGCGCACCGTGTGTGTGCTCAATGGGCAAGCCCTGTATCAACACTTGGGTGCGGGGCTCACGGCCATTGTGGAAGTGACGCTGGATGTGCAGGCCGAAGCGCAGCAGCAAGCCTTTGCCGCGCGTGCCGTGGCTGATGTGGCCGTGCAGCAGTGTTACCGCACCTCGCCCGGGGCGGACTTTGTGCTGATCGTGACTGTGGCCGATATGCCGGCTTTCATGGCTTTTAGCCAGCGCCTGTTCACGCAAGACGCTAACGTGCGCAATGTGCGTACTTTCTTCAGCATGCAGCGGTACAAGTTCTCGGCCGAATTGCCTTTGGATGATGCGAGCGGGGCAGCAGAGAATTAAGGCGCTGATACGAGGCAGGGCAGGATGTAGCAGAAGTGTATTGGCCAAGAGAGGTGTTGACATGACTAAGGGTTTCACGATGAATGTAAACATCGTCTGTATTGTCATTCCCTCTTGCTGGAGCACCAGTTTGAGGATTTAGTCCTTCTAAGAGCCTGTTCACGATCTTTTGATGCGCGCATACTGAGTGACATGTGCCAAAGCA
>JAUMXD010000126.1 GCA_030529305.1 Allobrachymonas sp.
CGCCGGCCAGCACCAGGCAGGGGCCGTGCAGGTGGTTGACGGCTTCTTGTTGGGCAATGTTCAGGCCGGAAGACATGGGGGAGCAGGGCAGGGCAAAGACGGGGAAAAGCAGGCGTTCAACAGCAGGCGAACCAGCGGCCTGCCAACAGGCCGGGCGCGGCAAAAAGGGGGCAATGATACAGGGCGGGTGCTCAGTCAATAAGTGGGCGCTTGGATGTTGGGTTGGACCCATACAAGAACGGGAGCGCGCTTGCGGTGAATGAGTCAAAAGGCAGTTTTCAATGGGCCGGGCGCCATGTAGGTGCTGCATGCGGCATCGCTCGGACAAGGGTCTGTTGCGCTGTGGCCGCCTTGCAGATGATCCCACGCAGCAGTGTTTTATATGCCTAATGGCAGGCTAAGTTTGGGCTTGCATCATGCAGGTGTTGACAGCGATGTCGCTGTGACAGATACACCAATGACTGTGAGGAGAGAAGCCATGCAAACCTCTAAAACCCTTTCTGCCCTGATCGCCGCTGCCAGCCTGGCGGCCAGCGTTGGCTTGGCCCAAGCGAACCCGGCCGCCAGCAACGCAGCACGCGTGCAAGTGGCACAGTCCGCGCCGGCAACGCCTGCCATTGCCGGCACCATCAGCATGGAGCAGGCCATTGCCATTGCCGAAAAGCACCATCCCGGCGGCCGCATCAAAGATGTGGACATGGACGTGGAATGGGGCCGCAGGGTGTACGAAATTGAAGTGGTTGGCGCCGACTGGTACGAATACGACATGAAAATCGACGCCGTAACGGGCAAAGTGCTTTCCAACCGCCGAGACTGGTTCGACTGATCGCCCGCTTGATGTGTGATGGCTGCTGGGCCAAGGCCCATGCCAGCAGCCCGCGCCAGCTAACAATCCCTTTGCTGACTTGCAGCAGGCAAAACCTGCTACAACCTGCACCACCTGGAAAGGAAATTTGCCATGAACAGCCCCAAAACCCTTGCCGCCCTGATCGTTGCCGCCAGCCTGGCGGGCCTTGCGGGCATAGCCCATGCCGACAACAAGCACCGCATGATGGAGACCGCCCCACGCACTGCACACACCGGCGCACGCATCAGCATGGAGCGCGCCATTGCCATTGCGCAAAAGCACGTGCCCAACGGCCGCGTGAAAAAGGCCGAGCTGGATCACGAGCAAGGCCGCCTGGTGTACGAGGTGGATCTCGTCACGCGCGACCGCAAGGAATACGATGTGAAGGTCGATGCCCGCACAGGCAAGGTCATCTCCAGTCGTGTGGATTGGGATGATTGATGACACCCGGCATTGCGCTGGTGAGCCGGCCCTGCGAAACGCGCAGGGCCGTTGTTTACTCACATTCTTACTCACATTCGGCCAATGCATACGCCTGCTGGCATGTGCCAATGTGTGCCCATTGGGCATGCGGCAAGATGGCGTGAATCGAGCCCTCAAACACCATGCGCGTACTCTTGATTGAAGACGACCCCATGATTGGCGCAGCCGCGCAGGCCGCGCTCAAGGACGCATCGTGCGCGGCCGATTGGGTCAAAACCGGCCCGGCCGGGCTGGATGCCCTGGCCGCCCAGCACTACGATCTGGTGCTGCTCGACCTGGGCCTGCCCGGCAAAGACGGCCTGCAGGTGCTGCGCGCCATCCGCGGCAAAAGCGATGCCGTACCCGTGCTCATTACCACCGCGCGCGACGGGGTGGAAGACCGCATCGCCGGGCTGGACGCCGGGGCGGACGATTACGTCATCAAACCTTTTGACATGAACGAGCTGCTGGCGCGCATGCGTGCCGTGCTGCGGCGTAAAAGCGGCATGGGCACGCCTGTGCTGGATAACGGCCTGCTGCGCCTGGACCCCGCCACACATGAAGTCTGGCGGCTGGATGGCGCAGTGGATGAGGCGGCTGCGGCGAGCGAGCCGAAAAAAACGGCTTCGTCGAAAGCGGCGAAAGAGGTGAAACAGGCGCAGGCAAAGAGCGCAGCCGATGTGTCCAAGGCCTCGCCCGCGCCGGAAGAACAAGTCGGGCAGGCGGCAGGCCAAGCCGGTCAAGCCGTGCGCCTGTCCAAGCGCGAATTCGCCTTGCTCTATGCGCTGATGCTGCGGCCCGGCGCCATCCTGTCGCGCGCGCAGCTCGAAGACCGCGTGTACGGCTGGGGCGAAGAGGTGGAAAGCAATGCCATCGAATTTCTGATCCATGCCCTGCGGCGCAAGCTGGGTAGCGATGCCATCAAGAATGTACGGGGGGCCGGATGGATGGTGCCCAAAAACCCAGTGAGTCGCCAGTGAGCCAAGCAGCCATGCCACAGGCGCAGAACCCACAGCCCAAGAACCGCTCGCTGCGCCTGCGTCTGGCGCTGTGGCTCTCGTCGGCCATTGCGGCCGTGGCCGTGGTGGCGGGGGGCT
>JAUMXD010000127.1 GCA_030529305.1 Allobrachymonas sp.
GCCACCGTCATCAGGGTGGTGATGCTCAACTGCCCGCGCAGCAACAAGGCCAGGCCTTTGCGGTACACGCCAAAGCCCGACAGCAGAATGGCCACGCCCGCCAGCGCCATGCTCAACACCCGCCAGGGCATGGTTTCTGGCGCGGCAAAGTGCACCATTTCAGCACCCAGTGCAAAGCCCAGTGCCGCGCCCAGCTTCCACACCTCGCGCCGCTGGCGCTGGCGCGTTTCTTCGGCGGAAACGGGGGCGCTCAGGCGTTCGGTTTTCAAACCCTCACGCGCAATGGCCTGCTCAATGGCGGGCCAATCGGCCTCGGGCGCATCAATCGCCACCGTGCGTGCGCCCAGGTCAAAGCGCATGCTCTTGATGGCGGCATAACCTTCCAGCGCACGGCGGATTTGCGCCTCTTCGCTTGGGCAATCCATATCGGGCACGCGCAGGTTCAGCATGCCAGCCACGTGCACCGGCTCGGTCAGACTCATCGCGCCCGAGCCGCAAGCCCCGCCACAGCCGCCTGCGCCGTGCTGATGGTGATCATGGCCATGATCGTGCGCATGCGCATGGTGATCATGCGAGTGCTGGCTGTGATCGTGCTTGTGATGATCATGGGCATAACCGTGACCGTGCTGATGGCTGCACGCCCCGCCGTGTGCGTGCTGATGACTGTGTTCGTGCGCACCCTGCTCATGCGCATGCTCATTGTGAGCATGCTTGCCGTTGATATGGCCGCCATGCGCGCGATCGCCGTGCTTGTGGCCATGGCCTGCGCAGGCATGCGCTTGGTGCGCAGCATCACCCCCGCAAGCGTGGTCATGCTTTGCAGACCCGCCGTGGTAATGGTGATGCTTACGCTCGTGCTCGTGCTCGTGTTCGCCCTGCCCCTGCGCGTGCGTGCAAACAGCGTACGCAGCATGCTTGTCCTCTTTCGGCTCAGCCTTGTCATGTGCGCAGCACGATGCAGCCTGCGCCTTATCACCGTGCCCGTGGTGCGACTCAACAGGCGGATGCGCATGCACGTCGGCATGGGGCTGCGGCGCATGCCCCGCGCAAGCACAGCCATGCGATGGCTTGTGCTCGTTGGACGTGGGCGTTGGGTTGTGTGTGGACGGGTTGCTCATGTTTTTTCTTTCGCAAAAAGAATGGGGAATCAGTGAATTTGCTATATTGAAAACCCTGAAGCAACTTTAGAGTCAAGCCTTTTTCGCACAAACCCAGCCACAGAGTAAGGACTTTTGAGAAAAGCCTATGAAGATCGGTGAACTAGCCGCCGCCTCTGGCACATCGGTTGAAACCATTCGCTATTACGAGCGCGAGGGGCTGTTGCCTGCGCCCGCCCGCACCGCCAGCAATTACCGCCAATACGCGCACACCCATTTGGAGCGCCTGGCCTTCATCCGCCACTGCCGCGCGCTGGACATGTCACTGGGCGACATCCGCCAACTGATTGACTTGATGGCCAACCCACTGTCAGATGGTGCGGAGGTGGATGCCTTGGTACAAGCCCAGCTTGCGCGCGTACAAAGCCGCCTGCGCAGCCTGCAAGCATTGGAAAAGCAGTTGCGCACCCTGCAAAGCCGCTGCATGGCCCACGGCGAGGGCCAGCATTTGAGCGGCGAATGCCCCGTGCTGCAAGAACTAGTCGTTGCTGCACGAGGCGAAAGCTGCGTGTGCCACGAGCAAGCAGCCTGCCCGCCTTTGGGTGATCCTTTAGGCGATGAATGAGGGCAGAGCCCAAACAGCTTGCCGATTCAATTCAAGCCATCAAATAAAAAACGGGCGCTCCTTGTCATCAAGAAGCGCCCATCGTTTTTCAAATGCAGGCTGGCTAAACAGCTGTTTCAATCACCCCAAACAGACATCCAGTCATAGACGCCATCAAGATGTACCAACGCGGAGTTGAATTCAGGCCAACACAGCCTTCACCGCGGCCGATACCGCACCCATATCCGCCTTGCCCGCCAATTGAGCCTTGGCCGCAGCCATGAGTTTGCCCATATCCGCGGCAGCAGGTTTGCGGCCATTTTCGGCATCGAACGCCGCAGCAATGGCTTGTACGGCAGCCGTGATTTCGGTTTCGCTCATGCGCGCGGGCAGATAGGCTTGCAGCACGGCCAGCTCGGCCTTTTCCTGATCAGCCAGATCTTGCCGCGCGGCCTGCTCGTAGGCAGCAATGCTGTCTTTGCGCTGCTTCACCAGTTTATCCACCACTGCGATTACGGCGGCATCATCCAGAGTGATGCGTTCATCCACCTCGCGCTGCTTGATGGCGGCCTGCAACAGGCGGATCGTGCCCAAACGCGCAGTGTCTTTGGCGCGCATGGCGGTTTTCATGTCTTCGGTGATTTGCTCTTTCAGGCTCATGCTTTCATCCTTTGCCATT
>JAUMXD010000128.1 GCA_030529305.1 Allobrachymonas sp.
CTGCACGCGCCAATGGCCTGACTTACAGCCAGTTCATCAATGGCCTGAACAAGGCGCAAATCGGTCTGGACCGCAAGGTGCTGGCCGATATCGCCGTGCACGATGCTGCAGCGTTTGCTGCCATTGTCAATCAGGTCAAAGCCAAGCTGGCTGCTTAAGCACAAAGGCAGAAGGCGTTCAAGCTATTCGCGTAGTTTGCCGTTTTTTGCCGTATGACCTATGCAAAGCCAGCACTGAAAGGTGCTGGTTTTTTTACATGGAGCGATAGAGACAAAACACAGAGGCACAACATCAGTGAAGCAAACCGTGTCGTTTGCAATGCCTGAATGCTTGATGGATGAAAAAGCAAGCGCAGGTAGTTTGCTTGGGCGATTGGTTTTTTCATCATTCGTATCGGCGCTGCTTGTGGCGTGTTTGTGTGTTTTGTTTTTAAGGCATCAAAAATCATGACCAATTCCCTCGAAGCCATCGTTATTTCGGCATGCGAACAGTTCGCCCAGGCGGCGACTCCGAATGATCTGGAAAATGCCAAGGCCCGTTTTTTGGGCAAGTCTGGCAGCATCACTGCCTTGATGAAAGACATGGCGCAGCTCTGCGTGGAAGAGAAAAAAGCCCGCGGTGCAGCCATCAATCAAGCCAAACAGGCGATTGAAGCGGCCTTGACCGAGCGGCGCCAGCAACTGGCAGAGGTCGAACTCAACGCCCAATTGCAGGCCGAAGCGCTGGATGTGACTTTGCCGGGGCGCGTGCGTGGGGCAGGGGGGCTGCACCCGGTCACCCTCACGATGGAGCGCATCGAGGGCATTTTCGGCAGCATGGGCTTTGAAGTGGCGCAGGGGCCAGAAATTGAAAGCGATTGGTTCAATTTCACGGCGCTCAACACGCCAGAAGATCACCCAGCTCGCTCCATGCACGACACCTTCTACGTGGAAGGTGGCAGCGAAACTGCGCCTAATTTGCTGCGCACCCACACCAGCCCCATGCAGATTCGCCACGCGGTGCAGCACGTCAAGCGCTACAAGGCTCTGCTGGATGCGGGCCAGCGCATGCCCGAAATCCGCGTGATTGCGCCAGGCCGCACTTATCGAGTGGACAGTGACGCCACCCATTCGCCCATGTTCCACCAGTGCGAGGGCTTGTGGATTGGCGAGGCCATCAGCTTCAAGGACTTGAAGGTGGTGTTCACGGATTTTTGTCGCACCTTCTTTGAAAGCGATGACTTGGTGCTGCGCTTTCGGCCCAGCTTCTTTCCGTTCACCGAACCCAGCGCTGAGGTAGACATTCAATTCCAAAGTGGGCCGCTGGCGGGCAAATGGCTCGAAGTGGCGGGCAGCGGCCAGGTGCACCCCAATGTGGTGCGCAATATGGGGCTGGACCCCGAGCAGTACATCGGTTTTGCCTTTGGCATGGGGCCTGATCGCCTGACCATGCTGCGTTACGGCGTGAACGATTTGCGTCTGTTTTTTGATGGGGATGTGCGGTTTTTGAGCCAATTCCGTTGATGGATATTGCGCTGTTACCTCTCATTGTTTTTGACTCCATTTCAGGCTGAATAAAAATGCAATTCCCCGAATCCTGGCTGCGTGCCTTTTGCAATCCCCCACTCACCACCCAACAGCTGGCCGATACCCTGACGATGGCCGGGCTGGAGGTGGAAGAGCTGCGCCCAGTGGCTGCGCCTTTTAGCGGCATTGTGGTGGCCGAAATCAAAGAGGCGCAGCAGCACCCCGATGCCGATCGCTTGCGCGTGTGCAAAGTGGATGCTGGCACGGGCGAGCTGTTGCAGATCGTGTGCGGTGCGCCCAATGCCCGTGCGGGTATCAAGGTGCCTTGTGCCTTGGTGGGTGCCGAGCTGCCTCCTGGCGAAGACGGCAAGCCTTTCAAAATCAAGGTGGGCAAGCTGCGTGGGGTGGAAAGCCACGGCATGCTGTGCTCCGCGCGCGAACTCACTTTGTCTGAGGAGCACAGCGGCTTGCTGGAGTTGCCTGCTGATGCGCCCTTGGGGCAAAACATCCGTGAATATCTGGACTTGGACGACACCCTGTTCACGCTCAAACTCACGCCCAATCTGGCGCATGCCTTGAGCGTGTATGGCATTGCGCGCGAGGTGGCGGCGTTGACAGGCGCGCCCTTGCAGCCGCTGCCCGAGGCGCAAGTGCCCGTCACGGCCAGCGATGCCGTGCAGGTCAGCGTGGAGGCGCCCGATCTGTGCGGCCGCTTCAGCGGCCGGGTCGTGACGGGCGTGAATACCCATGCGCCCACGCCGGCCTGGATGGTCGATCGCCTGGCGCGTTGCGGGCAGCGCAGCGTGTCGGCGCTGGTGGACATTTCCAACTACGTGATGTTCGAACTGGGCCAGCCTTCGCACATCTT
>JAUMXD010000129.1 GCA_030529305.1 Allobrachymonas sp.
AGGTTCTTTGGCGCATGGCTTCAGTATGCACGCAGCAAAAGATCGTGAACAGGCTATTAGGGCTTCAGAGGCTGTTCACACCATTTCGAAAAATGCCTTGCGCTCCAAAAACGCATTCGCCCCAATACCGGCCGCCGCCATTCAACGTCTGGATGATTTGCCTGACAGCTCAGGCAACGGCTGCTGTACGCACCTGAACGGGATAGGCTCTCCAGCCGCACAAAGCGCAGAACACCATCAACTGCGATAGCAAATGCCTTCAACTTCGGCGCTGATGCGTGTACCGGCCTCGCCGCGAATAATGGCTTCGATATCCGACAAAGCACCGATCACCGCCGTTTTGCCGGTTTGCTGGGCAAATTCGCAAGCCGCCTGGATTTTCGGATCCATCGAGCCCGCTGCAAAAGACTGCTTTGCCAAAGCCTGCGGATGCGCCCGCGTAATGGCTTTCTGATCCGACGTGCCCCAGTTCAGATAAGACGCATCCACGTCGGTTGCCATCACCAGCAAATCGGCCTGCAGCTGCCGCGCCAGCAAGGCCGAGCACAGGTCTTTGTCGATCACCGCCTCTACGCCGTGGCAGCGCCCGCTTGTGTCGTAATGCACGGGAATGCCGCCACCACCTGCGCATACCACCACGGCCCCGCTCTGCAACAGGCACTGAATGGAGCGGATGGGCAGAATGCGCTGCGGTCGGGGGCTGGGCACCACACGGCGGTATTTGTCGCCATCGGGAGCAATGCGCCAACCCTTTTCACGCGCGTATTGCTCGGCTTCGTCCCGGCTGTAAACGGGGCCGATGAGCTTGGTGGGCTTTTGAAAGGCCGGGTCGTTTGGATCCACCTCCACCTGGGTCAGAATCGTCGCCAGCGGCACATCCGCCAACAGGGCATTGCCCATTTCCTGCTCGATCAGATAGCCGATCATGCCCTCGGTTTGCGCACCCAGCACGTCCAGCGGATAGGACTCCACTTCGGTATAGGCCGCTGCCTGCAGCGCCAGCAGGCCCACCTGCGGGCCGTTGCCGTGGGTGATCACCAGCTCGTTGCCCGGGTAGGCTTTGGCCATTTGAGCAGCCGCCCGGCGCACGTTCCCGCGCTGATTTTCCGCCGTCATGGCTTCGCCGCGCCGCAACAGTGCGTTGCCACCCAAGGCAATGACGATACGCATGCAATACTCCTTTGATTGGATGTCGAACAACCGGGTTTTGGCTGACTGGTGCGTGGCTGCTGCAGCCGCTTGGGCCAAAATTTTCTTATTTGAACACGCGCAGCCGCGCAAGCCGCCATGCCCTGCAAATTTTTTTTGAGAAAAAGTCAGCCGCAATCCTTCACCCTTGCTTGACTTTCGAGCTATAGCGCAATGCTTTGCGCTCAAGAAAAGGCTTTCTGCCTTGAAGTTTTCTTGAGATTTTCTTGAAGTCCGGAACAACATGACAACCATATCCCGGCCATTAACTCTCAACCGCAGCAAGCGCAACGATTTGACCGCCATTCGCTGCTGCCTGCTCATGCTGCCCGCATGCAACAAGGGTTTGCCCGCCAAACTGCCTGAACTTGGGCTATTTCTTGCCAATCCGCGGCATTCATCCTTCACAATGTCTGCCTTTGGTTTTGCCGCAGTTTTTCTGAATACGCTTATGGATACCCCTTCTGCACCCGTTTCTTCGTCCACCGCACCCGGCACGTGCCGCAACGCTGCGCACGCTCAACGCCATCCCCAGCACGAAGGCCGCGCCCATGCGCCCGCACAAATGCATGAGCAAACCTTTCAAATCACCAGCAAAGAAGAAGCCACTTACGCCAACGCCCGTTGGCCCGTGGCCGATATCGAGGCGCTGTTCGAGCTGCCTTTTCCCGAACTGATCTTCCGTGCCCAACAGGTGCACCGCGAGCATTTCGACCCCGCTCACGTCGAGCTGGCTGCGCTGCTGTCGATCAAAACCGGTGGCTGCCCCGAGGATTGCGCCTACTGCCCGCAGTCTGTGCACCACCCGGCGGGCGTCAAGGCGCAAAAGCTGATGGAGGTGGATGCCGTGCGCGCCGCGGCCGAAAAAGCCAAGGCCGCTGGCGCCACGCGCTTTTGCATGGGCGCGGCCTGGCGCGCGCCCAAAGAGCGCGACATCGAGCAGGTTTCTGAAATCATCAAAGCCGTCAAGGCCACGGGGCTGGAGGTGTGCTGCACCCTGGGCATGCTCAGCAAAGAACAGGCCCAGCATTTGCGCGATGCGGGCATGGACTACTACAACCACAACCTCGACACCGCGCCTGAGTACTACGGCAACATCATCACCACGCGCGACTACCAAGACCGGCTCGATACGCTTGAAAACGTGCGCGAAGCGGGCGTGAACGTGTGCT
>JAUMXD010000020.1 GCA_030529305.1 Allobrachymonas sp.
CCGATGCCACCAGGGTTTGCAGCTCGCCTTGCTCGTACATCTCTTGCATGATGTCTGAGCCGCCGATGAATTCGCCCTTGACGTAAAGCTGCGGAATCGTGGGCCAATTGCTGTAGGTTTTGATGCCTTGGCGCACGGCCTCGTCTTCCAGCACATTGACGGTGTAAACCGAATTGGAATCGGCGCCAGCGCTTTTGAGGAGCTGCACCGCACGCCCGGAAAAGCCGCACATCGGGAACGAGGCGTTGCCTTTCATGAACAGCACAATGGGGTGGGATTTGACCAAGGTGTCGATTTTTTGCTGGATGTCGTCGCTCATGGTTGGAATGCTTTCAGTGAGTGGAGGGTGAACAACAAAAGGCAGGCATTATCGCAAAGCGCCTTCAAGGAAAAGGATATATCCCTTATGCGCAAAGGCTTTGAATGCCTTGCGCATTTTTTCTTGGTTTGCTGAATCACAGAGGCAGGCGAACGGTGATAGGTCTGCCTTGTATCGAAACTTGCCTTGCTGCCATTCTGAAAAGCTTGCGAAAAGGCTTTTTTAAAGCCGTTGCTTTCAAAGCCACTGCCCACCACTGCAGCGCGTGATGCCTGCCAAATCCTGGCGGCCCTGCACCTGCGCAAAGCCACGTGCTTGCAAAAGCTGCTGCACGGCTTCGGCTTGGTCGTAGCCGTGCTCCAGCAGCAGCCAGCCGCCGGGGCGCAGCCACTGCGGGGCTTGCTCGATCAGGGTGCGGATGTCATCCAGGCCATCGTGGCCACTCACCAGTGCCTGCAAGGGTTCGTGCCGCAGGGCGGGCAGATGCGGGTCGTCTGCACGGATGTAGGGGGGGTTGCTGACCAGCAAATCAAACCGCAGCTCGGCCTGTTGTGGCGCAAAGGCTTGCAGCCACTGGCCTTGCACGAACTGCACGTGCAGTTGCAGGCGCTGGGCGTTGTGTTGGGCCACTTGCAGGGCGGCCGCACTGGCATCGCTGGCCCAGACGCGGGCCTGGGGCGCATGTTGCGCCAGCGCACAGGCGATGGCCCCACTGCCAGTGCCCAGGTCGGCCACGGTAGGGTGCTCGCCCAATGTGGGCAACAAGGCCAGCGCCCATTCCACCAGGGTTTCGGTATCGGGGCGGGGGTCGAGCACACGGCTGTCTACGCCCAGGCGCAGGCCGAAAAATTCGCGCCAGCCACGCAGATAGGCCACAGGTTCGCCTTGCAGGCGGCGTTTAATCAACTGTTGCCAGCGTTGCCAATCGGCGGCGTTCAACACATCGCCATCGTGCGCCAGCAGCCAGGCGCGGCCTGCGTCGTCACGCCCCAAGGCATGCAGCAGCAGCAATTGCGCATCCAGTGGGGCCAGGCCTTGGGCAATGCCTTGTTGCAGGGCTTGCGCCACGGTGGTGGCAGGTGACGTGGGGGATGATTGGGTGGGCATGGCGGTGAATCAATAGGGCGAGGCGAGTGGAAAAGGCGAGTATTGCTGGACGGCTGATGGGGCGTGGGGCAGCTGGTACTGCGTGTTTTAGAACATGAGGCCAAGCGGGTTGCTGACGGGTGTAGTTCCGAAGGCTCCATTCAAAAAGGCCCCATTCAACTGACCCAATGGGTAACGGTGACCAGCGCAATCAACAAAGCCCACAGCAGCATGCTGCGCCAGATCAGGCGCGCCAATGTGTGCAAACGATGCAGGCCCGATGGCTGGTGGGCCTGCAAGGCCACACCGTAGACAGCGCCTGCATCATCGGCCTGCGTGGGGTCTGGTGTGCTGTCTGTGTTGGGTGTTGCATGGGCTGCAGCCCTGGTGGCAGCTGGGGTGGCAAAGTCGTTTGGCACGTCGATGGCGCCAGCGGCTACGGCCAGCAGCAGGGCATCGTTGCGGCAGTGCGTGTTGGCCTTGCCAGGCTGTTGGGCATCAGGCAGGTGCCGCCAGTTATCCAGGGCCAGTTCGAAGTTGCCCACAATGGCAAAGCTGGCGGCCGTCATGCGGGTGGGCAGCCAGTTGATGATGTGCCAGGCTGTTTGCGCAGCGTTCAGAGCCTGCCCGGCCGGGGGTAGATGGGTTGCTGCCGTGCTGGCTGGTGACCGCATGGCGCTTGGGCGCTGGCGCTGCCAATGTGCCTGCACGAAATCTGCACACCAGTAGAGCACGGCGCCAGCTGGGCCCAAGCCCAGCATGGCCAGCAGCACAAATGCACCAACCACGCCGAATACATGCCGGTGCACATTGAGCACGGCATGCTCCAGCACTTGCTGCGTGAGGATGTGGCGCGGCAGGGCCACGTTGGGCCGACCTTGCCATTGGGAAAGGATCTGACGTGCGCGCACCTCGTCGCCACGTTCCAGCGCTTCGCGAATGGCCGTGAGGTAATCGCTGAAAGGGCGAAAGCCAAGCGCCAGATACAGCACCAGCACATTCCAGGCCAGAGCCAGCGGCCAGCCTACCCAGTGCAGCAGGTGATAAATGCCACAAGTGGCCAGCGCAGGGGCGGCTACGGCTGCGGCCCAAGCGAGCCAGCCGTGCAGGCGCTGGCCCGCGTTCAGGTTATTGAGGGCCCAATTCGCCAGGCGCTGCTGTGCCTGCCAGACGATATGCGGCCTGGGGGGCGGATACACCTGTTCCAGCAAAAGTGCGCACAGCAAAGAGAAAAAGGTCATACGGCGAACGGGATCAGGCAGCTACGAGTAAGAGGAGGCAATTGGCGAAAAGTGGGCACAAAACAGGCCCTGATCTTCGCATGAAGTGGGGCGGATTGGAGGCAAACATTGAGTGACGCATGCCGATCAAGGCCTTCAAGAAATGCATGGATGCCTGCGCCTTGTTTGAGTAGAACGAACTGAAACGCCAAATTGCTGTGCCAGAAGGTTGCAGGTTGGCCGTGCAAGGTGGCTATATAGCAGAGCAGCGTTCAGGCCGAACTCAAGCTGAAAGAAAACGGTACAAATCGCGCAGGATGCCTGCCGTAACGCCCCAGATGAAACGCTCCTGCCCACTGATGGGATCGATATAGGTCATGGAAAACCACTCGCGTCGTTGGTTGGGTCTAGGTTGCCACAAGTGCTTGCGATGATTGGCAGGATTCATCAAAAAGTCCAGCGGTACGTAAAACGCTTCTGACACTTCTTGCGGGTTGGGGCGCAGCGCAGCATCCGGCTGCAGCAGGGCCACCACGGGCGTGACGCGGTAACCCGTACCCGTTTCGTAAGGCAGCAGCTCGCCCAGAGTCTGCGCTTGTTCTGGCTGTAGGCCCACTTCTTCTTGCGCTTCGCGCAAAGCGGCGGAGGTGGCGTGAGCGTCGCCCGCGTCGATCTTGCCGCCTGGAAAGGCAATCTGCCCCGGGTGCGCATCCAAATGCTGGCCGCGCTGGGTGAGCAGCACGTGTAACGCTGCGTCTTCTGTGCCAAGCGCTTGCAGCCCGATCAACACGGCGGCAGGGCGCGGCGTGTGTCCTGTGGTGGGCGATTGCTCGTTGCGGTCATTGCGTGGCTCGGCCTGCCAGGTGGGCGGGGTGGCAAAGCGTTGTTGCAGGGCCGCAGCCTGCAGGCGTGCGGCGGGCACAGCGGGTTGCTGCTGCAAGGCGCGGGTGGCCTCGGCCCAAACAGGCAGCTTGCGCGGATCGAAAGGCAGGGTCGTTGGCAAAGCGTTGCGCGATGAAGATGGCGGTGAAGCAGCCATGATGCGGCGTGTGTTCCATGCGGTGAGTGGTGAAGTGAATCCAGCCGAAGTGGATCTGGCCATGAAAAAACCGCTTCAGCCCAAGGCATGAAGCGGTTTTTTGTGCAGCTGATGCCAGCGTAGCAATCAGGATTGCGACCGGATTATTCGGCTGCGGCTTCCTTGTTGCGGAAGGAGAGCTTTTCCTTGATGCGGGCGCTCTTGCCGCTGCGGCCACGCAGGTAGTAGAGCTTGGCGCGGCGCACATCGCCACGGCGCTTGACTTCGATGCCGGCGATCAGCGGGCTGTAGGTTTGGAAGGTACGCTCCACGCCTTCGCCGCTGGAGATTTTGCGCACGGTAAAGGCGCTGTTGATGCCACGGTTGCGCTTGGCAATCACCACACCTTCGTAAGCCTGCACACGCTTGCGGTTGCCTTCCACCACGTTGACGCTCACCACCACGGTGTCGCCAGGGGAGAAGTCGGGAATCTTTTTGCCCAAGCGTTCGATTTCTTCTTGTTCCAGAGTTTGGATCAGGTTCATATTGGTTTTTCCTGTGTCTTGATCGTAATCAGCTGCACTAAAGGCCCCGTCACCAAACACCCTGCGGTGGATGCTGGCTGCTGCAACAGGGGCGGCGTGTAAAAGTGCCGTTAATGAGGTGTGCAGCAGGGCGGCTGTCAGAGGATCAAGCGGGCGATTATAGCCATGAATGCCATTCAAGGCGCGGAAACAGGTTCAGCATGGGCGCGGTTTGTGGGGTGTTTGTGGCGGCTGGGCCGCATCAGCTCTGTGCCTGCTGGGTGAGTGGGGCTGTGGTGCGCTGGAACGGCCGGAACCGAACGAGCGGCTGGCGCTAAAAGCGTGCTGTAGCTTGGCCGAAGCTGTGTTGGCGCGGGCAGCCATCCGGCCAGGTGTTGCAGGCTGATGTGGCCCAGGGCGTCAATCCACTCAGGGCTGTCATTGAGGCAGGGAATGTAGTGGAAGGCTTGGCCGCCAGCGGCCAAAAACGCTTCGCGGCATTCGATGGCAATTTCTTCCAGCGTTTCCACACAATCAGAAACAAAGCCGGGGCAGATCAGGTCGGCGCGTTCCAGGCCTTTGCGGGCCATGTGTTCCAGCGTGCTCTGGGTAGCGGGTTCCAGCCATTTGGCGTGGCCAAATCGTGATTGGAAGGTGACGCGGTATTGCTTGTCAGACAAGCCCAGTTGCTGCGCCAGCAGCCGCGCCGTGGTGTGGCATTGATCGGCATAGGGGTCGCCCAACTGGCGCCTGCGTTCGGGCGTGCCGTGAAAGCTCATGATCAGCATCTGGCTGCGGCCGTTTTCCATCCAGTGCTTTTGCACCTTCTGGGCCAGCGCGCGGATGTAGAGCGGGTCTTGTTCGTAATGGTTGGCAAAGCGCCACTCGGGTTGCTGGCGGGCGTTGTGGTTCCAGGCCGATATCTTGTCGTTGAGGCTGGCTGTGGTGGTGGACGAGTATTGCGGGTAGGCCGGCAGCAGCAGGATGCGTTCAATGCCTTGCTGGCGCAGGCGTTCAATTGTGTCAGGGATGGACGGGTTGCCGTAGCGCATGGCGTGTGCCACGACCACGCGGTGGCCCTTGTGCGCCAGCCAGCCTTGCAGCAGCTTGGCTTGCCGTTCGCTCCACACATTCAGTGGCGATCCCTCGGGCATCCAGATCGAAGCATATTTCGCAGCTGATTTTTTGGGGCGCGTGCGCAGCACCAGGCCGTGAAGCAGGGGCAGCCAAAACAGGCGCGGCAGCTCGACAATGCGCGGGTCGCTCAAAAATTCGGCCAGATAGCGCCGCACAGCGGCAGGCGTGGGTGCATCGGGTGTGCCCAGATTGCACCAGAGAATGGCGACTTGGGTATGTGAAGTATTTGTTGAAGAGCAGGTTTGTTGCATGGTGAAGGGGGGCTGGTTCTGCTTGAAAACGGGGGGTGTCAGGAATGGGGTGTGTTGCTTGCAGTTTGATGACTGTGGAATAGCGTGTTGGGCAGGTAATTGGTCGCTTGTGGTGGGTTTGTTGTGTTTTGGGGCTTTTGCGGCATTGCTTTTAGTATTTGCTGGCACTCAATTGCGCATGCAGTTGGACGTACAGCTGGTGGCGCTGCGGGTCGATGCCGTCTTCTTCCAGTGGCCGGCCCACGGCGCTGAGCACTTGGCAGCCTGGCTCGTGCAAATGGGTGCAGTTGTAAAAGCGGCATTCGCCTGTGTGGCGGGCAATGTCGGGCATGCAGCGGGTCAGGTCGTCGGCGCTCAGGTGTGCAATGCCAAATTCCTGAAAGCCGGGCGAATCGATCGCAGCGGTGCCACTGGCGCGATCCACCCAGTGCAGCAGGGTGCTGGTGGTGGTGTGGCGGCCACTGTTGAGGGCGCGTGAAATTTCATTCGTTTGCACATTGGCCGTAGGCAGCAGCCAGTTGATGAAGCTGCTTTTGCCCGTGCCCGATGGCCCCATGAGCAGCGTTTTTTTGCCCTGCAATTCTTGCTTGAGGGCCAGCAACGCATCGCAGGGCTGTTGCAGTGAAACGCCCAGCGTGTGGTAACCCATGGCGCGGTAGGGCGCCAGACGCTGCCAGGCGTGGGCGTGTGCTGCGGCCAGGTCGGCCTTGTTGAGCACGATCAGCGCCGGAATCTGGGCGGCTTCGGCCGCAATCAGGGCGCGGCCCAGCAATTGCGGCGAAAAGTCAGGCTCAGCCGCCAGCCAGATCAGAATCTGGTCGATATTGGCGGCAAAGGCCTTGGTGCGCACTTCGTCTTGCCGGTAAAACACGTTGCGGCGCGGCAGCACAGCCTCGATCGTGCCTTCTTCACCCTGGCCGCTGGGCGGGGCCTGCCATTGAATCAGATCGCCCACCAGCGCCTGGTTTTTTTTGCCGCGCGGGTGGCAAATGCGGCGGCTGCCGTCGGCCGATTCCACCAGCACATGGCGGCCGTGGCTGGCCACCACCAACCCTTGCTGCAGAGCGGATGACGCGGCTTTGGGGGCGGATGAAGTGTGGGGCATTGTTTTAACCCCTGGCAGGCGTTGCCCAAGCGGCGGCATGGGCCGAGCCTGTGCCTGCCAGGCCAGCAGCCAAGCCATTCAAATGCGCTAATCGCTCGCTGGCGGGCGGGTGTGAATAGTAAAAGCGCACGTAGAGCGGATCGGGAGTGAGGGTGGCGGCGTTGTCGTTGTAGAGCTTGAGCAGGGCGCTGCTTAAATCGCTGGCAGCGCTGTGCTGCGCGGCAAAGGCATCGGCCTCGAATTCATGCTTGCGCGAGCTGGCCGCTGCAATGGGCGCAGCAAACAGCGTAAACACTGGCGCGGCCAAGGCAAACAACAACAGCGCCAGCGCTGCGTGCGGGCCATTGCGTGCCCCTGCTACGCCCAGCCCGGCGTAGAACCAATCTTGCCCATAGAGCCAACCGAGTAGGGCAAAGCCCGTCAGACTCAGGGCCAGGCCCAGCAGCAGGCGCTTTTGAATGTGCCGGTGCTTGAAGTGCCCCAGCTCGTGGGCCAGCACGGCATCTACCTCGCCGGGTTGCAGTTTGCTGAGCAAGGTGTCGAAGAACACCACGCGCTTGGCGCGGCCCAGCCCGGTGAAATAGGCATTGGCGTGCGCGCTGCGTTTGCTGCCGTCCATCACATACAAGCCCTTGGCAGCAAAGCCGCAACGTTGCATCAGGGTAGTAACGCGCTGTACCAGTTCGGGGTCTTGCAATGGCTCGAAGCGGTTGAACAGCGGGGCAATCCAGGTGGGGTAGATCACTGTCATCAACAAACCAAAACCTGCCCACACGGCCCAGGCCCACAGCCACCATAGGCTACCGGCTTGCTGCATCAACCACAGAATGAGCGCAGCCAAGGGCAGGCCGATCACGGCGCCCAATGCCATGTTTTTGAACCAATCGCCCAGCCACAGGACCAGGGTGCTGGTGTTGAAGCCAAACCGTGCCTCCAGCCGGAAGGTGCGGTACCAATCCAGCGGCAAATCCAGCAGGCTGCCAATCAAGGCAAAGCCTGCCAGCAAGCCCAGCTGTTGCAGCATGGGCGAGTGGAACCATTGCCCCATCAGCCCGTGCAGGGTTTGCAGGCCGCCGCCCAACGTCCAGCCCAAAAGCAGCAGGGTGCCCAGCAACAGGTTCAGCAAGCTAAAGTGGCTTTGCGCCACGGTGTAATCGGCCGCTTTTTGGTGGGCGTGCAGGCTCACTGTGTGAACAAAGGCGGGCGGCACCGCGCCGCGATGTGCGCGAACGTGGCGCATCTGCCGCCAAGCCAGCCAGACTTTGAGTGCCACACCCAGCCCCAGTGCAGCCAGAAAAAGCGCGCGCCAAGCCTGTGTGGTTTGCAGCGAATCAGAAGACAAGAAATGCAACATGGCGGCAAGTGTAAGGACTTTGCATCATCCGCGGGTGGCGAGGGTTACTGGGGTGGTGCCGGGCTATGTTGTAGGCATGCCTAGCAGCTCAGTTATTAGCCATTAGCAGCTTGCCAGAGCAGGCGGTAAGTAACGCACAATACGGCCCCATGCAAAACGAAAACACTTTTTCATCCAACGAGCAGACGCAGGCTGTGCCCCAGCCGCCCGTGCTCAAGAAAAATGACGACAACCTGATCTGGCTGGATTGCGAAATGAGTGGGCTGAACCCCGAAAAAGAGCGCCTGCTGGAAATCGCCGTGGTCGTTACCAGCCCTGATTTGACTGTGTGCGTGCCCGGGCCGGTGCTCGTCATCCACCAAAGCGACGACTTGCTGAACAAGATGGACGCTTGGAACCAAGGCACCCATACACGCAGCGGCCTGATTGACAAGGTGCGCGCCAGCACCACCACAGAGCAGCAGGCCGAAGAGACTTTGATAGCTTTTCTGCGCCAGTATGTGAACAAGGGCAAATCGCCCATGTGTGGCAACACCATTGGGCAAGACCGGCGCTTTCTCGTCAAATACATGCCCAAGCTGGAGGCCTTCTTCCACTACCGCAATCTGGATGTGAGCACCCTCAAGGAGCTGGCGCGGCGCTGGCGGCCTGAAGTGCACGCAGCCTTCAAAAAGCAGCAATTCCACACAGCGCTGGCCGATGTGGAAGAGTCCATCGAAGAGCTGAAGTATTACCGAGCCCACTTTTTGCGCATGGCACCAGATGCTTGATGTGAACGCATCGCATCGCGCAGCTAAAAGCGCAAACAGCGAATAAGTTCTTTTTGGATAGAGCCGCATAAAAAATCTGCATGATTTTTTAAAACGGCAAATTCCTTGCTACAATGCGCAGCTTATTGGCTCGGTAGCTCAGTTGGTAGAGCAGCGGATTGAAAATCCGCGTGTCGGTGGTTCGATTCCGCCCCGAGCCACCAAGTATACAAAGGCGAATGACTGTCATGGTCACTCGCCTTTTTCATTTCGTGTAACCGAAATGAAGCTGCGCGTCAGATTATCCAGCCTCTTGGCTGCATGGAGCAAATCATCTTGCCCCATATGAGCATAGCGCTCCATCATGATTGTTATTTTCCAGCTGCCCAATTGCTGTAATTCATGTGTAGGCGTCTCCCGCTTGCCGGTGCCACGTAGCAAAGGTATGGCGTAAGTCCTGCCAACGAAAATCTTTGATGCCAGCACGTTCAAGCGCTGCATACTACGCTTTGGTTCCTGCGTTGGCAATGGCTTGCCTTTGTAGGTAAAGACCGAGTTGACACTGAGCTGTGTACGATTCACCACGTTAATCTTCACTCAAGACAAAAGGCGCAAAAGTCGCATCCAGCCATTTGCGCACGGGGGCAGGCAGGCCCAGCGCGGCCCAGTGCGTATACCAAGCGCCTGGCAGCGTCTGCGAATCGATGGCGTTGCTGCTCACCTGCACCACCACGGGGTGAATTAGTAAATCCTTGTGCGTGAGCACATGTTTTATGGCCGAGTGTGCCACGCAGCTTTGCACATCTGGCAATTGCTGCACCACTTGCTGCAAGGCCGCCTCGCTGGCAAAGACTGGCAGGCAATGCAAACCGCCCCAGATGCCCCGCTGCGGGCGCTTTTGCAGCCAAAATTGAAGCTGTGCATTTTCTGGCCCGGCTGCTTTGCATGCGCTACGTTTTGAACGGGTGATTGCGCTAGCCGTTACGCCTGTCGTATCGGCTGCAGCACCCACATCTATCGCTGCGCCACCTTCATATACCAAGGCCAGCAGCCACCAGGCTTCGCTCGTTCGTTTCAATTTGCCGGTTTTGAAAGGATAAGCCTGCTGCCGCCCCTGGGCATGTGCCTGGCACAAGTTGAGCACCGGGCAGCGCTGACAGGCAGGCTGCCGGGGCAGGCACACGGTAGCGCCCAAATCCATCAGACCTTGGGTGTAGGCCACCATGCGACTGGGCAACGTGGCGGCTGGCTCAGCCTCAGGCAGCAACTGCTGCGCTGCCTGCCACAAGCTGCGCCGCCCAGCGCTACGCGACACATCGGCGTCGCAGGCCAGCAAGCGCGCCACCACGCGCTGCACATTGCCATCGAAGATGGAAACGCGCTCGCCAAAACAGAAAGAGGCTATGGCCGCCGCAGTGGATGGCCCGATGCCCGGCAATTGCTCCAGCGCTGCCTGGCTGCTCGGGAAAACACCTTGGTATTCATCGCCCACGATTTGCGCACAGCGGTGCAGATTGCGCGCACGGCTGTAATAGCCCAGCCCGCTCCACAGGGCCAGCACATCATCCTCGCTGGCATTGGCCAATTCGATAACGGTAGGAAAAGCCGCCAGAAACCGCGTGTAGTAGGCCACAACGGTGCTCACCTGTGTTTGCTGCAGCATGATTTCCGACAACCACACGCGGTACGGATCGCGTGTGTTTTGCCACGGCAATCCGTGGCGGCCGTGCTGGCGCTGCCAATCAATCAGCTGCCCGGCAAACGCAGCCGCCGTTTCAGCGGATACGGCCGATGCCATTTTGGCAGTGGCGGTGGCATCCTGGCCTGCGGCGCGCCTATTCAACGATCAGAACTCCAAAGATCGCCACAGCCACACTCAAAAGGCCAACAGAACCGGCGGCTCCTCTTTGGGCGTGGTGTCTTCAAGCAGGCGATCCATCTGCTTGCCAAAAGCAGCCAACTCCTGCTTGATGCTGTAGAGCGATTCTTCAATTTCCTGAATGCGGTCGTCCAGCCCCGATGCTGCGGCCTCGGCCCGCTCAATGGCCGCCAAACGGCGACGCAGACCACGGCGGCGCTCGCGCAGCTGGGCATCAATCTGGCCGGCCATTTTGCGGCTCCACTGCTCAATCTGATTGAGCGCCCGCTCGAACACGATGCGCAAGCGCGAAACCAGTGCACGCAGCAGGCGGTCGATGAATTCAGGCTGCGAAAGTTTGAGCAAATTGCCCACGCCCAGGTATTTGAGGTGGCCTTCTTCCACTTCTTCTAGCTCGCGCGCATAGGCGTCAAGCTTGGGTGGCGCATCGGCTTGCAGGGTAAAGCCGTATTCGCTGTTGAATTTCTTGAACATGCCGTTGAACAGTTCGTGGATTTCGTCTGTTTTGACTTCGGCCTGCCCCAGCAAGTGCTTGAGCCCATCAAAGGCTTCTTCGTACACCTTTCTCACGCCCACTTTCATGAAGCCCGATTCGCGCAGGGCATTATCCAGCGCCGTGACTTCCTTGAGCAGCTGGGTGTTGCCCAACAAGTCATACACCTGCTTGAGCGCTTTGTGGTGCACCATGCGAATGGCGTGCGTTTTGCTGACGGAATGCTCGAAGCTTTCCTGCTCTTTGGCCACGCGCATGCGCTGATGGCGCACCACCGAATCGTTCTTGCCTTGCAGGCCCTTGAGTTCGGCCAGCTGCTCCATCAGTTCGGCCGAGCGCACGCCCAGGGTGCGCTGCACCTGCTGACGCACGTCTTGCGCTTCGGCGACCATATTGGCCTTCATGATGTCGTGGCGGCGCTCGACGATGCGCTTGGCCAGCATGTCTTCAAACACATCCAGGCGGCTGCTTTTGAGCAGTTCGGCATCGCCCTTGATCTTGGCTTGCAAGCCTTTTTGCGCCGATACGGCCATCACACGGTCTTTGGCAAGGCCCAGAATGCGCGCCGA
The DNA here is from genome assembly GCA_030529305.1 of Allobrachymonas sp. The sequence goes on from JAUMXD010000020.1 coordinate 11,705, forward strand.
TTCGGCGCATTGGCGATCAATTTGTTCCTCTACCTGCTGCGGGGTGCTGAGGGAATCCCACAAGGTGTCGATCTTGTTGAGCACCACAAAGCGCGAGTCCTCGTCACTGGCGCCAGCCAGCGATTCGCGCCAGATCGACAGATCGGACGCCGTCACGCCCGTATCGGTTGCCAGCAAGAACACCACGGCCTGCGCTTGCGGAATCAGGCTCATGGTCAGCTCGGGTTCGGCACCGATGGCGTTCAGCCCGGGTGTATCCAGAATGATCAGGCCCTGCCTGAGCAGCGGGTGATCCATATTGATGCGGGCATGGCGCCAGCGCGGCACCTCGACCAGGCCCTGCTCGTTGGGGATGGGGTTGTCAGTCGCATCGTCATGCCAAAAGCCCAGTGCGCGCGCCTGCTCTACAGTCACCTCTGTCGTTTCAGCCACCTTGCTCATGGCCGCGACCAGCTGATCGGGGTCGTTCACATTGAGCTCAACCTTGGTCCACTGCTCGGGCACCAAACGCCACTCGAGCAACGATTGTGGTTCCAGCCGCGTTTCGATGGGCAGCAAGCGCAGGCAGATGGAATCACGCGCGTCGTAGCCCAGCTCGGTGGGGCACATGGTGGTGCGCCCTGCGCTGGCAGGCATGATGCGCCGCCCGTAGCCGGCAAAGAAGATGGCATTGATCAGCTCGGATTTGCCGCGCGAGAACTCGGCCACGAAAGCCACCATGATTTTGTCGCTGCGGTTTTGCAACTGGATGCGCTCCAGCTGCAAGCGCACGTCGGGCGCCAGCAGTTCGCGTTCTTCCAGCCATTGCGACAGCTTCTTGAGCCGCGCATCCACTTCCTGACGCCAGATGCTGTGGTGGTAAATATTGTCGGTAAACATGGTCCTTGAATCAGCAATATTTATGCCAACTGCGCCCAAACCCGCGCAGGGCCGAACACCAATGTCTTACCTCACATCTATCGATATGTAAGTAATGTAAACACGCCATTATTGCCGTTTTATCGCCGCTTTTATCGTCGTTTCTGGCAACGGGCACAAAAGTAAGTGGCGCGCTGGCCCTGGCGCATCACCTGTATCGGCTGGCCGCAGACGCTGCACGGCTCGCCCTTGCGGCCATACACCGCCGCCTGCAATTGAAAGTGCCCGCTGTCACCCAGCGCATTGACGTAATCGCGCAGGGTGCTGCCGCCATGTTCAATGGCCTGGGCGATGACGGTGCGCACGGCTTGCCATAGCCGCTGAACTTGCGCCCGCGTCAAACGCGAGGCCGGCACGGCCGGGTGGATGCGCGCCATGTACAAAGCCTCGGACGCATAGATATTGCCCACGCCCACCACCACTTTGCCGCCCAGCAGCACTTGTTTGATGGCTGTCTGGCGGCGCTTGAGCCGCTCGGCAAACGCTTGCAAGGTAAACGCTTCCTCCAGCGGCTCCAACCCCAGGCCCGTCAGTAATTTGGCTGCGCGCGGATCGTTTTCGCCCTGCACCAGCAGCACCGCGCCAAAGCGGCGCGGGTCGTGCAGGCGCAAAACACCCTGGTTGGTTTGCAGATCGAAATGATCGTGCACGCCAGGTTGAGGCAACTCGGCCGCAAAGCGCAAGCTGCCAGACATGCCCAGGTGAATCATCAGCAAACCCGCATCCAGATCCAGCAGCAGATACTTGCCCCGGCGGCGCACGCCCAGCACCTGCCGCCCCTGCAATTGTTCGGGCGCAGCGCCCAAAGGCCAGCGCAAGGGCTTGCCCATGCGCGCCGCCACAATGCGCGCGCCAGCAATCTCGCGGGCAAAGCTGCGGCGGGTGACTTCAACTTCTGGCAATTCCGGCATATGCTCTCGATTCAGCAAACAACATCAGAAAACTGGCCCAAGCTGGCTGGATTCATCAAACTCTTGCAACGCGGCCTGACCTTGGCCAGCCATCGCCTCTTGAGCTGCCCAGAATTGCCCTGGCAAAAACGCTTGCCTTATTATGCGAGAGTGTTTGGGCCTGCGGTTTGCACAGTCTTTCGCGGCCTGTCTCGCGCCCTCCTCATCCCTGCCTGATTCGGAGCCTCCCATCTTGCAACGCCCTGCCCGCCGCCCCCTGCTCTCCAGCACACTCGCCCGCACATTGACCCGCCCCCCCCTGGCCGTGGGCGCCGCCTGCCTGGCCAGCGCCTTGCTGATCAGCCCGGCGCAAGCCAACACAGCTGGCACACAGGCTGCGCGCGACATCGGCGCCCCGGCAACACCACCTGCATCCGCACCAACGGGCAAGCGCGCCCGCAACAGTGCCAACAGCAGCGATTTGCAGGCCGTGCTCAAAAAATCTGCTGGGCTGTACCACGCCTTGCTCGGCTATTTGTATTTGCAAGGCGGCAACACGCCGCAAGCCTATGCCAATTTGATGAGCGCGGCCAAGCAGTCGCCCGACGCACAGCTCTACCAGCTGGCTACCGAAATCGCCTTGCGCGAGCGCCTACCCGGCTTTGCCCTGCGCTCGCTCGAGCGTTGGAAGGCCGACTTTCCCAACGACACGCAGGCCAATATCTTTCATCTGCAACTGCTGATTGCATCGGGCCGCCTGGCGCACACCAGTGCTGCCCTGCAAACCGCACTCAATAGCGCCCAAGGCGATAAGAAGCAAACCTTCATTCACGCCATACCCGAGCTGTACGAGGCCGCCAAAAAACCGCAAATCGCCTTGGCTGCCGCTGCACCCGTGCTCGAACAAGCCATGCAGCAACCCGAAACGGCTTTTATCGCTGCCTCGTCACTGGCGCGCATGCAAATGACCACGCGCCAATACCCGCAAGCCCTGCAATCGCTGCAGCGGGCGCTGGCTGCCCCTGTACCCAGCAAAAAACTCGGCGCCTTGCCCAACCGCGAGCTGCCCGGCCTGATCGCAATGGATCTGATGCAGGCCAGCAAATCCGCTGCGCCAGAAACTTCACGCGGAGCCGAAGCCATTGTGCGCAAGGAAATGGCACAAAAGCCCTCGCGCGATTTCGCGCTGGTGTACACCCGCTTTCTGATTCAGGCGCGCAGGCTTGCCGATGCGCAGCAGGTGCTGGATACCGTGCTGAAGCAAACGCCCGACTTTGCCACTGGCTGGTTCTTCCAGGCCTCGCTGCAAATGGAATCCAAACAGTGGGCCGACGCGCATGCCTCCTTGCAGCAATACCTCAAGCTGCGCCAAGCGGTGTTGTCGTCACCATCTGCTGCCATGGATATGTCAAGCCTTGAAGCGTCTGACAACGGCAACGACACACAGCAAGACGCCCAGCAAATCACCGCGCGCGACTTGCAGGTTTACCTCATGCTGGCGCGCATTGCCGATGCGCGCAACAACCCGCAAGAAGCACGGCAGTGGATGGCGCGCATCAACCACCCGCTCATCAGCAAGCAGGCGCAGCTGCAGCGCATCGAATGGCTGGTGCAAGAAGGCAAGTTCGACCTGGCCCAACAGCTGCTGCCCCAGTTGCCCGCGACCACGCCGCAAGAAAAAGCAGCACTGGCCTTGCTGCATTCGCACATCCTTGAAAAGCAGGAGCGCTTTGCCCAGGCCCTGAACGTTTTGAACCAAGCCCTGCAAGCCGACCCCGAACACGCCGAGCTGCTTTACGCGCGCGGCAATCTGTACTGGCAGATGGAACGATTTGCCGAGCTGGAGCAAGACATGCGCCAGGTCATGCGCTTGCAGCCAGACTCGCCCGCTGCCTACAACGCCTTGGGCTACCACCTGGCCGACCGCAATGTGCGGCTGAACGAAGCGCGCGAGCTGATTGCCAAGGCCATTGAGTTGGCACCAGATAGCGCTGCCATTCAAGACAGCATGGGCTGGGTGGAATACCGTTTGGGCAATTTGCCGCAGGCACTCAAATGGCTCAAACAAGCCTTTGAAAACGAGCCCGAAGCCGAAATTGCCGCCCACTACGGCGAGGCGCTTTGGAAAAACGGCCAGGCCGAAGAAGCCCGCAAAATCTGGGCCCAAGGCCTGAAGCTGGACGCCAAGCACAAGGTATTGTTGGAGACCATGCAGCGGTTAACGGGTACGAAATCAACACCTGCGCCACAGCCTTCTTCAACTGCGCCTGCCTCAACGCCTTGATGATCCAGTACCTGGGGCTGCATCAAAAGCGCAGCTCCAGGCGCAGCAAACAGCCCGTGGCGATGGCCGAACGCGACGGTTTGAGCAACAACGCATTCCCCATACATATAACAGCCTGCAACGCAACACAATCCGTCGTTGCATCCAGCAAGCAAGCCCCACATCCAAGCCATCCCCACTCACCCGCTTGCACGCACCATCACCACCGTTCATGAAGTTTTTCCTCCAACACACCCGCCTTTTTCACCACTCCACCAACCACCTTGGTCTTGCCTTGCTCTTGGCCGCAAGCTTGCTGGCAGGCTGCGTTACGCCACCCAAACCGGTCGCCACACCGGGCATGCCCACCCCCATCGTGCGCAGCGGGCGGCTGTCGCTACAGATTGAGCAAACGCCAGCGCCGCAGTCCTTCATCGTTTCATTTGAACTGGTGGGCGATGCCCAGAACGGCTCGCTGCGTATATTCGGGCCACTCAACACCACATTGGCCAACGCGCAATGGTCTGCCAGCAACGCTGTTTTGCAGCACGTTGGCAGCCCCGCACGCCACTTTGCTTCGCTGGACGACTTGCTGCACGCCCTTACTGGCGCGCCTTTGCCTGCGGCGGCACTGTTTGACTGGATCAATGGGCGCAACACCCAGGCCGATGGCTGGCTGGCCGATCTATCCCAACACGCACAAGGCAGAATCCGCGCCCAGCGCCATCAACCAGCGCCTACCGCCAAGCTGCAATTGATCCTGCAATAAATCGGTGTTGCCCTCGGCAGCAGGCCCTTCCTGGCCTTCCTCCCTCGCTTTAAACACTCGGCCATGAACGTCCCCTCCCAATTGCTGAACCTGCCTGCACCGGCCAAGCTCAATTTGTTTTTGCACGTGGTGGGTCGGCGCGCTGACGGCTATCACTTGCTGCAGTCAGCCTTCATGCTCATCGACTGGCAAGACACGATTGACCTGACCTTGCGCACCGACGGGCACATCACCCGCACGCAAGAAGGCACGGGCACAAGCGACCTGCCCGCCGACGATTTGTGCGTGCGTGCCGCCCAAGCCTTGCAACAAGCCACGGGGTGCCGCCACGGTGCGCACATCCACTTGCGCAAGCACATTCCCATGCAGGCGGGTTTGGGCGGTGGCTCGTCCGACGCGGCCACGGTGCTGCTGGGCCTCAACCGCTTGTGGAACACAGGCCTGAGCAATACGCAGCTGCAACACATCGGCTTGACCTTGGGAGCTGACGTGCCATTTTTTCTGTTTGGGCGCAATGCCTGGGTGGAAGGTATTGGCGAAGCCCTGCAGCCCATTGAGCTGCCGCCTGCGCGCTTTGTGGTCATTCAACCACCAGCTGGGCTGGCCACTACAGCCATCTTTTCAGCGCCCGATCTGCCACGCAATACACTGCCTGTGGCAAAAAACGATTTCTTGAACAGCGCCAGCCTTTGGTCTTTTGGCCGCAACGATTTGCAGATCCCTGCCCAGCGCTTGTGCCCTGCCATTGCTGATACCATTGCCTGGCTCGCTGATCTGGGTTTGCAAGCCCGCATGACGGGTTCAGGCAGCGCCGTGTTTGCGCCGCTACCCGAAACGATGGATGCAGACATTTTGCAACATCCCCCACAAAAAAATTGCAAAATCAGGGTCTGCAGCAATCTGCCTCATCATCCTTTGCTACAATGCAGAGCTTGACAGATTTTCACCGCCTGCTGATTCAATAGCAATTTGCAGGTGGCGAGTAGGGGAGTCGCCAAGTTGGTTAAGGCATCGGATTTTGATTCCGACATTCGAGGGTTCGAATCCTTCCTCCCCTGCCAAACACCCATCTCTGCCCAATATCTGCATGGCGCCCATGCAGCCCAGCCTGCCGGAATCTGAGCCATGCCATCACCTGCCTCATCCGATTTTTTGGTCTTCACCGGCAACGCCAATCCCAAGCTGGCAGAAGAAATCACCCAATGTTTGGGCTCCAAGCCCGGCAACATCCGCGTGGATCGCTTTTCCGACGGCGAAGTCACCGTCGAGATCCTGCAAAACGTCCGCGCCCGCGACGTTTTCATCGTTCAGCCCACCTGCGCCCCCACCAATGACAGCGTGATGGAACTGCTTATCATGGTCGATGCCTTCAAGCGCGCATCGGCCGAGCGCATCACCGCCGTCATTCCCTATTTCGGCTACGCCCGCCAGGATCGCCGCCCGCGCTCCACGCGCGTGCCCATTTCGGCCAAGGTGGTCGCCAATCTGCTGCAAACCGTGGGCGTGCACCGCGTGCTCACCATGGATTTGCACGCCGATCAGATCCAGGGCTTTTTCGACATTCCCGTTGACAACATCTATGCCTCGCCCATTTTGCTGACCGAATTGCAGCAACAAAAGTACGAGGATCTGATCGTTGTCTCGCCTGACGTTGGCGGCGTGGTGCGTGCCCGCGCTTTGGCCAAAGAGCTGGGCTGCGAGCTGGCCATCATCGACAAGCGCCGCCCCAAGCCCAATGTCAGCGAAGTGATGCACATCATCGGCGAAATCGAAGGCCGCAACTGCGTCATCATGGACGACATCATCGACACCGCCGGCACCCTCATCAAGGCGGCCGAAGTGCTCAAGCAGCGCGGCGCCAAAGGGGTGTATGCCTACTGTACGCACCCGGTGTTCAGCGGCCCGGCCATCGAGCGCATCAGCACCAGCGCCGATCTGGATGAAGTGGTGGTCACCAACACCATTCCGCTGTCGGCTGCGGCCAAACAATGCAAAAAAATCCGGCAGCTCTCGGTAGCACCGCTGTTTGCCGAAACCATCAACCGCATCGCCACCGGCGATTCGGTCATGAGCCTGTTTTCGGAAGGGGCCAAGCTCCTCTGAAAACACCCCCTGCGACTGGCAGCCGCTTGCCAAGCTGTGGCAAGCGCAGTCAGTCGCTTTTTTGAAACCAGGCGCTCGCTGGTCGCGGCAGCGCCCTTTTGGAGAATCCCATGAAAGTCGTCGCTTTTGAGCGCGCCAAGCAAGGTACGGGTGCGAGCCGCCGCCTGCGCAACGCTGGCAAAACCCCAGGCATCATCTACGGTGGCGAAGCCGCCCCGCAACTGATCGAACTGGATCACAACAGCCTGTGGCACGCCCTGCAAAAAGAGGCTTTCCACGCATCCATTCTGGAGCTGGACGTGGCCGGCAAATCCAGCAAAGTGCTGTTGCGCGATGTGCAATATCACCCCTACAAACCGCTGGTGCTGCACGTTGATTTTCAGCGCGTATCTTCCAAAGAGAAAATCACCATCAAAGTGCCCGTGCACTTCACTGGCGCCGAGCAATCTGATGCCGTGAAACTGGAGCGCTGCCTGGTCAACCACATCCTCAATGAAATCGAAGTGAGCTGCTTGCCAGCCGACCTGCCCGAATTCATCGAAGTGGATCTGAGCCAAGTCACACGCGGCCAAACCATTCACCTGAGCCAGATCACTCTGCCCAAGGGGGTTACCGCTGTCGCGCACGGCGCAGAAGACCCTGTGGTAGTTACCGTTTCCGCACCCAAAGGTGGTGTGGCTGACAGCGCTGAAGAAGGCGAAGGCGCTGCCGAAGAGAAAAAGGCTGAATAAGCTCTACGCTCTACAGTCAGTACAGCAGGACTTGATCGTTCTGTTACCTAGAAAAGCCCACAATTGTGGGCTTTTTCATTCCTACTCAAAGTATCACCCCAACAATCGTACGCCCGAGCACTTAATAGCACACTGAAGTCAGCTCCCTTGCGAAGATGTGAGCAGTAAATTGCACAGCATGCCTTGAAACGCCTACTCCTATTCAAGGCTTTGACGTACGAAGGGACCATGAAATCCCAAAGCTACCAAGTGCCCAGGAGGCGAGCTGCGCGGCGGATAACACAAAGAACTTTTGTCAGGCACCAGACTGCCCCAACCTCCACATACAAAACAAAAGCCGCGAGCCTGTTCTGGTCAATACGCTTGGCTTGGCTCAAACGCTCTGCTGCTCCCGCTTTTGCGAACTACAACCAACAAACGTGCCGCTTATTTGCTCAGCGCACACACCGCGCAACACGCAATGACTGCGTAAGAGCAAAGTCAGGTTACAGTCAATCGCGTAATGTTTCGTAAAGGAGATGACATGCAATTCGAAGAATTGAAAACCGAGCAATTAGAAGCCTGCAAAGCGTTGAAGCCCAGCCCCGAAGCTCCTTCCTACTTCGACCTGCTCAGAGCCTTGGGCAACCTGCTCGACGGCTTCAGCGCCGAAAGCATTCATTTCAGAGGCGCCCCGAACATGCGCAGTGTGGATGTGGATCATTTGCGGGCGGTGAAGATCGCCACCATGAACACGGCCGCCCAAACCTTCCCCAAGCACCCTTTGTGCAGAGCCTATTTCGACGGCCAAGCCGTGCAAGGCAAATACAAAGGCAAAAAGTTCAGCGGTAGGCTGGACTTGTCGAACAGCAAAGCTTTGCCCGATCGCGAAAACATGATCTTTTGCGTGAAGCTGGACAGCAGCAACAGCAAATCGAAGACCAACACAAAAAAAAGCGAGATCTACATCGACACCAGCGACGACGCGCATCACATTGAGCCGGTTGGCGCAGCCTATTCCACACTCAGTTAAAAAGAAAAACCCACTCCGCCCGCATGGTCAGCAACAGGGATTGCAGTAGCCAAATGTCCCCCATCACTTTGCCTTTCATGCAATATCCACATCTTTTGCGGCCCATGCTGCGGCATGGCTGTATGGGAAAACTCCGCTTAGATTCAGTCGATGGAGCAATGCTATGCGCTCTACAAGCGAAGCGGCATTTCTCTGCTATACTCCCGCGCTTAGATCTTCAGGCGCGTAGCTCAGCTGGTTAGAGCACCACCTTGACATGGTGGGGGTCGTTGGTTCGAGTCCAATCGCGCCTACCAACACATGAAAGCACTTGGTCATTTACCAAGTGCTTTTTTATTGCGTGAAAAGCTGCTCCCTTTCTCACCAGGCCCGCTACGCGCTTGACAGCTCTTACCTGCAACTTACTGAACCGCCAAAAGCATTGTTCGGCTTTCTTCAAGATAGCGGTGACCTTAGAAAGCGCCTACAACTTATCTGCTCGAAGCAATGGAATATGAAGCGGGACAAGATTAGCGGCCAGTTGTCTTAAAACAGCGCCTGTTTTGATGACAACATCATCGGATGATTGGTACGAAGAGAGCAATCAACGGTTGCGCACCAGCCAGCGGAACGCCAGCAAAGAGGCCAGCATGTAGGCCAAGCTCGGCACGGCGGCGATGAACCACGGCGCCCAGGCGCGCAGATTGCCCACGTACTCGAACACATTGTTGAGCAAGAAGAAGCTGATGCCCACGATGATGCCGGCAAACATCGCCGTGG
>JAUMXD010000021.1 GCA_030529305.1 Allobrachymonas sp.
CTTTCCACAAAGGCAGGCTGTTGGGGAAGCGGCTGCGCCCGCGGCGCACCCAGCGGTCCATCACTGCGTTGCGTTGCGGGCTGTAGATGGTGACGCAGGCGCGGTCGCTGAGCAGCGGCACCACGAGCATGCCGCCGGCGTCCATGCCCAGAAAGTGCGGGGCGAACAGAATAGTGGGTTTGGGCGCGCGCAGGGCGGCGCTGTCGCTTGCCAGGTGAATGCGGCGTTGCAGCAAAGCTGGGTTGCCGTGCCAGAGCCAGATGCGATCAAACAGCGACTGGGCCAGGCGCACGCAATGCTGGCGGATGATGCGGCGGCGCTGGGCCGCGCTCAGCTCGGGAAAGCACAGCTGCAAATTCACATCGGCAATGTGCTTGCGTTTGCGCGCCAAATCCAGCAGCAGATACATGAGCCACCCCAGCGCCGCGCCCAAGGCCCGCCAAACGCCCAGCGGCAAGCGGGCCAGCAGCGCCAGCAGGGCGTACACGGCGCGCTCGGTGCCGCTTGGTGGGGGCAGTGCGTGCTGTGGCTCGGCCTGGGCTGGGTTGGCTTGGTCGGTGCTGGGCATCACGCAGCGGGTTCTCCTGTGGTGGAAGCAGGGCCGGTGGCGGTGTGCGGCTGGGCATTTACGGCTGTAGCTGCGTCAGCCTGTGTATCGACTTGCGCATGGTTATTGGCATTGCCCTTGCTGTTACTACCCGCATCGGCCGGTGGCAGGGCGGCTGGCGCTGTTCTTTCGGTGCCGCCCTCGGTGCCAGGCTGCGCGCGTGGGTGGCGGTAGCGGGCGTAGCTCCACATGTATTGGTCGGGCGCGGCCAGAATCAGTGTTTCCATTGCGCGGTTGATTTGCTCCACGGCGGTTTGCAGGTCGGCCGAGAGCGGCTCAGTCATGGGCACGCAGTGCAGGCGGTAGCCGCGCGCGGCGGGCAGGCGTTCGCCCCAGATGATCACGGGTACGGCCCCTGTTTGGTGCACCAGTTTGGCAGCCAGCGTCATGGTGTAGGCCGGGCGGCCGAAAAACGGCGCCCACAGCCCCTGGCCCTGCGGCGGCACGTGGTCGGGCAGCAGGCCCACGGCGCGGCCCTGGCGCAGTTCGCGCACCATCTGGCGCACGCCGGCCAGGGTGGTGGGCACAGTGCGCAGGCCGGGGCGGTTGCGCACATGCTTCATCATCTCACTCATCCAGCCCTGCTTGGGCGGACGGTACATCACGGTCAGGTCGCCGTATTGCGCATGAAAACGTTCGGCCACCATCTGCGCGGTGATTTCAAAGCAGCCCAGGTGCGGCGTCAAAAACACGATGCCGCGCCGTTGCGCGTAGGCGTGCTCGATGTGTTCGATGCCTTGCCAGAAAGTGGGCACGGGCTGGCCCAGCCACAGGCGGGGCAGTTCCAGCATCATGCGGCCGTTGTGGGCGATGCCGCCGCGCACCTGGCGCGCACTCAGGCCCGCTTGGGCGCGGTTTTCGTTCCAGCGTTTGCGAAAGCGGCCAGACAGGCTGTACACCACCCAGCCCATCACGGCGCCGATGGCGTGCAAGAGCCACAAGGGAAAGTGGGACAAAAAACGAAAAAGGCCAGTCATGTCGGTCTGTTCAAAACGGCTTGCAGGGCTTGCCGGGGTGAGGATGGGGTCAGCGTAAATACGTGCGGTGCCAGCGCAGCGTTTGTTGCAAAAGGCCGCTTGGGCTTTGTGCCGCGTAGCCTTTGGCCTTATGCATGTCGTCTGCGCGGGCTTGGCTTCGAATTTGTGCGGCATGAAAGCGCTTGCCAGCAGTATTCCAAACCGTATGCGCGCCGTTGCAGGAGCCTTGTTTGCGGTAAGGACAATCCCTCGTCTTTTCGCACAAAATGCTATCATCCCGCAGCGCCGCCGAGTTAAGGAGCAACTTGCAGGGCGGCCCATTCGCAGCGACGGCAGCATTGGCATGGCCGCAGAAACCGCGCATTGTCGCATGCGAATGCGCAAACGCAGCCCCCTTCAGCCTTTTGGCGCACAGGCGCAGCTGCGTTCACTGCTAAAGCGTTCGCCAGACTTGGCAACGCGTTGAACATGCTTGCACAAGGAAAACCATCATGGCGAACGACTTTCTCTTCACCTCCGAATCCGTTTCAGAAGGCCACCCTGACAAAGTAGCCGATCAGATTTCTGATGCCGTGCTCGATGCCGTGCTGGCGCAAGACCCGCGCGCGCGCGTAGCCGCCGAAACGCTGACCAACACCGGCCTGGTGGTGCTGGCGGGCGAAATCAGCGCCAACGCGCATGTGGATTACATAGACGTGGCGCGCAACACCATCAAGGCCATCGGCTACGACGACACCACCTACGGCATCGATTACAAGGGCTGCGCCGTCATGGTCTGCTACGACAAGCAGAGCAATGACATCGCCCAGGGCGTGGATCATGCGAGCGACGATCACTTGAACACCGGCGCGGGCGACCAGGGCCTGATGTTTGGCTACGCCTGCGACGAAACGCCCGAACTGATGCCCGCGCCCATTCACTACGCCCACCGCCTGATGGAGCGCCAAAGCGAGCTGCGCAAAAACGGCCGCCTGCCCTTCTTGCGGCCCGATGCCAAAAGCCAGGTCACCATGCGTTATGTGGATGGCAAGCCGCACAGCATTGAAACCGTGGTGCTCTCCACCCAGCACACGCCTGACCAGAGCGAAACCCCCACCAAGATGAAGGCCAGCTTCATCGAAGCCGTGGTGGAAGAAATCATCAAACCCGTGCTGCCCGCCGAGTGGTTGAAAGACACCCAATACCTCATCAACCCCACCGGGCGCTTTGTGGTGGGCGGCCCGCAGGGCGATTGCGGCCTCACTGGTCGCAAGATCATCGTCGATACTTATGGCGGCGCCTGCCCGCACGGCGGCGGCGCTTTCAGCGGCAAAGACCCCACCAAGGTGGATCGCAGTGCCGCCTACGCCGCGCGCTATGTGGCCAAAAACATCGTGGCGGCCGGCCTGGCGCGCCAGTGCCAGATTCAGGTGGCCTACGCCATCGGCGTGGCCGAGCCGATGAACATCACCGTTTACACCGAAGGCACGGGCGTGATTCCCGACGAGCAAATCGCCCAATTGGTGCGCGCGCACTTCGACCTGCGGCCCAAAGGCATCATCGAAATGCTCAATCTGCAACGCCCCATCTACACCAAGACGGCGGCCTACGGCCACTTCGGCCGCAACGAACCAGAATTTACTTGGGAAAACACAGACAAGGCAGCCGCGCTGCGTGCGGCTGCGGGCCTGTAAAGGCCCGGAGCGCAGTGTACGTGTCTGTGTTTCAGTGCAGGCTCATGTCGGCGAAGCCGACGTGAAGTGCCGTCAGGCACGTGCCAAAGCTAAAAGACTGATAGAACCGCTGCCTTGAAAGTCGCACGCTGTACTGCGTGCGGCTGCAGACCTGAAACACGCTCAACCGCTTGAACGGCGCGCATTAAAACGCCTCACCCACCCAACAAAAAAGCCCTGCCAGCAAATCGCGAGCAGGGCTTTTGTGTTTTCACCGATCACCGATGCCAATGCATGGCATGCACCGGTGATGGGATGAGCCATCAAATCCGCATCGGCATGACCACGTATTTGAACTGCGTGTTGTCGGGGATGGTGATGAGCGCCGAGCTGTTGCCATCTTGCAGGGCGATTTGCACCATCTCCTGATCCATGTTGGTGAGCGCATCGATCAGGTAGGTGACGTTGAAGCCGATCTCCATCGCATCGCCGCTGTATTCGATGTCGAGTTCGTCCACCGCCTCTTCCTGCTCGGCGTTGTTGCTGGCAATGCGCAGGGTGCCGGGTTCGACGTTGATGCGCACGCCCTTGAATTTTTCGCTGGTGAGAATGGCCGTGCGTTGCAGCGCGGCCAACAGCGGCAAGCGCCCCAGCACGAGGTGGTGGCGGTTGTCTTTGGGGATGACACGGTGATAGTCGGGGAATTTGCCCTCCACCAGCTTGGTGACGAATTCCATCTTGCCAAAGCGGAAGCGCGCCTGGTTGTTGGCAAATTGCAGTTCCAGCGGCTCGTCGCTGTCGCTGAGCAGGCGCTGCAATTCAAGCACGGTTTTGCGCGGCAGGATGACTTCCTGCTTGGGCACCTCAATGTCCAGCTCGGCGCTGGTAAAGGCCAGGCGGTGGCCGTCGGTGGCGACCAGGCTCAGCGTTTTGCCCTCGGCCACGAACAGGATGCCGTTGAGGTAATAGCGAATGTCGTGCACGGCCATAGCAAACGACACTTGCGCCAGCAGGCGCTTGAGCGTCTTTTGCGGCACGCTGAAGGCAGGGCCAAAATTGGCAGCCTCTTGCACCAGCGGAAAGTCTTCGGCCGGCAGCGTTTGCAGGGTGAACTTGCTCTTGCCGCCCTTGAGCACCACTTTGCCCTGGGCCGATTCGAGCGTCACGGTCTGGTCAGGCGGCATGCTGCGCAAGATGTCGATCAGCTTGCGCGCGCCCACGGTGGTTTGAAAGCTGGCGCTGTCGCCGCCCAGCGTTTCGCTGGTGCGGATCTGGATTTCGAGGTCGCTGGCCAGCAACTCCAGCGTTTCGCCCTGTTTGCGCAGCAGCACGTTGGAAAGGATGGGCAGGGTTTGGCGCCGCTCCACCACCCCTGCCACGGATTGCAGGGCTGCGAGAACCTGAGCCTGAGGGGCTTTGAAGACTTGCATGATGAAAAATAAAAGCGGTAATTAAAACAAGAAAGGCCCACAGTCTGCCACAGCATCGGCTTGTGCGGATGGGCGGCGGCGCAAGGCCCAAACAGCCGCCATGGCGGGCCGTGTTGTGATGGTTGGCCGCATGCAGCCAAAGTTGCGAGCCTGATGCCGCTGCATTGTAACGACAACGTCACATCCCGTGCATTTGTTCACACAAGGGGCAAGGCCAATAGGGTTTGAGCAATAGAGGCTTGCTGGAAAAGCGCTGCGGCCACTTCGGCCGTTTTGTTCGACAAGCAGCCTAAGCTCAAGCGCTGACAGCGACGTAAGCAAGCAATGATCCATGCTGCCTTACATGACGCCTATCAATCAAGGCGGATAGATCTGCCAAACGTACCGCAAAGCAGGCACAGCTGCAGGGCAATTGGCTGCACAATCGCTCCGTCTTGCTTCATCTTTTGGGGCATCGCGCCTGCATCAATCGTTGCCAAGTTTCATGACGACAAACATGAGTACAAACACCTCTCTTGCCGAATCGGTTGAACCCATCCGCCTCACCACCCTGGCCCACGGCGGGGGCTGTGGCTGCAAGATTGCACCGGCCGTTCTGCAGCAAATCATGGCTGCCGTGCCCGTCGGGGTGTTGCCGCCGCAGCTGTTGGTGGGCACTGAATCGTCAGACGATGCGGCGGTGTGCCAAATCAACGCCACGCAGGCGCTGGTGGCCACCACCGACTTTTTCACGCCCATCGTGGACGATGCCTTCGACTTTGGCCGCATCGCCGCCACCAACGCCCTGTCGGACGTGTACGCCATGGGCGCGCAGCCCATTCTGGCGCTGGCGATTGTGGGCATGCCGCTCAAGCAACTGCCGCCCGAGCAGATCGCGCGCATCCTGCAAGGCGGCGCATCGGTCTGTGCCGATGCGGGCATCCCGCTGGCGGGCGGGCATTCCATCGACATTGCCGAGCCGGTGTACGGCTTGGTGGGCCTTGGGCTGCTGGATCCACAGCACCTCAAAAAGAACAGCGGCGCGCAGGCGGGCGATGCGCTGGTGCTGGGCAAACCGCTGGGCGTGGGCATTTTGTCGGCCGCTTTGAAAAAAGGTCTGTTGTCGGAAGCAGGCTATGCCGACATGCTTCGCGTCACCACCACGCTCAATCGCGCAGGCAGTGCGTTGGCGCAGCTGCCTGCTGTGCATGCCATGACGGACGTAACTGGCTTTGGCCTGGCCGGCCACTTGCTGGAAATTTGCCGCGCCTCGCAATTGGCGGCCGAAGTGAACTGGGCCCGCCTGCCTTTGTTGGACTTGGCCGTACAGCACGCGCAAGCGGGCATTGCCACTGGCGCCAGTACGCGCAACTGGGCCAGTTACGGGGCCGAAGTGCAACTGCCTGCTGATTGGCAAGACTGGCAGCAGAAGCTGCTGGCCGACCCGCAAACCTCGGGCGGCCTGCTCGTGGCCTGTGCGCCGCAAGCCGTGCCGCAGGTGCTCGATATCTTCCGCCAACACGGCTGCGCCGAAGCGGCGGTGATTGGCCAGATGCAGGCGGGCGCACCCCAGCTGCGCGTGCAGGCCGATGTGGGGTAAAGGCCATGGTTGCGATGGATTGAGTGGCAGGCTGGACGTGGGGTTCGTCACCATGCTTGTTTTTTCATCCATCAGTCATCACCCCAACCCCCGCTTGGCTTGGCGGCCAAATGAAGTGGGGGTAAATGCCTGCGTGCGCCGCGCGTAGCCTAACTGCCGCAACTACTGCAACTACTGCAACTGTCGCAAGGCGTGGTGCGGCTTACAGCGCTGTGCGTAATCTCAACGCGAGGCGATGGCACATGGGGCGGGACGGGGTGCAATGCGCGCCATTTGTGATGTGGCAAAGCGCATCGCCTGTGTTATGGACAAGGCTTGCCATGCCGCAGATCGCCTGCTTCCAGCATTCAAGCGCCCGGGAGGAGGTTTTGAGCAAGGCTCCTTACAGCACTGCCAAAGCCGCGGCGTAGTCGGGCTCTTGCTTGATTTCGGCTACCCGTTCGCTGTGCAGCACGCGGTTGTTTTCGTCCAGCACGATCACGGCGCGGGCGCACAGGCCGGCGAGTGGCCCGCTTTCAAGCGCCACGCCATAGGCTTGCTTGAATTCGGGGTTGCGAAAGGTGGAAAGCATGTGCACGTTCTGCAAACCTTCAGCGGCGCAAAAGCGGCTTTGCGCAAAGGGCAAGTCGGCCGAAATGCACAGCACCACCGTGTTGGCCAGCGCCGCTGCCTCTTGATTGAAGCGGCGGGCCGATGCGGCGCACACGCCCGTATCCACACTGGGAAAAATGTTGAGGATTTTGCGCTGGCCCGCGTAATCGGCCAGGGTGGCTGCATCCAGTTCGGCCGTGCATAGGCTGAAATCAGCCGCCTGGCTGCCCTTGGCGGGAAACTGACCGCCCACTTGAACCGGCTGGGCGTTGAGGGTTACGGTGCTGCTCATGTGTTTTCTCCTTCTCTTGGCTCGTTAGATTTGACGTGGCAAATCGTACTATGCGGGGCTTGTCCCTTGTTGCAAGTAGGTGAGCCAAGGCGCAAGGGCAGGCTGCCGGCCAGCTGTGGCGCATCCAGCGCCCAGCAGTGTTGCGCTAAGCCAATAAGGGCAACTGCCATGCAGCTAAAGATGCAGCCAGCCGTGTGAGTTGTGTCTGTTTGCTTCCGGTTGGGGCGGTTTCGCTTCACAATGGCGGCATGTTTCTGGCCATTCCCGTTGAGCACAAACCTTCTCTCAAATCCCCACCGTGGATGACGATTGCTCTGATCGTCATCAACGTGCTGATCTATTTCGGCTGGCAGGTGGGCGAAGAAACCGCCGTGCGCAAGGCGGCGCACGCTTATGCCAAAACGACCCTGCCCGCGCTGGAGCTGCCTCGGCTGGTGACTTACCTTAAGTACCAGGGGAGCCAAAACCCCGATACCTACAGCGATGAGTTGATTAAGCAGGTCGAAAAAGATGTTGAGGAAAAAGAGTACGCCGATCTGTACGTCTTCATGTGGGAGGAGCACCAGTTCCGCCACGATTTGCTCGCTGGCCTGGTGATTGGCCCCGAGGATGAAGACTACGCCGCCTGGCAGCAGGCCCGCCAGGCCTTTAAGGCGCGCGAGCCTAAGGCCTTTACCACGCACTGGGCGCAAGACTATGCCCTGCAAAGCATGGACGAGGTGTGGCAGCGCCCCGTCACGCTGCTGACCAACACCTTTTTGCACGGCGGCTTTTTGCACCTGCTGGGCAATATGGTGTTTTTGTTCATCTTTGGCTTCACGCTCGAAAAAACGCTGGGCGCGGGCCTGTATCTGGGCAGCTATTTGCTCGCGGGGCTGGGCGCATCGGCCATTGCGGCCTGGGCCTATGCGGGCAATGGCGGCTATGGGCTGGGGGCATCGGGGGCAATTTCGGGCCTGATGGGCATGTACGCCGTGCTGTACCGTTTGCAGCGCATTCGCTTTTTTTATTACATCCTCTTCTATTTCAGCTATGCGCGCCTGCCCGCCCTGGTGATGCTGCCGGTATGGATGGCGTATGAGCTGGTGCAAAGCGCGGTTTCTGACAGCAATGTGGCCTATATGGCGCACTTTGGCGGCTTGCTCAGCGGCGCGGTGCTGATGGCGGTGTTGAGCACGCTGCGCCCCTTGCCAGTGCGGGCAGGGCAGGGTGCGTCTGCTGCAGCTGTGTGCGGATCGGCATCAGCGCGATCAGGGCGCAAGCGCAGCCGTTCTGCCCATGCGGATGTGCGTGAATACGGCTACGACCATGATGAGCACGAACGCGCCGATGCCTTTGCCGCCCTGGTGGCGCGCGCCCAGGCGCAAACCGATGCGCTGGACTTTCGCGCCGCCAGCAAAACCTGGCGGGCGGCGGCCAGGCAGCGCCCCAAAGACGTGGGCGTGCTGCAAGCCTGGTTTGATGTGGCGCGGCATTGGCCGGAGAGTGAGGATTTTCACGCCGCAGCGCACATGCTGTTTCAGCTGCGCGCCCGTGACGAAAGCACGCAGCGCGCGCAGCAACGGGCCTATGCCATCTACGTGGCGCAGGCCAAGCCCTTCATGCGGCTGCGGCCTGCGCACATGTTGCAACTGGCGCGTTCTTTTGTGGCCCTGGGCGATCTGGACGAGGCCGACCGCCTTTGCCACTTGCTGTTGAAGCAGGCCAGCGACCAGCCCGAAGTGCCCGTGCTGCTGAGCCAGCTGAGCAATGCCTGGGCCAAGCTGGGCCGGCTGGACAAAGCCCTGGCCTGGTTGCCCGCCCTGCAGCAACTGGCCCCGCGCGACCCCATGACGCAGTGGCTGGCAGCACAGGCTGCGCAGATGGCAGGCCCGCCTTCAATCCCTGCGGGATGAGGAACGAAGGCCTGTTCAAGGCCTTTTGTTCTGATTTGCCTGCAAGCACGACAAATGGCCAGGATGGCCGCGCACGCCCCAGCCAAGGCGGGCCGTTTGGGCAAAAGGCGCTGCAAAGAACATGCTTGTTTGTTGCCTTGCCCGAAGGCTTGCTGCGTCAGGGCGGCATTTGCGGCCTTGCAAATGTTCGCCGGGCGGGCGGCCCGCCTGCGCTTTGCGCGCTGCAATTCTCGCCTTTGCAGGGCAAAGGGGAGGCATGCAAAGGCCATGAACAGGCTCTGGCAGTCTGTCGTTATCAGGCGCTGCCGTGGCATGGCCTGCGCTTTGCGCGCATGGAAATATTTATTGCGCAGGAGCCGACGTATGGCTTTGGCCGATGGCGCCTGATGAGCGGGCTGCAGCTGATGCCAGGCGGAGTCGGGGCTTGCTGCCTGGCTGGCCCCGGCCCATGTTGGCGTTTGCGCGCGATTTTTTGCGGCAGTGCTTGTGGTGCGCAATTGGCATGCTGCCTGCAAATGACCGGGGAAGGGGCAAAGCCGGTATTTGCCGGCCTTTGCCGGAGGGCGGCCATGCCCCGGAGAGAGCGGGGCGGGAGGAAAAATTCAGGCCGATTCGCCGGGCGTTTCAGATGTTGGTTCGGATATGGGCCGAGACGCTGGCTCGGGGGAAAACATGTCGTGGAGTGCGCGCATCAATTGCAGGGCGTGCTCGTTGTCGACGCGGTAAAAAATCTGCTTGCCAGACCGGCGGGTGGCTACCATTTTCTCTTCGCGCAGGATGCCCAGCTGCTGCGACAAGGTGGGCTGGCGGATGCCCAGCAAGGTTTCAAGCTCGCCAACCGAGCGTTCGCCTTTGCTGAGCTGGCACATCAGCAGCAAGCGGTTTTCGTTGGAGAGCACGCGCAGCAAATGCTTGGCCTGATGGGCGGCGTTGAAGAGGCGGGGCAATTCGATGGAATGGCGATCGTCGTCGGGCATGGGTGTTTTGATAGGTGCAAGTAAAAAACAAGGGGCGATATTTTGCCTGAAGCCGTGGCCCGGCTTTGAAAAAGTTTTGTGCGCAGGGACTAAACCTCGATGGGCCATACCGTGCCGTGTTTGTAAAGCCCTGCTGGCGACGGCTTGCATGCCCCAGGGGCTTGCACATGGCCTGGCTGCAGGGGCAGGCTCTTCATTCAACCGGGAAAAGGCGTGCATGGCCGCAATGATTTGCAGTGGCGGCAGGCAAGGAAATGCCGGTATTGGGCGGCAAAGGCGGGGTGCGCAGGCCATTTTGTACCGCATGTGGGCCAATTCCCGCGCCGTGTTCTGCCGTGCCGTTTGCCAGCCTGCTGCGGGGCGTTGCCAGGCCGTGGATGGAAGCAAGGGAAAGGGCTGGCGAAAAGCAGTGGCGCTTCTTTTCCCGCGCCTGCCGCCAGGCCCATGCAAGCCCGATGCAGGCTGGGCGTCTGCTGGCCTCTGGCGGTGTTTGTGGCTCAGCGGTGCGGTATCTCGGCTTTCCAGGGCGGGGCTGATCCCGACTCAGGGCGATTCAAACCACGTGCACAGGCACGCGCTGCGCCAGGGCGCACATCAGTTCATAGCCCAGCGTGCCTGCGGCGGCGGCCACCTCGTCAATTGGCAGCACTGCGCCACAGCTGGCTTGCCCCCACAGCGTGACTTCGCTGTCCAGGCCCGGCTGCCAGTGGGGCGGCACATCAGCTTGTTCGCCCTGCGGGGGCGACAAATCCACGGCCAGCATGTCCATGCTCACACGCCCCAGGGTGCGCGTGCGCACACCATCCACCAGTACGGGCGTGCCCGTGGGGCAGGTGCGCGGGTAGCCATCGGCGTAGCCGCAGGCCACGATGCCGATGCGCATGGGCCGATCGGCCGTGAAGCTGGCCCCGTAGCCCACGCTTTGGCCGGCTTGCAGTGTTTGCACGGCGATGATGCGGCTGCGCAGGCTCATGGCGGGTTGTAGGCCCCAGTGGGCGCTGCTGTGTTCGGCGGCATCGGGGCTGCTGCCGTACAAGGCAATGCCCGGGCGCACCCAATCGGTTTGCGCAGCGATTTCGGGCTGGCGCAGCAAGGCCGCGCTGTTGCACACGCTGCGCGGCCCGCCCAGATCGGCTGTGGCCTGCTGAAAAAGCTGCCAGGCCTGTTGCCAGCCAGCGCTGGCTTCATCCGCCGTGGCAAAGTGCATCATCAGCCCGGCCTCGGCCACCTGGGGCAAGGCTTGCAGGCGCGCGCAGGCGGCGCGGGCGCGTTCGGGCGCAAAGCCTAGGCGGTTCATGCCCGTGTTGATTTTCAAAAACACGGTGTGCGGCTGCAGGGTTTTGTGGCCCGCGAGCCAGTCGATTTGCGCCTCATGGTGCACGGCGTGCCACAGCCCCAAGCGCGAGCACAGTTCCAGATCGCGCGCGGCAAACACGCCCTCAAGCAGCAAGATGGGCCCGCGCCAGCCCAGATCGCGCACGCGCTGCGCCTCGGCCAAATCGAGCAGGGCAAAACCGTCGGCGCCGTTCAGGGCTTCGTACACGCGCTCGATGCCATGCCCGTAGGCATTGGCTTTGACAACTGCCCACACGCGGGCGTTGTCGGCCGCCTGGCGGCAGCGCATCAGGTTGTGGCGCAGGGCATCCAAGTGGATGAAAGCTTCGATCGGGCGGGGCATGGTGGGCGCTATGAATGATGCAAAGAAGCCAACATTGTGCTGCACCGCGCGGCCATTGGGCGCATGAGATGAAGCAACGCCGTTTGCGGCCAAGCCGCGAAAGTGCGCTCAGCACACGGCAGGTGCAAGCGCTCATCTGCGCTGGCAGCGTGCAGTTGGTCGATCAGCCCAACCAACCGCGCTGCTGCAAATCGGCAGCGATGCGTGCAGCTGCCCCGCGGTGGGCTTGGCTGAAGGCCACCGCCGCCTGGCGCATGGCGGCCAATGTGGGCGCAGCACGCGTTTCTGCTGGGGCAGGTGTGGCCTTGGCTGCAATGGCAGATGCGTCGTCTGCCACAGCGCTTGCTGATGCGGGCGCCAGCAGCGCCAGCGCTTGTTGCAGGGCATCGGCCATGTCGGTGCAGCGCAGGGCTGCGCCCGCTGCAATGGCCTGTTCGCTGGCCTGGGCGAAGTTGAAGGTGTGCGGCCCCAGCAGCACGGGGCAGCCGCAGGCGCAAGCTTCGATCAGGTTTTGCCCGCCCAGCGGCTCAAAGCTGCCGCCCATCAGCGCCAAATCGGCCATCGCGTAATACATGGGCATTTCGCTCAGGCTGTCGCCCAGCCAAACGGTGGTGTGAGTTGAGGCTTGATCGGTTGTGGGGGATGGGTTGGTGGGCGCATCGCTTGGGCCGATCTGGCTGCGGCGCTGCACCTGTAAACCTGCACTTTGCAGCAGTTGGGCCACGGCATCAAAACGCTGTGGGTGGCGTGGCACGATCAGCCATTGCACAGCCTGGCGCTGGGCGGCGGGCAGGGCCAGCAGGGCTTGCAGCCACAGTGCTTCTTCGCCATCGCGACTGCTGGCCAGCAGGGCCACGGGGCGCGGGGGCGTGGCTTGCATTGTTTTTTGCGTCGCTTGCGTTTGCCAGTGCTGGCGCAAGGCCCGCCCTTGTTGCAGCAATTGCGCATCGGGCGTGGCATCGAACTTGAGGTTGCCGCTGATTTGCACCACGGGCGTGCCCAGTGTTTGCAGGCGCTTGGCATCAGCCGCGGTTTGCGCATAGGCCACGGTCAAGGCGCCATAGGCTTGCTGGGCCAGGCGGGGCAGGCGCAGCCACTGGCGCAGGGTTTTTTCGCTCAGGCGGGCGTTGACCAGCGCCACAGGCACGGCGTGCTGCTGGCAGGCTTGCAGCAGCTGCGGCCAGATTTCGGTTTCCATCACCAAGCCCACGCGCGGGCGAAAGGTTTGCACAAAGCGTTGCACGGCGCCGCGCTCATCCCACGGCAGCCACACTTGCATGTCGCCCGCGCGCAGCAGTTGTTGGCCTTCTTGCCAGCCCGTGGCTGTGCCGTGGGTGAGCAGCAGGCGCAGATCGGGCTGCACTTGGCGCAGGGTTTGAATCAGGATGGCTGCTGCACGCGTTTCGCCCAGCGATACGGCGTGCACCCACAGCCATTGCCCGGCCTGTGCGTGGGCCTGCTGTTGCTCTTGCGGCGTGTAACGGGCAAAGCGCTGGTGCACGGCGTGCAGGTACAAGGGTTCGACCGCACCGCGCTTGCGCAGCTTGCGCCGCAGCAGGGGCTGGGCCAGCCAGAAGAGCAAGTTGTACAGGGCCAGAATCATGCGCGGTGTGCTTGGGGGAGCTTGCAGCGAAGGGCGGATGCCGCGTTGGCTGCGTGAGCTGAGGGTTCAGACGCTTGCAGCTAATCGGCCTCAATGCGCCGCAGCACCCAATTGCGCATCAGGCTTGACTTGCTGGAGCAGCGCCAGCATGCGTTGCTGGATGCGCGTCAGCGCCTCGGGCGTGTGGCCTTCGAAGCGCAGCACCAGCACGGGTGTGGTGTTGCTGGCGCGGATCAGGCCAAAGCCGTCGGGCCAGTCGGCGCGCAAGCCGTCGATGGCGGTGATTTGCGCCTCGCCCGCCAATTCTTTTTGCGCCAGTTCCACCAGTTCGGCCGCCAGGCGGTGCGGTTCGCCTTCGGTACAGGCGACGTTGATTTCAGGCGTGGAGCAGCTGGTGGGCAGGGCGTTGAGCACGGCGCTGGGGTCGCTGTGGCGGCTCAAAATTTCGAGCAGGCGCGCGCCTGCGTAAGTGCCGTCGTCAAAGCCGAACCAGCGTTCCTTGAAGAAGATGTGACCGCTCATTTCGCCACCCAGCGGGGCATCGACCTCTTTCATTTTGGCCTTGACGAGCGAGTGCCCGGTTTTGTGCATCAGCGGCTGGCCGCCTGCGGCGCGAATGGCCTCGGCCAGGCGCTGCGAGCACTTCACGTCAAACACGATGGGCGCGCCGGGCACGCGGCTGAGCACGTCTTGCGCAAACAGCATCATTTGCCGGTCGGGGTAGATCACCTGGCCGTCTTTGGTGACGATGCCTAGCCGGTCGCCATCGCCATCAAAGGCCAGGCCCAGTTCGGCGTCGGTTTCGCGCAGCACGCGCTGCACGTCTTGCAGATTCTCGAGCTTGCTCGGATCCGGGTGGTGGTTGGGGAAGTTGCCATCGACCTCGCTGAAAAGCTCGATCACCTCGCAGCCCAGCGCGCGAAAGATGTCGGGCGCCGAAGCGCCGGCCACGCCGTTGCCGCAATCGACCACGATTTTCATGGGGCGTGTCATCGTCTGCTTGATTTCACACAGGCCGGCGCTGGCGCTTTGGCCGCTGGTTTGCACGGGGCGCGCCAGGCGGATGTCGCCCACGATGCGTTCGCGGTAGGCGGGCTGCACGTCGTGCCTGCGCACGCTGCCGCCTGCTTCGCCGGTTTTCAGTTGCCAGCTTTCGGCTTCGATGATCTGGCGCAGTTGCTGGATCTCGTCGCCATGAATGGCGCGGCCTTGCAGCACCATCTTGAAGCCGTTGTGGTCTTTGGGGTTGTGGCTGCCCGTGACCTGGATGCCGCTGTCGCACAGGGTGTGCGCGGCGAAGTAGAGCATGGGGGTGGTGACTTGGCCGATGTCGATCACCTCCACGCCCACATCCACCAGGCCCTGAATGAGTGCGGCGGCCAGTTCGGGGCCGCTCAGGCGGCCATCGCGCCCCACGGCCACGGTGCGGCTGCCCAGTTGCAGGGCGCGGCTGCCAAAGGCGCGGCCCACGGCGCGGGCCACGTCGGCGTTGAGGGTGGCGGGCACAACGCCGCGAATGTCGTAGGCTTTGAAAATGGGAGCGTGAACTTGCATGGGCGGCCGGAAAAATCGAATGAAA
Organism: Allobrachymonas sp.; assembly: GCA_030529305.1. Next base: position 14,861 of record JAUMXD010000021.1, read on the forward strand.
AAAGATCAGACAAAAGAGCGGATGAATTGTACGGGGCAGCCCTTCATGCCATGCCTGCGCGGGTTTGCCTTGGCTTGCCTGGCGAGCGGGCAGACGATTTGCTCGCAAGGGTTGGCGCATCTGCTGTGCCTGACTGGCCCAAGCCCGTGCTGCCAAGGCGGTGGCAAAAAAAATCCGGCCAGGTGGCCGGATGAAAAAGCAAGTCCGGGGGGAGGACTCTGCTCGGATCAAACGTGTTTTTTCTCGGGCGCCTTGATCACCATCAGGATGACGGCGGCAATGCCCACGATGATGGCCGCCACCACGAAGGGCACGAAGAAGGAGCCCGTGGCCACCTGCAATTTGCCGCCGATGAAGGGGCCGAAAAAGCCCGCAATGCCCCAGGCGCTGAACAGCACGCCGTAGTTGGAGCCCTGGTGCGTGGGGCCGTAGTAATAGAGCAAGGTGGACGGAAAGAGCGTGAACATGGCGCCATAGTTCCAGCCGATCAAGGCCGCGCAGGCCGCCAGCAGCACATGGCTTTTGCCCGCCGGGAAGAGCAGCAGCATCGCCACGCTTTGCAAAATGAAAAGCACGATGAAGAGCGTTTTGGTGCCGATCTTGTCGGCCACGGGGCCGATCATCACGCGCACGGCGGCGTTGAAAATGGCCAGGGTGCTGGGCGCCCAGGCCGCCAGCAGGGCGATGTTCTTGCCCACCTCGGCGGGCAGGGCGGCAGCCGCTTCCAGCCCGTGCTCGGCGCGATAGACCATGCTCATGGCGTCGATGCCGTGCTTGGCGATCAGGCCAATGGCCATGAGGCCGGCAAACGAGCCGCAGAAATACGCCGCCCACAACAACCAGAACTGGGGCGAGCGCATGGTCTCGCGGTGGGTGTAGTCGCGATACTCGGTGCGCACGGTGGCCGTGACAGGCGGGGCCGGGGGCGTCCAGCCCGCGGGGCGATAGCCGGGCGGGGGCGACTTCAGGCACAGCGCGGTGATGACCACCATCACGGCCATGGCGATGCCCACGTACTGGAACACGGGCAGGGCCGAGCCGCCAAAGGCCGCGATCATGCGCGTGGCCAGCGGCGCCATGATGAAGGAGCCCAGCCCCAAGCCCACCACGGCAAAGCCCGTGGCCAGGCCGCGGCGATCGGGCCACCATTTGGGTGCGGTGGCAATCGGCGGCACGTACACCAGGCCGCCGCCAATGCCGGCAATCACGCCGTAGTACAGGTAGAACAGTTTCAGCGCCTTGTCGCTCACGGCTTTGGCGGCGGGGTCGCCTGCCAGCAGGGCGGCCTTGTCGGGCGGCGTGATGGTGGAGACCATGAAGAAGCCAAATGCCATGATGAGGCCGCCGATCAGCACCACGGCGCGCGGGCCGATGCGGTCGTTCAGGCGGCCGGCCAGAATGCCCACCAGGCCGAAGAACATGCAGACCAGGGCATAGGCCAGGCTGACCTGCGAAACGCTCCAGCCGAATTGCTCCATCAGCGGTTTGATGAAGACGCTGAAGGCATACAGCAGCAAGCCGCACGTGGTGCTGCCCACCAAGCCCCCGATCAGCGGAATCCACCGGGGAAAAGTCGATTGATGTTGGAGCATGTTGGGAACCGTCCTTTGAAACTGCGATGAACAAATTCTAGGAGCGCAAACCCGACTCTTCCGCTCGGGAAAACCCGCGTTTGCGCCATCTGGCGCGGCTTGGCAAGCGATGAAGAGTTGAACTTTTCGCAGCCGTGATTAGCGCAGTGTGTGCCTGTTTTGCATGACCGCTGGCAGTGTGTTTGGGGCAGCTTTTGGAGTGGCATGAAACCAGTGGCGTGGCAAATGCGAGCGACACTGCTGATGCAGGAGAGAATGCCCGGTGCAAGCCGCTACACGGCCCTGATCAGGCGCAGGCTGTGGGCGAATGAGCCGCGGCCAAAGCGGTGTGGTAGGCACGTGATGGATGCACGTTGTTGGCGTGCAGAACGCGCACGCAGCGCGGCGTGGTGAGTGTGCGCAAATGCTGTCGTGAACGTGGCTGAAGGAAGGGCGAGAGCAGTTGCGCAAACTGCACGGTTGGATGGATGCAGGCGGTGCAGGCTCGGGTTTATCCCTGTGATTTTTTCGCTGCGCCTTTTAGGCGCAGCAAGGCGATATCGACGGCACAAGCGAGCGCGAATGAGCGAATCGTCTTCAGCCCCCTTGGCTATGATGGCGCGCATGATGCTCAATCCCCCCAGCCGCGCCGATATGCGGCGTTATTTTTGCGAGGTGTACGCCAAGTGGCGCAATGGCGAGCCGCTGGATGCCATGGAGACGCTGCTGAGCGCCTGGATGCGCGAACACCCCGAATACAACGCCGTGCTGGCACAACCTAACGCGCAGCTGGGTAGCGTGCCCCACCCCGACCATGCCGACAACGCCAACCCGTTTTTGCATCTGTCGATGCATCTGGCCTTGAGCGAGCAAAGCAGCATTGATCGCCCGCGCGGCATTCGCCAGGCGCTGGAATTATTGGCCGCGCGCACGGGCTCTTTGCACGAAGCGCACCATGCCGCGATGGATTGTTTGGGCGAAATGATTTGGCAGAGTCAAAGCACGGGCTTGCCGCTGGATGGCGACAGCTATCTGGCCTGCGTGCAGCGCAAAGCCACGAGGCGTTGAGGCTGGAGGCTCACACGTTGGGCCTGCTGTTCGTGTGTGGCAGGCGAGTATCCATGCCCGTTGCCAAGGCGCGCTTGGCGAAAAGAGGGGCGTGGCTGAATCAGCCAATTAGCCGCGCAGGGTTTGTTCCAGCACGTGCAGCTGCTGGTTCAGATCGGGGTCTGTCAGGCGCGCAGCAGCGATTTTGCGCACGGCGTGCAGCACGGTGGTGTGGTCGCGCCCGCCAAACATTTCGCCGATTTCGGGCAGGCTTTTCTGCGTCATCTCTTTGGCCAGGTACATGGCAATCTGGCGCGGCTTGGCGATGTGGGCCGGGCGCTTTTTGCTGTGCATGTCGGCCACTTTGATCTTGTAGAAATCGGCCACGACTTTCTGGATGTTTTCCACGCTGATTTGCCGGTTCTTGATTGAGAGCAGATCGCGCAGCGCCTCGCGCACCAGGCCGATGTCGATGGGCCGCCCGCTGAAGCGCGAATAGGCCAGCACGTTTTGCAGCGCGCCTTCGAGCTCGCGCACATTGGCGCGCACGTTTTTGGCGACGAAAAAGGCCACGTCTTCGGGCAGGGCGTAGCCTTCGGCCTGGGCCTTGTTCATCAAGATGGCCACGCGCATTTCCAGCTCGGGCGGTTCGATGGCCACCGTCAGCCCCGAGTCGAAGCGCGACACCAGGCGCGCCGTGATGTTGGCCAGGCCCTTGGGGTAGGTGTCGCTGGTCATCACGATGTGGCTTTTGCGCGAAAGCAGGGCTTCAAAGGCATTGAAGAATTCTTCCTGCGTTTTTTCCTTGCCGGCGAAGAACTGCACGTCGTCGATCAGCAGCAGATCGAGCTGGTGGTAGCGCGCCTTGAATTCGTCAAAGGCCTTGCGCTGGTAGGACTTGACCACGTCCGTCACGAACTGCTCGGCGTGCGTGTAGAGCACGCGGGCGCTGGGGTGGTTGTCCAGCAGCTGGTGGCCCACGGCTTGCAGCAAATGCGTTTTGCCCAGGCCCACGCCACCGTAGATGAAGAGCGGGTTGTACAACTGGCCGGGCGCATTGGCCACGTGCATGGCCGCTGCGCGCGCCATGCGGTTGGCGCTGCCTTCCACCAGCGTGCTGAAAGTGCGGCGCGGATCCAGCCGGGCCTGGCTGCGCGCATCGGTTGCCGGGCGCAGCAAGATGGGGCTGGGGATAGCTGCTTCTTGCGCGGGCTGTGCTTCGGGGGCTGATGCAGCGGGGGTGCTGTGGCTGATCGCTGCGCCATTGCTGATGCCTGCAAGGCGGCTGGCAGACAGGGTCGGGCGCGGCGCAGCAGCGGGTGCGCGGGCGGCAATCACCAATTCGATGGGCACAGGCTGGCCCGCCAATTGCTCGGCCACTTCAATCAGGCGTTGCAGGTATTGAGCGCGGATCCAGTCGAGCTTGAAGCGGTTGCCTACGGCCAGCGCCAGGCCTTCGGCCTCGGGGCGCGGCTGCAATTGCAAGGGCTGCAGCCAGGTGTTGAACTGCTGCGCGGGCACTTCTTGCGCCATCACGTCCAGGCAGGCCTGCCAAAGGGCAGCAGACGATTCATTGGGCATGGACATGGTGAAAAAACAAGCAAGAAGTGGGGAAGGAAACAAGACAGCCCAGTGGGTGTCGGGCCGGGGAAAGGGCACCTATTATGCGGGAAACGCTTGTTGCGCCGAAACGAAAAACGCACTGAAATCAGGGGCCTTGCTGGCGGTGGGCTTGCCGCCCGCATGGACACAGCGTGGGGCTGCGCCGAGGCAGGCTTGGCGCGGTGAAAGCCAATAAAAGATGGCCAAGGCCAGCTGGCGTGGGCCATTCGAAAAATGGCCTGTGTGACGAAAGCCGCTAGGGCGCAAAGCCCGGCTCTGCTGCGTGTATTAATGGTGTGTATTAATCCAGAGCCAGCTGCTGCATCAAGGCCTGTGCCAAGCGATCAGCGGCTTCGTCGCAGCTCGTATGCACGCCACAAGTGGCCAGGTCGGTAACTGGCAAGCCGCTGTAGCCGCAAGGGTGGATGCGGGAGAAAGGCTCCAGATCCATCGCCACGTTCAAGGCCACGCCGTGGTAGCTGCGCTGCCGATGCACTTTCAGGCCGAGCGCCGCAATTTTGCTCAGCCCGGCAAAGGGGTTGGAAAGAGCGTGCGGCTGTGATGGCTGCGGGTTTGACGCAGCGTGGCCATCGTCATCACACAGGGGTACGTAAATACCGGGTGCGCCGGGCACGCGCTGGCCTTGCATGTGATAGCTGCGCAGCACCTGCAGCACGGCTTCTTCGATGCGCCACACCAGCTCTTTGACGAAGTAGCCTGCACGGCGCAGATCAATCAAGGGGTAGGCCACGATCTGGCCCGGCCCATGGTAGGTGATTTGGCCGCCCCGGTCGGTAGCGATGATGGGGATACGGCCTGCGTCCAGCACATGCTCGGGCCTGCCTGCCTGCCCCTGAGTGTAAACGGGCGGGTGTTGGCAGAGCCAGATTTCATCAGGGGTATCAGCGGTGCGCGCCGCAGTGAAAGCGCGCATTTGGGCATAGGCGGTGGCGTAATCCAGCAGGCCGCGCTGGCGCAGCACCGCTTGCATTTACAGCACCACTTTGACCATGGGGTGCGCGGTGAGCGCGCGGTACAGCTCGTCCAGCTGCTGGCGGCTGGTGGCGGTGATGGTGATGGTGATGCCTTGGTAATTGCCGCCCGAGCTTTCGCGCACGGCAACAGTGGCGGGGTCGAAGCTCGGGTCATGCGCTTGGGCAATGGCCGTGATGGCATCGACAAAGCCCGGCGCTTTGGCGCCCATGATCTTGATGGGAAAGGCGCTGGGGTATTCGATGAGCGATTCGCGCTCGCTGAATTCGCTGGAAATGGCTTGCAGATTCACGGTGCTCATGCTGCTTGCTTTCAGGTTTTGGGCAGGGTCACGCCATGCTGGCCCTGGTACTTGCCGCCACGGTCTTTGTACGACACCTCGCAAACCTCATCGCTTTCAAAAAACAGAACTTGCGCGCAGCCTTCGCCTGCGTAGATCTTGGCGGGCAGCGGCGTGGTGTTGCTGAATTCGAGCGTCACATAGCCTTCCC
>JAUMXD010000022.1 GCA_030529305.1 Allobrachymonas sp.
ACTGCTGCATGCTGCGGAACCCAATCGCAAGCAAGCCGCGCATTATACAAAGATTTGGCCGTGGCGAACCCGCAGGGGCAGCCGGGCAACGGGGTAGGGCAGAGGGGAGACGGGCCTTCTCATCAAGCGCAGGCCAAATGAATATCTGGCGATTGAATCTGAATAAAGGGCTGTATTTTTTCCACGATCTTCAAAAAGCTTCCCTTTGGGGGCTTTTACTTTTTCGCCAGAGGTTAAGAGATGAGGTTATTCGGTAAGAGTGTGGTAAAAAAGCATCACTCAATGAAAATAAATCTTAAAATAAATTATAATTCTTTCCGGTTATCATTTGGAGCGATTTTAATTTTTTATTAGGAGGTTTGAATATGAGAAAAGCATCGGCAATTGCGTCTTTGTCTTTAATACTGGCTGGGCTGCTTCCATTCTCAGCGCAGGCCGCAGAAGTGTACGGCGGCGTTGGCATTTACGGCCCACAAGTCGGTTACGCCCACGCCCTGAATGACAAGTTCACTGTTCGCGGTGATCTCAATGGCGGCTTCAACTACTCCCGCGATGTCAACTCTGGCGGGGTTGACTATCGAGGCAAATTCAAGAGCCAATACGCTGGTGTTTACGCCGACTGGTTCCCCACAGCCTCTGCTTTCCGCCTGACTGGTGGTGTCACATTCCATGACAGCAAGGTGACGATTGATGCCAAGGCAGGTGCAAACGTAAACGCAATCATCAACGACATTCCTGTTGATTTGAAAGACAGCTATGCTCGTGGCACTGCGAAATTCCCCTCTGCCGCCCCCTATCTGGGCATTGGCTGGGGCCACAAGAACTCCACCAAAAAAGGCTGGGGCTTCTACGCAAATCTGGGCGTAATGGTTGGCAAATTCAAGATCAAGAATTATGAGGAAAACATCACAACCAACCCCAGCGTGATTGCTGCACAGCAGGCTTTGGGGCGTCAAGTGATCACCAAAAAAGACATTGATGTTGAAATCAATAAAGCCCAAGGTGAACTCAACAAGCTGAAAGCCGTGCCTGTTGTGAACGTTGGTGTGACTTATCGCTTCTAAGCAATTTCAACCAACCCAAAACAAAACGTCATTTGAGTGAATCTTAAATGGCGTTTTTTTATACCCAGTTAATTCATATTTAAGTAGATCGTTATTCCGCCCATTAACCCTACTTGCCTCATGTGTACTAAAATATTTACCAATTCGGAGTGGAACTTTTCCCTTTTTTAGGATAAGTCCTTGTTTTTATTGGTGTTCTTTGAGGCCCTGCTGTACCCCGTCCACTCCGCCACTTATTTAAAAGCCCGATTGCAAAGCAATCGGGCTTTTTTCATGGCCGAATCGCGACCGACTTGTACTCAACAACATTTTTTCGCGTCGCTCAAAAACAGGCTCAGCCAGACGCATCAATATCTTCTTGCTCTCTCTGTATCATGCGAGGATTTTTGTCACGCTTTGGGCTATATACATGTTCGCATCAGCTGATTCTGATCACGCATTGCTCATCCAGCGCCGCAGCTGGCTGCGCATTGCGGCTGGTTTGGCGCTGTTACCTGCCTGCAGCACCCCTTTTCAAGCGCAAGCACAAAAAACAAGTAAAGCTGCTCGCAAACGCCGCTACCCCTTGCCCGCCGGCCGCTATTACTGGATTCCGCAAATCGCCCCGACTGGGCCTGTGGTAACTGTCGTCAACTTGCACACGCAAATGGTGCAGGTGTTTCGCAATGGTGTGGCGATTGGTTTTTCCAGCGCCAGCACCGGCAAAACAGGCTATGGCACGCAGTCTGATCTGTTTTCGATTCTCGAAAAGCGCCGCCATCATCGCTCTAGCACCTACAACAATGCCCCCATGCCCTGGATGGTGCGGCTGACATGGTCGGGCGTAGCTTTCCACGCCGGTGCCTTGCCGGGCTACCCGGCTTCGCACGGTTGCATTCGCCTACCGCATGACTTTGCGCCGAAGTTTTTTGACACGGTAGCAAGGGGAGACACCGTTTGGATCACTCGCAATGCCTTGCCCAGTCAAACCTCACCCATGAGTACGCTGGCTCCCATCACTCCAGACGGACAGCCCCTGCTGACGCCAGCTGCTTTTGAGCAGGCCGAGTATTGGCGCCCAACGCCCGCGGAATCATTGGATATTGGCTCGCCAGTTTTGAATGTGCTGGTTAGCCTTTCGCAACAACGCCTGTACGTGTTACAGCACGGCAGCTTACTGGCTGCGGCCGCCCTGCCCGCTCAAGCGCAGGCGATACAGCTGGATGGTGGCGCATTATTTGAATGGCAGACGGAATCATCCACGGCCACCAATCACACGGCCAGCAGCCAAGCGGGACGCTGGATTGCACAGGATGCAACGGCAACACAATGGGGCGATGGACTGCTGCAAAACCTGCTGCCCGAGCAAGCCCCTTTCACCCAGCGCCTGAAGCAACTATTGGTGCCAGGCAGCCGCTTGTTCATTTCGCACCTGCCCGCCGTTAATGATTTGCATTGGGCCGTTGATCAAGCCGAGGGAAGCTAAGCTTTTGCTGCTGGTGAATGTATAGCCACCCTCTTGCTAAGCCCATTGACTGTTAACAGCCGCCAAAGCTTAACCCCTCGCACACCGCCACTTGCGCACTCCGTGCTTTTATCCACTGCACAAGCAGGCCTGAACGCAGCTCTTGAAAAAAGCATCTTCGCCAACATATCCAAAAGCAGGCAATGTTGCCGCAGAAGGAATCACTTTCTTTCAGGAGGAAATCATGACATCGTTGATGACACGCGGTACCCTGTTTGACGAGCTGTTCAAAGACGTGGCCCCGGGCTTTTTCATCAAGCCCCTGCATGGCGACCCTTTGCCTGCGGCTTCGCAAATCCGCATTGATGTGAACGAAAACGACAAGGAATTCATCGTGCAGGCAGAAATTCCCGGCGTGCCTAAAGAAGACATTCATGTCTCTATCGACGGCAATACCGTAACCCTGCAAGCCGAAGTCAAGCAGCACGACAAGCAAACCGAAGGCGAACGCGTTTTGCGCAGCGAGCGTTATTTCGGCTCGGTGTCACGCAGCTTCCAGCTGCCGGTGGATATTGACGAAGCCGCTGCCAAAGCCAAATGCGAAAACGGCGTGTTGCAATTGACTCTGCCTAAAAAGATCAGCCGCACACCGCAGAAGTTGGTGGTGGAATAAAGGGCGCGTTTAGCCGCTTCAGTTGAATCAGCTGTGTAGCCTTCTTGCAAGCTCATCTGAAGTGGCTGGATTGATAATTCAGCGCTAAAACACAAAGCCTCTGTCTGTTTTGACAGAGGCTTTCTTGTATCCAAGCGCATGATACGCGGCACGCACCACTGTTCTCATTCAAAACGCCAGCCAGTTCATAGCCAAAAGGCAAAGCGATAGTTGATGAACGCTACACAGTTCACTGCCGCAATTTCTGCAGCAAGCTGGCGGTAGAAGGATCCAGCCCGCTGGTGTCACCATCTTTCCAACGGCGCGACAAATCCTGCGCCAAGGCTTTGCCCTGCTCCACGCCCCACTGGTCAAAGCTGTTGATGTCCCATACCGCGCCGCACACAAAGGTGCGGTGCTCGTACAGCGCCAGCAAGGCGCCCAAAGTGCGCGGTGTTAGCCCCGGCAGCACGATGAAGGTGCTGGGCCGCCCGCCTGCGATGCGGCGCTGGGGGTCAGGGTGGTCGTGCCCCAGCATCAGTGCCTGGGCTTGTGCCAATGCATTAGCCAGAAGCAAGGTGTGGTGCTCGGGCCAGTCGTGCTCTTCTTGCCGCACAGCGATGAATTCAACCGGAATGATCTGTGTGCCCTGGCGCAGCAACTGAAAGAAAGCATGCTGCCCGTTGCTGCCCGGCTCGCCCCACACGGTGGGCGAGGTAGGCCACTGCACCGCTGCGCCCGTGCGCGTGACGCTTTTACCGTTGCTTTCCATCTCGAGCTGTTGCAGGTAAGCCGGCAGGCGCTGCAAATCGGCATGGTAGGGCGCGATGCAGCGGCTGCTGTAGTGCAACAGGCTGCTTTCCCACACTTGCAGCAAGCCCAGAAACAGGGGCAAGTTTTCGGCCGGTGGGGTTTGCACAAAATGGCGATCCATCGCATGCGCACCGGCCAGAAATTGCCGAAAGCCATCGGCCCCAATGGCAATGGCCAGTGGCAGGCCAATGGCCGACCACAGCGAGTAGCGCCCGCCTACCCAGTCCCAAAAGCCGAAGGTAGTGCGAATGCCCAAGGCCGCAGCGGCCTCCACCTGCGTGGTGATGCCCACAAAGTGCTGATGCACAGGCACATCTTCGCCCGCCGTTTGCTCGGCAAACCATTGCAAGGCCGTGCGGGCATTGACCATGGTTTCAAGTGTGGTGAAGCTTTTGCTGGCAACAATGAAAAGCGTGTTGCGCGGGCGCACTTTATCGAGCACTTGTTGCAGGGCGTGCCCGTCCACATTGCTCACGAAGTGAAAACGCTTGCCACGCACGGCATGTGCCCGCAATGCCTGCACAGCCATACAGGGGCCCAGGTCAGATCCGCCAATACCGACGTTGACCACGTCGGTGATGCATGCATCGTCTCGCACCGCTTGGGCAAAAGCCAGGAACGCGCTGCGGGTGGCATCCACCTCGCGCCAAATGGGCAGCAAGTGGGCAGGTACCGCATCGGCATCCAACACGCGCAGCAGCCAGTGCATGACTTGGCGCTGCTCGCTCGTATTAATCGCTTGGCCACTGAACATGGCATCGCGCAGCGCCAGCACTTGGCGTGATTCGGCCAGCGCCAGCAGTTGCTGCCACACTGCGCCATTGATGTGCGCTTTGGAGGCATCGGCATGCAGCAGTTCGCCTTGCGCATCGTGCACGGTGCGGCTGAATTGCGCCAACCGGCCAGGGTCTGCGGCGAAAGCCGCCCGCACATCAAAGTGCCCGGCCTGCTGGCCGCTCAATGCTCGCTCGCCTGTTGGGGCAAAGCGCGGCGCCAAGGCTTGCAGCGCCTGCCAAGCAGGGCTCTGGTTCAATGCGGTGTGTGGCGTCACGGCTTGAAAGGATTGGGTGGAAGAGTCGGTGAAGTCAGTGGGCCTTGCCATATTTGTTATCTGTTTGCCGCTTCACGCCTGCGCCAGCATGAGTTGTTCGAGTTTTTCGGCATCGGCCGAAAAGGCGCGGATGCCTTCGGCCAGTTTTTCGGTAGCCATGGCATCGTTGTTCAATGCCAGGCGAAAAGCCGGTTCGTAATGATCGTTGATGGGAATGAAACGCTCGCCTGCTTTGTTCGGCTGCAGCGGCGGCTCAGCTACATCAGCGGGCGTGGCCGCCAGTTGCGCCAGCAGTTGCGGGCTGATGGTGAGCAGATCGCACCCGGCCAGCGCCGTGATCTGGCCCGTGTTTCGAAAGCTTGCGCCCATGATTTCTGTACGAATACCGTGCTGCTTGTAATAGGCGTAGATTTCGCGCACCGATTGCACGCCAGGGTCGGCCGCGCCGCTGTGCGCCGCTTCATCCCATTGGCTACCCGCCTGCTTTTTGTGCCAGTCGTAAATGCGGCCCACAAAGGGCGAAATGAGCTGCACGCCTGCATGCGCGCAAGCCGCTGCCTGGCAAAAAGCAAACAGCAGGGTGAGGTTGGTGTGAATGCCGCGCTGCTCCAGCTGACGGGCGGCTTCAATGCCTTCCCATGTGGCGGCGATTTTGATCAGCACCCGGTCGATATGCACGCCCTGGCCCTGGTACAGCTCGATCAGGCGCTCGGCACGGGTGATGGTAGCCATGGTGTCAAAGCTCAGGCGTGCGTCCACCTCTGTCGAAACCCGTCCGGGAATGTGCTCAAGGATTTCGCAACCGAAACGCACCAGCAAGTGATCCATGGTGTTGTGCAAATCGCGCGTGCCCACTTTGGCCACGGTTTGCGCCAGCAGCGGCGCGTATTGGGGCTGCTGCACGGCTTTCAGAATCAGCGAGGGATTGGTGGTGGCGTCTTGCGGCTGGTATTGCGCCAGCTGGTGAAAATCGCCCGTATCGGCCACCACAGTGGTGTACTGCTTGAGGTATTCGAGTTGGTTCATGGCAGCATTATCCGGTAGGTCAAAAACAGGAATGAGGCTTGGTGCAACCGCTCATCACGCGCCATCCGTGCGCTCGGCCACAGTGGCTCGCAAGCCATCCAGCAATTGCTGCAAGGCCTGGCGCACCTGGGCCTCGCTGCAGCCCAGCACCAGAGCGTCGTCCAGCACGTCTTGCAGCAGCGCCTGCAGCTCTGCGTAGTTTTCGTTCAGCACTTTCACAGACTCGTGGCAAGACACCACGCTGCCATCGGGCTTGCGCCAGATCACCTCTGGTTTGCTGGGGGTAGGTGTGTTCATGCGCTGCTTTCCACACGCCAACCATGCCCTGCTTCTTGCTGCAGGGCTTGGCACACCACAGGCAACGCTTCTTGCAATTGCGCTTGCAACACAAAGGGCGGGTTGATGACAAAGATGCCGCTGGCCCGCAAGCCACGCCCATCGCCCGTGCTGCTTCGGCCTACCGACAAGGTGGCGTGCAACCAGCCCCTGCCCGCTTTTTGCGCCAGGGTTTTGAGGCGACGCGGCAGATCATGCGCCTCTGGCCGCGCGATGATTGGGTACCACACCAAGTAGCAGCCCGTAGCAAAGCGCTGCAAGGCATCTTGCATGCAGCTGATGACCTGGCCGTAATCGCTTTTGAGTTCGTAGCTCGGGTCCATCAGCACCAGCGCGCGGCGGCTGGGCGGTGGCAACAGAGCCTTGAGGCCGGTAAAGCCGTTGTTGCGCACCACCTGTACGCGCGCGGCTGGACCGCTCTGCGCACTTTGCCATTCAGTCACTTGCTTGTGCAACAAGCGGCTATCAGTGGGATGCAGTTCAAACACGCGCAATTGGTCTTGCTCGCGCATCAAGGCTGCGGCAATGAGCGGGGAGCCTGGGTATTTACGTAAAGCCCCTAACCCATTGAAGCGGGCCAACAACTGCAAATAGGCAGCCAGTGCTTCAGGCGCTTGCGCTGCATCTGGCGCGCCAGGGCCGTATTGTTGCCACAGCGGCAATATGGCGGCGGCCGCTTCCTGGCTGGTTTGGGCCTCAGCGCCATCCAGACGATACAAGCCTGCGCCCGCATGGGTGTCCACCAGCAGCACGGGCGTTTCTTTGGCCGTGAGCAAATAGCGCAAAATGGCCACCACGCTCATGTGCTTGAGCACATCGGCATGGTTGCCCGCATGAAAAGAATGGCGGTAACTGAACATGATGGCGGCAAGTGTAGCGAAAAGGCACTGGCAAGCCGGGTTGTTAGGCAGCAAGCTTGTTACCCAAGCATATTGGCCGATCCCGCACAAATCAATACTTCTTTCATTCTGAAGTAATTTGATGGTTATCACTAGAGGGCCATCACCCACTATGGCCGTCTAGCAAGCTAGACGTCGTGGGCTCAAGGGGTGCCCCCTTGAGAATCCCCGCAAGCGGTAAAACATGCCTCTTTTTTGCAATGCCAACTCAGGTTAAAGCAACCCACTTCAGCACCCTGTCGGACACATTTTTTGTGCGTTCGAAGAGGTGATCTTCATCCAGTTTTTGGGCATAAGTTTGTACGTTCACATTGTCTAAAGAGTGACCCATGAACTGGTATCTTGCTTCGATGCTCACATCACTTTTCAGCATCTGGTCGTTGAGGAATTTCCGCAGGGAATGGAAGACCAATTTGCCCCTGTCGAGCTTGTGAATTTCCCTCACTTGGCGGATGAATTTCTTGCCCAAAGCATCACCTGATCTCTTGTACTTGAAGACTTTTTCATGAGGCAATTTGTCCTTGATGAAGTCATCAAATCCGGCCTTTATGAGCTCGGTTGGGAAGGGAATATTTCTCAATCCGGCATCGGTTTTGCTGGCCCTGATTTGCAGGTAGTAGGTGCCTTTTTCGGTTTGCTTGATCTGCTCTTTGGTGAGTTGAACGACCTCATCGTGACGGGTTGCAGTGAGCAGGGCCAGCAAGCAGCCCCAGTAGTAATTGGGGTCACTTTGCTTCTGTTCTTTGAAGTAGTCGCTGGTGAAAATTTGCTTGATCTCATCCACCTCAAAGATGAGAAAACCTCCGGCGGCTTTTTCCTTCTTGGTCAGCAGGTTGCCGATCTTGGCGGGATTGTTCCCTATATAACTTTGCTCTTCTATCGCAAAGTTATACAGGGCTTTGAGGGTTCCTATCTTCTTGTCCAGCGTTCGGGCTTCATTGCCTTTTTCCGAGAGTTCGTTGCGAAACTCTCTCACATCTGCGGCTGTCACTTGAGTGACTAGGCAAGTTTTGCAGTTGTTTCTCTTGCAGAAAAAAGCTTCGAAGGCTTGAACGGTGCTGCGGTAGTCCTGCTGGGTTGCTAGTGCACGCTTTTTGAGTTTCAAGAAACGTGCATTGAGTTGCGAGAGCGTTTCCCGGCTTGTTTGGGCTGGCTGGGGAAGGGGGGCTTTCGGGGAGGAGGCCGCAAGGCGGCCTTGTTCTTCCAAGGCAAGCTGGGCTCTTTTGACGACAGGGGAGGAGAGGGCTTCCATCATCGCCCGATGGTCATCGCCAGGTTTGGCCTCAAAACGCCCCTCCCTAAGATCGATTGTGAAGGTACGGATGTTTTTCAGATCAATTTCCATAGAGCCACCCTTAAGAAAAGAATGCAAATGATTCTCAACTATACAGGCTCTCAGGCGAATTTCGTGATCCTTGCCTTCCCCTAGGGCAAATGTCAGATAGCGGCGTTCCTTGAACACCTTGCGGCAGCGTTCCGGCACGTAGAAGCGGACGTAGTGTTTCGGGCCTCGGGCAAAAAGAAAAGGCTTCATTGGTACATGTTTTAGTACATGTCCTTTGAAGCCTTTTTCTAGAAAGCCATTGAAAATCAATGACTTAGATAAGGTGGCGGAGTGGACGGGGCTCGAACCCGCGACCCCCGGCGTGACAGGCCGGTATTCTAACCAACTGAACTACCACTCCGCGTTGGTAGCTGTTTTGTGCTCTTGCGAGCCAAGTACAGCCAAACTTGGCGACCCTACGGGGATTCGAACCCCGGTACTCACCGTGAAAGGGTGATGTCCTAGGCCTCTAGACGATAGGGTCAAAACCTGAGGAACTTGTCCGTTTCGAAACCTTGGTGGAGGTAAGCGGGATCGAACCGCTGACCTCTTGCATGCCATGCAAGCGCTCTCCCAGCTGAGCTATACCCCCTTAAGCTGCAATCATCTGTTTGATTGCCACCTCGTGGTGTCGAAGCTCGCATTGTATAACAGTTTTCAGGAATTTTGCAATCGCTGCAAAATTTTTTCTTTGGGCTGCAACGCAAGCACTGCATCAAGTGATGGCGTTTGCGGCGTACCCATGACGAGCACGCGAACAGGCATGGCCAGCTGCGGCATTTTAAGGCCGTGAGCGGCCAGTGTTTCTTTGAGCGCAGCAGCGATGGAAGCCTTGTCCCATGCAGGCAAGGCAGCCAGCTTGGCGGCCAGCTCGTGCAGAGCGGGGCGGATGGTCTCGGTGACGTGGGTGGTCAAGTCTTCGGCACTGGCTGGTACGTCGCTATAAAAAGCAGAGGCATGTTGGGCCAAAGCTACAGTGGTGTCGCAACGGTCTTTGTATAGGCCGCAGATGGCGGGCAAGCGCTCGTCGGGCGTGAGGCCGCGCTGTTGCAGCTGCGGTGCGACAAGGGCGGCAAGCGTGGCGTCGTCTGTCGTTTTCATGTGCTGGGCGTTGACCCAGCGCAGCTTGGCCTCGTCGAACTGAGCGGCGCTGCGGCCGAGATGATCCAGATCGAACCACTGCAGGAATTGTTCGCGCGAAAAGATTTCGTCGTCGCCGTGGCTCCAGCCCAAACGCGCAAGGTAGTTGATCATGGCGTCGGGCAAAAAGCCCTCGTCGCGGTATTGCGTCACGGCCTTGGCGCCGTTGCGCTTGCTCATCTTTTCGCCCTGTTCGTTGAGCACGGTGGGCAGGTGGGCATACACGGGCGGCTCTTTGCCCAGCGCGCGGAAGATGTTGATCTGGCGTGGGGTGTTGTTGACGTGATCGTCACCGCGGATGACGTGGGTGATAGCCATGTCGATGTCGTCTACCACCACGCAGAAGTTGTAGGTAGGGGTGCCATCCGGGCGGGCGATGACCAAATCATCCAGCTCGTCGTTGCTGATTTCGATGCGGCCCTTGACCTTGTCGTCCCACGCGACCACGCCGCCCAGCGGATTCTTGAAGCGCAGCACGGGCCGCACGCCTTCGGGCACGGGGGGCAGTTGCTTGCCGGGCTCGGGCCGCCAGGTGCCGTCGTAGCGGGGCTTTTGCTTGGCAGCCATTTGGCGTTCGCGCAACGCGTCGAGTTCTTCCACGCTCATGTAGCAGGGATAGACATGGCCAGCGGCTTGCAGCTCGGCCAGCACCTGCTTGTAGCGACCCATGCGCTGCATTTGGTAGAAGGGGCCTTCGTCGGGCGTCATGCCCAGCCACTGCATGCCTTCCAGGATGACATCGACGGCGGCCTGGGTGGAGCGCTCCTGATCGGTGTCTTCAATGCGCAGGATGAAGTCGCCGTCATTGGCCTTGGCAAAGGCCCAGGGGTAGAGGGCGGAGCGGATGTTGCCCAGGTGAATGAAGCCGGTGGGCGAGGGGGCGAAACGGGTGCGGACTTTGGTCATGAGAAAAAGCAAACAGGTTGGCGAACGGGAAAGTTTGATGCTTGAGCGTGCGTCGTGCCAGGCACTTTAAGGCAGGGTGGACAGGCCATGCGCCAGATCGGCCTTGAGGTCTTCGATGTGTTCCAGTCCCACGGCGATGCGGATCAGGTTTTGGGTGATGCCAGCGGCCTGACGCTGCTCCTCACTCAAGCGGCCGTGCGAGGTGCTGGCCGGGTGCGTGATGGTGGTTTTCACGTCGCCCAGGTTGGATGTGATGCTGCACAGTTGGGTCTGGTCGATGACGTGGAAGGCGCGCACGCGCGCCTGCTGGGCATTGGGCGAGCGCACGGTAAACGACAGCACCGCGCCGCCCATGCCGTTCATCTGGCGCATGGCCAGATCGTGTTGGGGGTGCGAGGCCAGGCCGGGGTAGAACACGCGCTCTACCTGGGGTTGTTGTTCCAGCCAGCGGGCCAGCTCCAGTGCTTGTGCGCATTGCGCTTTAACGCGCAGGTGCAGCGTTTCCAGCCCCTTGAGAACGACCCAGGCGTTAAAGGGCGAAAGCACCATGCCCGCCGCACGCAGCACGGGGTTGAACACTTGGTCGATCAACTGGCGGCTGGCGCACAGCGCACCGGCCATGACGCGGCCTTGCCCATCCAGAAACTTGGTGCCTGAATGGATCACGATATCAGCCCTCAACTGCAGCGGGCGTTGCAGCACGGGCGTGGCAAAGCAGTTGTCTACCGCCAACAGCGCGCCTGCGCCGTGGGCCATGTCGGCCAGTGCGGCGATATCGCACAAATCGGTGAGCGGGTTGGTGGGTGTTTCGGTAAACAGCAGGCGGGTGTTGGGGCGCAGGGCGGCGCGCCAGGCGGCCAGATCGGTTTGTGGCACAAAGCTCGTTTCCACGCCGAAGCGGGCAAAGTCGGTGCCCAGCAGGCGGATGGTGGAGCCGAACATGGAGCGCGAGCAGATCACGTGGTCGCCGCTTTTGAGCAGGCCCAGCCCCAGCAGCAGGATGGCCGACATGCCGCTGGCCGTGGCCGCAGCGGCCTCGGCTCCTTCAAGCGCGGCCAGGCGCTGCTCGAAGCTGGCCACGGTGGGGTTGGCGGTGCGGGTGTAGGTGTAGCCATCGGCCGGGAAGGCAAAGTTGTGCGCAGACGTTTCGCTATCGGGCTGCACGAAGCTGCTGGTGAGGTAGAGCGCCTCGGTGTGCTCGTTGTACTGGCTGCGCGGCAGGGCTTGGCGAATGGCCAGCGTTTCTGGGTGCCAGTCGTTGCGTGTGGCAGGTTGTTGGGAAGAGTCAGACATGTTCTAGACGATGCGGGGACGAGTGGGGCAGGGCTTGCGCTTGTTGTAGCAGTGGTGGGCGATGGATGGCGCTTGCTTGTGGCAAAGGCAAGGATGACCGGGTACGCACTACCATGAAAAGGCGCTGCGCATGGTTTGCGACAAACGCCCAAGAGTCCATCAGATTGCTAAGTTTGCAGAAAAGCGCTCACATTCAATTCAAGCGCCCTTGAAAAGACTGCGAGCAAATTTTGGAAGGCTTGGGCGTGCATGCCGCACGCACCATTCACGGCTCAACCGGCGTGGCTTGTGGCCTTTCTTGCCGCAGGCGTTCGATGTCGCCGCCGGTGATGTCGCCGGTGACGTACACCCCGTCAAAGCAGGAGGAATCCACATTGCCAAGGGCAGGGTTGAGTTCGCGGATGATGGATTTGAGCGCATCCAGGCTTTGGTAAATCAGCGCGTCGCAGCCGATGAGCTGGCGCACCTCTTCTTCGGTGCGGCCATGTGCCACCAGGTCTTTTTCAGATGGCATGTCGATGCCATAGACGTTGGCGTAGCGCACCGGTGGCGCGGCGCTGGCCAGGAACACCTTGTTCGCGCCGGCATCGCGGGCCATCTGCACAATTTCTTTGGAGGTGGTGCCGCGCACGATGGAGTCGTCCACCAGCAGCACGTTTTTGCCTTTGAATTCGCTGGCCACGGCATTGAGCTTTTGTCGTACCGACTTTTTGCGAACGGCTTGCCCAGGCATGATGAAGGTACGGCCGACGTAGCGGTTCTTCACGAAACCCTCGCGGTAGGGCAGGCCCAGAGCTTGTGCCAGCTGCATGGCGCTGGGGCGACTGGATTCGGGCACGGGAATGACGGCGTCAATCTCGTTGGGCGCCAGAAAAGACACTAGGCGATGGGCCAGCGTTTCGCCCATTTTCAGGCGGGCGCGGTATACCGAAATGCCGTCGAGCGTGGAATCAGGCCGTGCCAGATACACGTATTCAAACAGGCAGGGGTTGCGCACGGCGTCGTCAGCACATTGCTGCGTGGTAACGCGGCCTTGCATATCGACAAACACCGCTTCGCCAGGTGCTACATCGCGCTCCAGGGCAATGCCCGAACCTTCCAGCGCAACCGATTCGCTGGCCAGCATGACGGTGCCATCGCTGCTTTTACCCATGCACAGCGGGCGAATGCCGTGCGGATCGCGAAAAGCCAGCAGGCCGTGCCCGGCGATCATGGCGATCACGGCGTAAGAGCCTTTGAGGCGCTGGTGCACGGCGCGCACGGCCTGGAACATGTCGTCCACCTCCAGCCTTTGCCCGTTGCTGGCGCGGCCCAGCTCGTGCGCGAGCACGTTGAGCAGCACTTCCGAATCGCTTTCGGTATTGATGTGGCGGTGATCGGTGTGTGCCAGTTCCTGGCGCAGGGCGTGGGCGTTGGTGAGGTTGCCGTTGTGCACCAGCACGATGCCGAAAGGCGCGTTGACGTAAAAGGGCTGGGCCTCTTCCTCATCGTCGGCGCTGCCCGCCGTGGGGTAGCGCACCTGCCCCAGGCCGCAGTTGCCGGGCAGCGCGCGCATATTGCGCGTGCGAAACACGTCGCGCACCATGCCCTTGGCCTTGTGCATGAAGAATTTGCGGTCTTTTTGCGTGGCAAGGCCTGCGGCGTCTTGCCCGCGGTGTTGCAGCAGCAACAAGGCGTCGTAAAGCAATTGGTTCACATGGTCGTTATGCACCATGGCGACGATTCCACACATGCTGGTCGGCCCTTTTTGTTCAGAGAAATAGAAGTGAATCAGCGGCTGATGGCTTGCCGGGGTGGCTGCTTGAATGGCTGCGCAAGCCGGGCGGCAGGCCCTGCTGCCACTTGGGCGGCATCAGGGGCGAGATGAGGCGCAGCGAGTGATGCAGCCAAGGCGCGCACCAGGAGGTGCGCCACCAGCTTTGCTGGTGCAGTGGCGTCAGCCAGATCAGAACTGTAACAGCCCATAACAAAATGAGGGCGCGCAACAGGCCAAAGCCCATGCCCAGCGCTCTGTCAAACGGGCGCAAGCCGGTTTTTTGAAGGCCGGCTCGTACGGCCGAGGCACACAGGCCCAGCAACAGCAAGGCGCAGACGAACAGCAGCACAAAGCTCAGCAGGTGGCGCGCCTGGGCGCTGTCTTTTTCTGCCAGCCACTGCCAGGGCCAGAGGGCGTCCAGCAGCACGCTGCCCCACTGCGCGGCAAAAAAAGCGCCGGCCCAGGCCAGCAGGGCCAGCACCTCAAAAGCCAGGCCGCGCCAGGCGCCGATCAGGCCGGAAAGCAGCACAAGGCCCAGGCAGACCCAATCGAACAGGCCGATGCCTGCAGCCCCGTCGATACCCGCAGTCATGCTGCTTGCCTTGAGTGGGTGTGATCAGAGTTGATACAGGGAAACGGGCAGGCCCAGCGCGCGCACCTTGTTGGCGACTTGCTCCATCTGCTTGCGCGAAGTGAAGGGGCCCAGGCGCACGCGGGTGACCTTTTTGCCGTTGATGGTGACCTGCTGCGTGTAGTTGTTCAGGCCCGCCTGGCTCAGGCGCTTGCGCACGTTGGCGACCTTGTCGGCCTCGACGTAAGCGCCAATCTGCACCACGAAACGGCCCTTTTCGGGGAAGTTGTATTGCACGGGCGGTGTGGCCTGCTCGGGCTTGGGGGGCGGCGTTGTTGTGGCTGCAGGCGTGGGTTTGGCCGGCGTGGGCTTGGCGCGCTCTTGCTGCTTCTGCTTCTCTTGTTTTTCTTGCCGCTCTTGTTTCTGGCGCTGGGCGATCAGCTCGTCGATATTGGCGGGCTTGCGGGTAGCAGGCTCTTTGGCGCGTGCCGCTTCGGTTTTTGCCTTGGCTTGGGGCTTGGCCGTACGCTCGGGTTCAGCGGGGGGTTCAGCCTGATCGGGCTTGCGTTTGGCCGCTACGGTTTCTGTTTGGGTATCTGTTTCTTCGGCTGTGGCGCGCGCCGTGGGCACAGGGGCCAGGGGCAGGGTGGCAGTGGCTGGGGGCACTGGCGTGTTGTCTGTTTGCCCTTCAATGGCGATGGGCACATTGGGCGAAACCGTGGGCGGCTTCACGTCAAACACCCAGGGCAAAACCAGCACAGCGATCACGACCAGCACGCTGGCGCCAATCAGGCGGTGGCGTGCGCGGCGGTGCAGGGGATCGGCATAAGCCGCAGCAGATTCCGGCGCAGGTGCAGCGGACGAAGGGTCGGATTTGGAGGAGCGTTTTTTGAACAAGGCCATGCCGGGTCGGGGGCTGAGGTGTCGGAACGTGCTGAGGCGATGCGTAACCGAAGCGGCAGCGCAACGCAAGGGCAGGGCGGCTGGTTCAGGCGCTGGGCTTGGCGGCAAGGTGCGGCGTGGCCAAACGCGGCAATCCGTCTTCAAGCACCGCTCCTACGGTATGAAAAGAGCCAAACACGGCGATTCTATCAGCGGGGTCTGCGGCGGCCAAGGCCGCTTGCAGCGCCTGCGTGGGGCTGGCAAAGGTCTGGCTGGTGGCGGGGGTGAGCTTGGGCGCTGCATCTGCCACAGCGGCTTGCCACATCGCTTGCAGCTGGCTGGCGCTGGCCGCGCGCGGGGTAGGCAGGTCGGTGAAGTACCAATGGTCGATCAGCGGGTGCAGTCGCTTGAGCATGGCGGGCAAATCCTTGTCGGCCATGGCGCCCAACACGGCGTGCGTGGCGGGGTAAAAGCCCATGGCGTCCAGATTGGCCACAAAGGCCGCTACCGAGTGCGGGTTGTGCGCCACATCCAGAATCAGCGTGGGCTGGCCTGGCACGATTTGAAAACGCCCGCTCAGCTCGGCGCGCGCCAAGCCTAAGCGCACATCTTGCGCGGCCACCGGCAAGCGGTGGTGCATGGTGGCCACGGCGGCCACGGCGCCTGCGGCATTGATGAGCTGGTTGGCCCCGCGCAAGCCCGGCCAGGCCAGACCGCTGTAGCGGCGCCCACGGCCCGACCAGCCCCATTGCTGCTGGTCGCCTTGCAGGGCAAAGTCGCGCCCGTGCAGCCACAGGTCGGCGCCAATGGCGTTGGCGTGTGCGGCCAGGGTGGCGGGGGGCTGCGGGTCGCCCACAATGGCCGGTTTGCCCGCGCGCATGATGCCGGCTTTTTCCGCGCCGATGGCTTCGCGTGTATCGCCCAGAAATTCGGTGTGGTCGATGTCGATGCTGGTGATGATGGCGCAGTCGGTATCGATGAGGTTCACGGCGTCCAGCCGCCCGCCCAGGCCCACTTCCAGAATCACGGCGTCCAGCTGGGCGCTGGCCAGGCAGTCGAGCACGGCCAGGGTGGTGAATTCGAAATAGCTCAGCGGCGTGTTGCCGCGGGCTTGCTCCACAGCGGCGAAGTGCGGGGCCAAAATGGCATCGGCCACGGGCTGGTTGTTGATCTTGCAGCGTTCGTTGAAATGCACCAAGTGCGGCGAGGTGAACAGCCCGGTGCGGTAACCCGCGTGGCGCAAAATGCTCTCGAGCATGGCGCAGGTGGAGCCTTTGCCATTGGTGCCCGCCACGGTAAACACCGGGCAGGCAAAGCGCACGCCAGCGCCCTTGTGCATGCGGTTGGCCACGCTGCGCAGGCGATCCAATCCCAGCTCGATGCCCTGTATGCCTTTGGGGTGCAGTTGCTCGCAATACGCGAGCCATTGCGTCAATGATTGTTCGGATGGGGCGGGCGAAGAAGGGGCGTGTGGCAGCATGCGCCGTATTGTGCATGAGGGTGAGCTGCGCGCTGGCGTGGTGCTGATGGGCAATGAATCCCACGATGACTTGGGCGCTTGGGGCAGACGGGCGGGCGCCTGATGGGTGATGCGGCAAAGCGCGGATAATGCGCCCCATGAATGCAACATCCACACCCATCGTTTACGGCATTGCCAATTGCGACACGGTTAAAAAAGCGCGCGCCTGGTTGCAGGCGCAAAACGTGGATTACGTGTGGCACGATTTCAAAAAGCAGGGCGTGCCCGCGGCTTTGCTGGAGCAGGGCTTGCAGCAATTGGGGCGCGATGTGTTGATCAACCGCCGGGGCACCACCTGGCGCAGGCTGGATGCGGCCGAACAAGCCCGCGTGGTGGACGACGCCAGCGCCCAGGCCCTGATGCTGGCCCAGCCCAGCGTGATCAAGCGTCCTCTGGTCGATTGGGGGCAGGGTCGGCTCACGGCCGGGTTCGACGCTGAGCAATGGGCGCAGATGCTGCCGCCTGCAGCGGCTTGAGGCTTTGTTTGAAAGGCACTGGTTTGTGCTTATGTGGCTCCGCAGCGCCGCTTGGCGTGAAAGAGCAAGCAATCTTGGGCGAGCAGCAGCCATGTGCAAAGGCCGTGCATGCGTGGCAACTCGTCAATGTGGCTGTGGCTGAATGGCTGGTTTGATGCATGACGCTTCCCACCCCTGTTCTTGAGCTTTGGCAATACACCACCGAGCATTGGCGCGCCCTGCTTGGCTGGGTGTGGTTTCTGGCCGGGGTGCACCTGGCGATTCACGTGACCTTGCAACGCCGCTCGCCTGCAGCGACGCTGGCGTGGATCTTGGGCCTGTGTCTGATCTCGCCCCTGGGGCTGATCGTGTACCGCTTTTTCGGGCCGCAAAAGGTCAAGCGGCAGTCACTCCGGCGTTTGCGCAGCCAGGCCCGCCTGCGCGCGCATTGCGATATGCGCCAGTTGCTGCAAGACCGGCCGCAGCCGCCCGTTTGGGCGTTCAGGCACAGCCAGATGATCGAGGCTAGTTGCGGCATACCGCCCTCGCATTGCGATGCGATAGAAGTCATCAATGGCGGTGGGGCTGCCCTGCAAGCCATCGTGCAGCAGATCGGGCAGGCCCGCTGCCACGTTCATCTGGAGTACTACATATTCGAGCCCGATCAATCGGGCCAGCAGTTGATGGACGCTTTGCTCGCCGCCTTGCAGCGCGGCGTGAAAGTGCGCCTGCTGGTGGACGATGTGGGCTCCGCCCGCTTCATGGGTCGTGCGGGCAAGGCCCTGCGCGAGCGCTTTCTGGCTGCGGGCGGGCAGCTGGCGGCCTTTCACCCTTCGCACTTCAATCTGTTTTTGCGCCCCATGCTCAATCTGCGCACCCACCGCAAAATCGTGGTGTGTGATGATTGGGTGGGTTTTACCGGCGGCATCAACATCACCGACGACGAAAACGAACACCTGCGTCCGCAAACCGCGTACCGCGATACCCACCTGCGGCTGGAAGGCGCGGCCGTGCGCTGGCTGCAATACGTGTTTCTTGAAAACTGGGCCTACGCCAGCGGCGAGCATAAATTCGAACCCAGCGTTTGGGAAACAGACCGCGTTGGCAACAGCCGGCACTTGGTGCAGGTGGCCGCCTCGGGGCCGGATAGCAGTGGCCAGGCCATTCACCACAGCGTGTTGCACGCCATCAGCATGGCGCAGCATCGGGTGTGGCTCACCACCCCTTATTTCGTGCCGACCGAACCGGCTGAGTACGCCTTGCTCAATGCCGCGCTGCGTGGGGTGGAGGTCAAAATCCTCGTGCCCCGGCGCAGCGATTCGTTCTGGGTGACGATGGCTGCGCGCTCTTACTTCAAGGAGCTGTGCGATGCAGGCGTGCAAATCTATGAATACACCGGCCCTTTGCTGCACGCCAAAACGCTGGTAGTGGACGACAACTACAGCATGGTGGGCACGGCTAATTTCGACAATCGCAGCTTCTTGCTCAACTTCGAGGTGTGCGTGGTGCTCTACAGCACCGAGCTGACGCAGCAAATCGCGCAGATGTTCACCGAGGACTTGCGCCAGGCGCAAAGAGTCTCGGCCGAGCCGGGGCAGCAGCCTTGGCACAGCGCCTTGCTGGAATCGATTGCGCGTTTGTTCTCGCCCTTGTTGTAAAGGTTGCTTGCTTATCCGGGTTTTTCTTGGTCTCTGCGCGCGTCAACTCTGCGTTTGGCTTGGCGCTTTTGTTTTTTAGTGTTTTTGGTGGCCGCAAAAAATGGCTGAATTTTTGCAAAACTTGATGCAATTACTGGCGTTGCCGCAATACGGTCTGAGCACGGTATTCGTGGTGGCTTTTGTCTCAGCCACACTGTTGCCTCTGGGTTCAGAGGCAGCGGTGTACGGCTTGCTGGTGCTCAATCCACAACTATTCTGGCCCACCATGGCTGTGGCTACCGTGGGCAACACCTTGGGCGGTGCCGTGAGCTGGTGGATGGGGCTGGGAGCCCACAAGGCCGTAGAAAAAATACGTGCCGACAAGGCCGAATCCACAGCTTTGAATTGGTTGCAACGTTTCGGGCCGCGGGCTTGTTTTTTATCGTTTTTGCCCGTGGTGGGCGACCCTTTGTGCGCGGTGGCCGGTTGGCTCAAAATGCCGTTCTGGCCTTGTACCGGCTGGATGGCGCTGGGCAAACTCCTGCGCTATGTGTTGATGACGGCGCTTTTGCTCTGGGTGCTGCCGCCTGAATGGGTGGCCCGTTTGATCAAGGCGGGGTGAGTGGCGGCAAGCCGGGCACAAGCAAAAGCAAGGCGGTTTTAATGGCGAAGGCGCATAGCGCCCGTTCAGAGCCTTTTGTTCCTGGCCGTTAGCGCGTGCGCTGCTTCATGGCGCGTTCCACTTCGCGTTTGCCTTCGCGGTCTTTGATGGTGTTGCGCTTGTCGTGTTCGGCCTTGCCCTTGGCCAGGGCGATTTCGCATTTCACCACGCCGTTTTTCCAGTGCAGATTCAGCGGCA
>JAUMXD010000130.1 GCA_030529305.1 Allobrachymonas sp.
GCACTTCGCTGAAGCTGACGGGGCAGTTCTGAAGCCCGTGAGCAAGGCTTGCCCCCAGACCTGGCCTGTATCAACAGGCCAGGTTTGGGCGGGACAGACCAGATCAGGCCAGGCCCGAGCTGATGGAAGGAAAGCCAGGCCCAATCGGGCCAGACGCTGTCTGCTTCGATCAAATGAAGCAGGGCCGGTCAGACCAAAGGCCGAACCGAACCGGGCTGAACCCGGGCAAACCCCACTCGACTTTCAACCCTGCCAGCAATGGCAGGGTTTTTTATGGGCGAGGGATGGATTTTGGGCGTTGAGTGGCCGGGCAGCGAGGCCATTCCGGCGCGGAGGAAGGACAGGGCGTGCGCAGATCAGGCTCGCCCGCTTGCCGAGGAAAGGCGCTTGATCGGGGCGAGGCATTGCGTTGCGGCTGCGGTGCAGCAGTAGGGCCATGAGGAGGTGTTTGGCCTTGGGCTTGTGCTCTACAATCGCTGCCGTCAACGGTTCCCCGATGCTGGCGTTTGCTGCTGCATCAAGGGATGAAAAGGGAAGCCGGTGCGGTTCTTTCAGTTCACATGCCCTGTTACTTGCAGGGCGTGTGCCCATCCAGAACCCAAGCCGGCGCTGCCCCCGCAACTGTAGGCGGAGAGTACGGTTGAACAAGCGCCCCACGCGCTGCATGCCTGGCCCCAGCGGCTTTTGAATGGCATGCAGCGCTTTGTTTGGGGCGTTTTCAAGTCACTGGGCATTCGATTGCCCGGGAAGGCCAACCAAGCCAAGACCCGCAAGCCAGGAGACCTGCCGTGACCGATGGCCGCGCCGCGCGCGCAGCCATTGTTCTTTAACCCATGCGGTGGGCTTGGGCGGGTGTCGTTGTTGCCGGGCGAGGCCTTCTTTGGTTGCCGCCCGCGTCTGAAACGTCTGCCGCCAGTCCGCCCAATGATGAGAAGGACTTGCCGGCCATGACCGTCACTGTTTATTCCCAACCTGCTTGCGTGCAATGCACCGCTACCACCCGCGCGCTAGACGCCAAGGGCATTGCCTATCGCGTGGTCGATTTGAGCCAGGATGCCGCGGCTTTGGCCCAAGTGCTGGCGCTCGGTTACAAGCAAGCCCCGGTCGTGGTGGCCGGTGATGCGCATTGGGCCGGTTTTCGTCCAGACATGATCGGCCGCCTGGCCTGATACCGCCTGGGCGCAGTCCATAGCGTATAGCAAGCA
The DNA here is from genome assembly GCA_030529305.1 of Allobrachymonas sp. Next base: position 1,206 of record JAUMXD010000130.1, read on the forward strand.
TCACTCCATCAGCGCATCCTTTGAGCAGCTGCCGACTTCGTTCAGACCGCGTGTTGGACGGGCTGATACGAGATGCCATGCGTTTTTCGGCGGCACGGCCAGGCCGCTGCGGCAGAGGGCCAGTGAGCCGAGCCATTGCCCTTGGCAACGATGGTGTGCGGCTCGCTCTGAACCTTTCATCCATTGCATTCTTGATGCAAGCGATGGCTGGTGGGTGGGAGGCGGTGCCTGACAACGCTTGCTGCTGGGCTGCGCTTGAGACGCGGGAATTCGCACAAGAGTGATCTGATGAGCGATCTGATCTATTTTTCGTCCGCCTCGGGCAATACCGAGCGCTTTGTGGCGCGGTTGGGCATGCCCGCGCTGCGCATACCCATTTCGCCCCAAGCGCCCATGCCCGAGCCGCTCAAGCCCTTCGTGCTGATCTGCCCGAGCTATGCCGATGGGCAGGGGCGCGGGGCCGTGGCCAAACAGGTGATCCATTTTTTGAATGATGCGCGCCGCCGAGCCTTGTTGCGTGGCGTGATCGGAACCGGCAACCGCAATTTCGGCCATTTGTTTGCTTGTGCCGGGCGGGCGGTGGCCGACAAATGCCGCGTGCCGCTGCTCTATCGCTTCGAGCTGGCGGGCAACGAAACCGATATCGCCTGCGTACGCCGCGGGTTGGCGCAATTTTGGGGAAAAGAATGCTAGATACAGTCAAGCCCGCTTTGCGGGAAGAAGCCATGCAGGACGAAAGCAAGCCAGCGCTGGACTACCACGCGCTGAATGCGATGCTGAATCTCTACGACGAGAACGGCAACATCCAGTTCGAGGCGGACCGGATGGCCGCTCGTCAGTATTTCCTGCAGCACGTCAACCAGAACACGGTGTTCTTCCACAACCTGGATGAAAAGCTCCGCT
>JAUMXD010000131.1 GCA_030529305.1 Allobrachymonas sp.
ATGAACGAAGACGGCAGCATGGCCCGCCTGCCCGAGCTGCAACGCTTTGCCGCCATGCATGGACTCAAGATCGGCACCATTGCCGATTTGATCGAGCACCGCATCCGCCACGAATCGCTGATTCGCAAAGTGGCCTCGCGCCCGCTGCAAACCGCTTACGGCGAATTCGTGGCGCACGCCTATCGCGACGTGCAGGACCAAAGCCTGCACCTGGCCCTGGTCAAAGGCAGTTGGAGCGCCGATCAAGTGGTGCCCACGCGCGTGCACGAGCCGCTGTCGCTGCTCGATGCGCTGGAAACCGGCCGTCAGGCGCACAGCTGGAGCCTGGAAGCGAGCTTGCGCCACATCCAACAGCAGCAGCGCGGCGTGGTGGTGCTGCTCAATTGCGGCGAAACGGCCGATCAACTGCTGGCGCAGTTCGAAGGCGCTGCCCTCGTCACGCACGCCCCGGCCAAGGGGCAGGACTTGCGCAACTACGGCATTGGCGCGCAAATCCTGCGCGAGTGCGGCGCGCGCAAGCTGCACATCCTGGGGCCGAACCGGCGCATGCCCAGCATGGCGGGCTACGATCTGGAGGTGGTGGGCTTTAGCGAAGCGCCGCCCGTTTCGGCCGCCTGATCCGTGAGCGGGCAAACGGCCTGTCGGTGGCAGCCGCGATCTTTTTCAATGGATTTTTATTTTTCAAACCAGTGAGCAAAGGCAAATGAAAAAAGCAAACAAGGGCGATATCAGCAGCCAGCTGAATGGCAAGAAACTGCGCATCGGCATCGTGCAGGCGCGTTTCAATGAAGACATCACCAACGCCATGACCGAGGCCTGCCTGGCCGAGCTGATGCAACTGGGCGTCAAGGCCAAAAACGTGACGCTGGTGCAGGTGCCCGGCGCACTCGAAATTCCCGTGGCCTTGCAGGGCCTGGGCGATCGCGCTGCCTACGATGCGCTGATTGCCATCGGTTGCATCATCCGCGGCGAAACCTACCATTTCGAACTGGTGGCCAATGAATCGGGCGCGGGCGTATCGCGCGTGGCGCTGGACTTTGCGCTGCCCGTGGCCAATGCCATCCTCACGGTGGAAAACCTCAAGCAGGCCCAGGCGCGCCAAAGTGAAAAAGCGGTGGACGCCGCGCGCGTGGCTGTTGAAATGGCCCTGCTGCTGCGCAGCATGTATCAACAATGAGGGGTAGCTTGCAGATGAACACCGCTTCCACACCCGACACCCCCGGCACCCCCGCTACGCCTGAGGATGCGCTGTATCAAGCCATGCAGCCCGAGGCTGCGCCCGCGGCCAAAGCCGCCAAGCCGCGCAAAATGCCGGGCAAAACCGGCCGCGCGCGCGCGCGCGAATTCATCGTGCAGGCCCTGTACCAGCACCTGGTGGGCGGCAACGATGCCGCAGCCATCGACCAGTTCACGCGCGACCTGACCGGCTTTCACAAAGGCGACAGCGCGCACTTCGATGCCGTCTTTCACGGCTGCGTGGAGCAAGCTGCCGAGCTGGACGCCTTGATCGAACCCAAGCTCGACCGTGGCTGGCAGGAAATTTCGCCCGTTGAACATGCCTGCATGTGGATTGGCGTGTACGAGCTGAAGCATTGCCTGGACGTGCCTTGGCGCGTGGTGCTCAACGAATGCATCGAGCTGGCCAAATCCTTTGGCGGCACCGACGGGCACAAATACGTCAACGGCGTGCTGCACGCGCTGGCCCCCGAACTGCGCGCGGCCGAAGTGCAGGCCGATCGCAAAAAAGCGGTTTGAACAAGGCTGGGCGGGATAGGCGCTGAGCCGCATGGGATTGCGGCCTTGCCGCCTCCCAATCTTGTTCATTGCGCACTGCCCGTTGTCCGCTGCGTATGGCCTGTGCCTTTTATCCGCAGTGGCGAATGGGCAGGCTAGGGTCTGTTCACACTCCTTTGATCATGCGAAGCTGCCTGCCAGAGTGCCAATCGAGGCGTAGAAAAATGTATGGATAGCAGCGCAGACCGGGTGTGTAGCGCAAGAAGCACAACAAAGAGTGGCGCTCTGGCAAGCCGCTTCCCTTCGGGTTGCGCTCAAAAGGCCATCGCCTGCGTTGCCAGCCTGGCCAAGGATC
>JAUMXD010000132.1 GCA_030529305.1 Allobrachymonas sp.
CACGCATCCGGAAGAGGTCGCGGCGCACATCGCCACCTTCACGCGCCATTGCCTGGCGATTGGGTAGCACGGCAAAAACTTTCCTTCGCAGCCCAATACGGCGACAATTGCTGCATGAATGCCTGCAAGATGCAGCACACAAGATACATGGAAGATGCGTTTGGTTTGATGCGCCAGTGATGCACCCAACGCACAGGCATGAGAACCAAGCGCGGGCTTCCAAAGGAGGTAAAAAACGCAAAAAGCGCAGAGCTGGCGCAGCAGTCGCAACAAGCATCCAAACCAAACAGCTCTGCGAACCTTTGTGTACTCTGCGCTTCTGCGATGAAACGACCCAACAAATACAAAAGCCCAAACACCTTTACGCCTTCTGCGCAGTTTTTGCGTGCTCTGCGTCTATCCAAGCCCCGCGCCTGCCCCAGGGCCTTTTGCAATCACTCCCGATTCATGAACCGCACCACCACCTTTTCCGAACTGAAGCAAACCGTGAAGCTGGCCATTCCGCTGATCTTCACGCAGCTGCTGTCGCACGTGCAGCCCGTGGTGGATACGGTGATGGCCGGGCGCGAGCCGCCTGCGGTGCTGGCCTCGGTCGCGCTGGGAGCGCAGATTTTCGTGCTGATCTATCTGTTCATGATCGGCATTGCGCTGGTCATTACCACGCAGATTGCCAAGCACCAGGGCGCGGGCGACCGTTTAGGCATTCGCCGCAGTTTTCAGCAAGGGGTGTGGCTCACGGCGCTGCTGGGCGTGCTCACCGTGTTGCTCACACTGGCGGCGGCCTGGGTGCCGCAGCTCATCGGCAGTGCGCCCGATATTGTTGAAGGCGCGCGGGCTTACATCTTGCTCATTGCGCCGGGCGCAGGGCTGTTTGTGTGTTCGCTGGCGGCGCGCTATTTTCTGGATGGCATGAGCCACCCGCGCACCAGCATCCTGGTGCAGCTGGGTTTGATTCCGGTAAACATTGCGGGCAACTACGTGCTGCTCAAAGGCGTGGGGCCGATTCCGCCCCTGGGCGCCGCAGGCATGGCGATTGCCACCAGCCTGTGCTATGCGCTGTATGCGCTGGCGATGTTTCATGCGGTGTGGCGCAATCCGCGCTGGCGGGGGTATCGCCTGTTTCACCGTTTTGCCGCGCCCGATTGGGGCGAGATCAAAACCTTCTTTCGCATCGGCTTGCCGATTGCCCTGGGCATCATCATGGAGGCAGGCCTGTTCGTGGCCGTAACGCTCATCGTCAGCCGCTCAGACGCCATCTTCACCGGCGCCAACCAGATTGCGCTCAATTACGCGGGCCTGTCGTTCATGGTGCCGCTGGGCCTGTCTTACGCGCTCACGGTGCGCATCGGCAACGCGCGCGGCGAGCAAAACCCCGTGGCCTTGCGCCAGCGCGCGGTGGGCGGGCTGCTCCTCGCAGCGGCCACCATGGCCGTTTCGGCGCTTTTCATCTTCTTGTTTGCGCGCTTCATCGTGGGGCTTTACACCAACAACGCGGCCATCACGCCCATTGCGGTCAACATCCTTTTCATCATCGGCATCTTCCAATTGGTGGATGGCATTCAGGTGTGCGCGGCGGGCATTCTACGCGGCTTGCAAGACACGAAGGTGCCAATGTTCTACGCGCTGATCGGCTACTGGATCATCGGCTTTCCCTGCGGCATGCTGCTGGCCTATGGCTTGGGCTACGGCATCTACGGCCTGTGGGGCGGCATCGTGGCAGGGCTGACGTGCAACGCCATCCTCGGCGTGCGCCGCGTGCTGCGCATGACGCAGCTGCCAACAGCGCAGGCATGACTTCAAACAACAGCGCTCCCATTCAAACGCCCATGGCAAGTGCATGAATCAAGCACGCTACAGTGCGATGCCGAAAAAACGACTTCGAACCGGCTTAGGAGCTTGTTCACAGATGACCGGAAGCCTGCATGGTTCATGGCTCAAGGCATCACCCACTCAAGCCGCATCAACTACAAATCTGATGCTGACAATAACGCCTCGGCCTGCTGCAATACCGTCTGCACGGCGGCGTCCTGCAAGTCGGGCGGGTA
>JAUMXD010000133.1 GCA_030529305.1 Allobrachymonas sp.
GCACCTTGCCGCGCGCCAAGAGCGGCAGCGAATGCAGTTGCGAAGTGTGCAGGGCCGGGGTCGAAGAGGTAGCGGGTGTGGAGGGCATGGTGGTCAAAGGCGATCAACGCCGAGAATCAATCAAAAAACAAACGAAACAAAAGGCAGGCCAGCGAGCCTGAATCATTAAAAGCTGTGCCGCGCTTTGAGGCAAGCTGCCAAAGCAATCGTGCGCAGCTTGGGCTGAATCAGGCATCAGGCCACGGGCACGCTGGCGCGATACGGCAGGCACAGGGCTTGATTGAGCGCAATGATGGCGGGCTTGTAGTTGTCGCGATCCACCAGGAACTGCATATTGACCTGGCGCAGCGTTTGCGAGATGCAGTTGATGTTGACCTTGGCCTCGGCCAGGGCCTGCGCGGCCCGTGCCAGCACACCCGGTATGGCGATGTTGGAGCCAATCACGCACACGATGGCGCAAGGCTTGACGGTGACGATCTGGTACTTGGCTTGCAGCTCGGCGACCAGCTCGGGCGTGACCTCTTTTTCCCACAGCAGATGGGTGATGGAATTGGCATTGGTCGCCTTGAGGATGTAGGAAATGCCGTGGCGCGACAAGATGCCCACCAGTCCCAGGTCAAAGCCCACCGTGCCCACCATATTGGGGTCGTGAATCTCCACCAGCGTGACCTTTTCGCTGCCGGTGATGATCTCCACGCGCGCGCTTTCACCCACATAGTCTTTGGTGATGAGGGTGCCGGGGTGATCGGGCTCGAAAGTGTTTTTCAGGCGGATGGGAATGCCCGCATGCTCCATCGGTTTGGAGGCCTTGGGGTGAATCGCCTCCATGCCCACATCGGCCAGCTGGTCGGCCACGTCGTAATTGGTGGCGCCCACGATCACGGCGTTGTCCAGCCCCACGATGTTGGGGTCGGCCGACGAGAGGTGAAACTCCTTGTGGATCACCGCCTCATCCGGCCGCACTTCCACGGCGATCTTGCTGAAGGTCACTTCGGAGTAGCCGCGGTCGAACTCGCGCATGATGCCTTCCGACCCCTTGGTGTAGCCCGTGGCCACGATCACGCTGTTGGCCAGGTCTTCGCCCTTGAAGCTGTGGTGAATGCGCTCATCGATCGTCCAGGCCTTGCTGTCGTGAAAGCCCGCCAAGTCTTTCAGAATGGCAGGCACGCCCTGGGCCTTGAGCATTTCCACCGAGTTGAAGGCGCTGTGCGATTCGCCGATGGAAGCCAGAATCTCGCGCGCGGCCAGCAGCACGCTCTTGCGGTTCAGGTAACCGCTGGCCAGCACATGGCGCAAGGCATTCAAATGCTCGCGCGCCAAGGCAATGCGCTGATCGACAAAGGCATCGGCCACATCCAGCGGCAGGCCCAGGTGCGCAAAACCGGCGTTGATGGCCTTGAGGCTTGCGGCCAGTTTTTCCAACGCAGCCGCGTAATCTTGCCCGTTGGCAAACAGGGCATAAATGCCCGGCTCTCCGGTCTTCTTGTGCTCCAGCAATTGGTTGGTCACGCCCGAATAGGCCGACACCACATAGATGCGGCCATAGATGCGCGCGGGGTCGGCCAGCATGATGCGGTGCAAGACCTGCTCGAAAGCCGACATCGACGTACCGCCAATTTTTTCAACCGAAATCATGCTGTCCTCGTATTTCTATATGGATGGCTCGTTGCGAATGTGTGAATTGTCAGGGAGCCGAGCGTGTTCAGAGCCAAGCGGATGCAACAAAGGATATGGTCTGAGATGCGCACTGACTGAAGCCGATGGGTTGCCTGATTCCAATCAACGAGCGCCCAATCAGCAAAGTATCGGCAAGCGCTCATCGGTGCGCACGGCGCATCAGTCAATATCCGTCAATCATTGAGCCAACCCCTCAGCCCTTACCCAGCCAACCCTTGGGCTTCGCATGGATAGGATTTTGCCCAACAAAAAGCGGCTGCCGCAACAGCCGCTCTTGCTTTT
>JAUMXD010000023.1 GCA_030529305.1 Allobrachymonas sp.
TCGCCATGACAGAAAAAACACCTCTGAAGCGCACCTTGATTGGCAAGGTGGTGAGTGACAAGCGCAACAAAACCGTAACGGTGATGATTGAGCGCCGCGTGATGCACCCGATCTACGGCAAGATCGTGATCAAAACCAGCAAGTACCACGCCCATGATGAAAACGGCGAGTACAAACTGGGTGACATCGTCGAGATTACCGAAGGTCGTCCCATCTCCAAAACCAAAAGCTGGGTGGCTACCCGCTTGGTACAAAAAGCAGCTGTGGTATAAACCGCGATTGCTTTAAAAGACAAAGCCCTGCGTTTGATACGCAGGGCTTTTTTATTGCGTTTAAGTCGCTTTTTTCGCATGGGCTATCTGCAGAAGCCAGCAACAAGGGAGCAGTTGGTTTGTAGTTATTTTTAACGTTCATGCGACAAGAGTGAAGTGAGTCGCTGAAACGCAGCGTACATGCAAGCTTGAACCTGAGCTGTGCTGAAGAAGACGGAAATAAAAGGATGGGGTTGAGTGAGATCAATCGGGATTTTGGGGATGTATTGGGATGTGGCTCTGAAAATACCTTGCGCATAGTGAAAAAGAAAAGGCGAGTGCAAAACCGGCTTTTCTTGTGGGCTGCGTGGCTTGGCTCGGTCGCTGCCTTCCATCTTTCACCGTCTAGCCCTTTGCCTTTTGCTTTTTTGGCTTTACTCTCAGCCCTTTAATCCTTGCCAAACAAATGTCGTTGCAAGATAGTTGATGACAGGCTCGGTGTCATCGGGGCCAATGTGCCGGTTTCGAGGTTGGCAAACAGCAGGCCACAACGGGCGTGTGTTGGGAGCTGAACTCTCGGAGCAGCGAATAGCCTTTGTCGAAGCCCACGCGCACGCTGTTGGCGTGGGCTTGTGAGTTGAGCCCCGAGGGCTATATCCCCCCATACCGAGGCAACAAACGCTGGTGGCTAGCACGGCCAGCTCTTGCGGCGGCCTTGCTTTTGGGAAAGGGGTCGCTTGCAATCGTTCTTTCAGATTACCGATGCCAGGCGAGGCCCAGAGGGAGGCGCGGGTCTCGAAACGCTGGCTCACGCGGCTTTGCAAAGCCACGTCCACTGCGTGCAAGACAGGCGCGAGGTCGCATGCAAGGCAAAGGCAGGCTCAAAAACGGTCGGCCTGGCTGTTTTCATTGCGTTCGGCGGTGACATTGCCTAGCGTGGCGGTCTGTTTAGTCATGCTGTGCAGAGCAGCGCGGATGTGAGGATTGTAAGGGCTACATAGAACAGCGATCTTCCATCGCTCCACGTACCGGATAGCGCACTGTGCTGGCGTGCGTTGCTTTATGCGGGGCGATTTCATCATCGGCAATGCGCCTGCTCGGCCTGCTGAAAACTGCCTGTGGCAAGCAAGCTGTTCATGCAGCTTGGGTGATGTTGCCGCACTGGAAGAGAGAGTGTGCAGAAAGCCCGCCGAGATAAAAATACATCTTATTACCAATTTATCGTTTATTCTTGACAAGAGTGAGCGGATATAGGGTCTCTTTTTAATAAAAATTAATTTCTTAAAAAGAGTAGAATTTGAAAAATTCAAATAATAACAAGCAGATATGAATATTAAAAGAATTTATATAATGAAAATGGATTGCATTCCGATTGTTTCCAAAAGAAACAATAGATACCAAAAGAAAAGCAAAGACATTGAGTAGGAGTTCTCTGTTTATATTTCCTACATAGGAGTTTCGCTCGAAAACATCCTACGTGTGTTTGGGTTGCCTCTTGTTTTTCGGAATTGTTTGTCGAGACAAGTTCTTGATTTTCAAAGGAAGAACGAGAGTTTTGAGTAGGCGCCTATCCCGTTGGTGCCATTTTATAAGGAGTGTGATCATGCATTTGATGCCCAGAGAAATTGAGAAGCTGATGATTTATTCGGCTGGAGAGTTGGCCAAGGCACGCAAGGCGCGTGGCCTCAAGCTCAACTACATGGAGGCAATGGCTTTGATTTCGGCCGAGTTGATGGAGCGTGCGCGCGATGGCGTGAGCGTGGCTGAGCTGCAGGATGAGAACGCTCCGCCCATTGTCAAGAAAGATGAAGTGATGGAAGGCGTTGCAGAAATGATCGGCCACGTGCTGATCGAGGCAACTTTCCCTGACGGCACCAAGATGGTGACGGTGAACCATCCCATTCGTTAAGCGCTTGCTTGCAAGCAAGGTATCTGATTCAGATGCCTCTACGCAGAAAAAGGAGACCAACATGATTCCAGGTGAAGTCATTTTCAAATCCACCCCCATCACCATCAATGAGGGTTTGGCCGTCAAGAAAATCACGGCCGTCAACAAGGGCACGCGCCCCATCCAGATCGGCTCGCACATCCACTTTTTCGAAGTGAACGAGTACCTGAGCTTTGACCGGGCCGAGGCCTTTGGCTATCGCCTCGACATCGCCTCGGGCACGGCCGTGCGCTGGGAGCCGGGTGAGAAGAAAGAAGTGCAACTGGTAGAGATCACCGGCAACCGTTTGGTGCTGGGCGCCAATGGTTTGACCAATGGGCAGATCAACGAGAAAACGCTGCTTCAGGCGATGGAGCGCGCAAAAGTTGCCGGCTTTGTTGAGTAAGGAGAATAGAAATGTCTACCAAAATCGAAAGAAAAGAATACGCCTCCATGTTCGGCCCGACCACGGGCGACAAGATCCGCTTGGGCGATACGGAATTGTTCGTCGAGATCGAAAAGGACTACAACGTCTATGGCGAAGAGTCCAAGTTCGGTGGCGGCAAAACCATCCGTGACGGCATGGGGCAAAGCGCACGCGCCGGTCAGGCCAATGCCCTGGACTTGGTGATCACCAATGCGGTCATCATTGATCCGATTCTGGGTGTAGTCAAAGGCGACATCGGCATCAAGGACGGCAAGATCGTCGGCGTGGGCAAAGCGGGCAACCCCGATACGATGAATGGCGTGACTGACCGCTTGATCATCGGCGTGGGAACGGATGTGTTTTCTGCCGACGGCAAGATCGTGACGCCTGCAGGGATTGACTCCCACGTGCACTTCATCAACCCGCACCAGTTCCACACGGCCCTGTTCTCTGGCGTAACCACTTTGATTGGCGGTGGCGCAGGCCCCAACACCGGTTCTTTGGCCACCACTTGTACGCCAGGTCCGTGGAACATCCACAAGATGCTGGAATCGGTCGAGGCCTTCCCCATGAACTTCGGCTTCACGGGCCGCGCCAACTGTACGACCAGCATGCCTTTGGTCGAGCAGATCAAGGCTGGCGCATTGGGTCTGAAGCTGCACGAAGACTGGGGCACCACGCCTGCTGCCATTCGCAGCGCGCTGGATGTGGCCGACGAGTACGACGTGCAAATCACCATCCACACCGATACCCTGAACGAGGCTGGTTATGTGGAAAGCACCCGCCGCGCCATTGGCGGACGCACCATTCACACCTACCACATCGAAGGTGCTGGCGGTGGTCACTCGCCTGACGTGATCTCGCTGGTGGGCGAGCCCAATGTGCTGCCTTCTTCCACCACGCCCACGGTGCCTTACACCAAGAACGTGATGGCCGAGCACATGGCCATGATTGCCGGCTGCCACCACTTGGATCTGAAGCTCGAAGAAGACATCTCCTTCTGTGAGTCTCGCATCCGCAATGGCAGTATGGCTGCGGAAGACGTGCTGCACGACATGGGCGCGATCTCCATGATGTCTTCGGACTCTCAGGCCATGGGGCGTATTGCCGAGATGATCATCCGCACCTGGCAGCTGGCCGACAAGATGAAGAAGCAGCGCGGGCAGTTGCCTGAAGCCAAAGGCGAAGACAACGACAACTTCCGCGTCAAGCGTTACATGGCCAAATACACCATCAACCCGGCCATCACCCACGGTATCTCCGACTACCTGGGTTCGATCGAGCCCGGCAAGATGGCTGACCTGGTAGTTTGGGAGCCCAAGATGTTTGGCGCCAAGCCCCACACGGTCTTCAAGGCCGGCTTCATCGCCGCAGCCAAGATGGGTGATGCCAACGCTTCACTGACCTCTCCACAGCCCGTGATCATGCAAGACATGTTCGGTGCTTATGGTCATGCAAGAAACCGCATCAGCGCATCCTTTGTTTCTAATGCCGCTTACGAAGACGGCATCAAGGAGAAGCTGGGCCTGAATCAGATGGTGCTGCCGGTGCGCAATATCCGCACAGTCGGCAAGCGCTGCATGATCCACAACAACTTGGCGCCGAAGATGTCGGTCGATCCCAAGACGATGATCGTCAGTGCCGATGGCGTACCGCTCAAGAGCGAAACGGTGCAAACGTTGCCTTTGGCTCAGCGTTACTTCCTGTTCTGATTTTGTTCTCACAAAATCATCTTAGCCATGTGACGTGTTTTTGAGAGCTTGCGTCACATTTCACCTGCCGGACTGCCATCCGGCAGGTGTTTTTCGGCTCAACTCCGAGTGTTGCAGCAACGTTTGCGTGTGTAGTTTAGCGGAACGCTAGTCACCAAGCCAAAGCAGGGGCAATCGTCTCCAGCTTTGGGTCTTTGGCCCCTTTGCAGAAGAAGCGCGTGTCAGCCCCAGCGACGTGGGGGCAGGGAACGCTTGCGCTTTTTCGTCGATACGGGCAGTACACATGCCGTGCAGCAAACATCCGGGAATGTTTGTTGCTATGAACCGAAACAGAACAACGCCCCAATGGCCCGGCCCGCCCAGAGCGCCGGTTGCGGAACTGCTTGCCGACCTGAGCGCGGGAAAAATGGTGATTCTGCTGGATGCGGCGGAACGCAAGAACGAGGCCAAGCTGGTACTGGCTGCCGAGTGTGCAAACGCCAGCGCCATCAACTTCATGGCCAAGTATGGCAAAGGGCTGATCTGCCTGGCCTTGTCACGCCAGCGCTGCCAGGAATTGGGGCTGGCATTGCAGGGCGCAGCGGCTGAAGGTCGGCAGCCATGCCGCGCCAATGGCCTGGCATTCACTGTCTCCATAGAGGCGGCAGAGGGAGTGAGCACTGGCATATCGGCCGCAGATAGGGCGCTGACAATTCAGCGCGCAGTCAAAGGCAGGCCACAGGATATTGTGCAACCGGGGCATGTCTTTCCTTTGCAAGCGGTTGAGGGCGGTGTATGGATGCGTCCCGGCCACACCGAGGCGGGTTGTGATCTGGCGGCCCTGGCGGGGTATGAGCCGGCTGCGGTGGTATGTGCCATCTTGCGTGCCGATGGCAGCGTGGCACAAGAAAAAGACATTGCCGCGTTTGCCAGAGAGCATCGGCTCAAAGTGGGCCATATCAATGATCTGATCGCGCACCGCATCCGCCATGAAGCGTGGGTGCACCGGGTGGCCACGCAAACCATATGTACGCACTATGGCGAATATGTGGCGCACGCCTACCGCGAAGCGTGCACCGGCCGTTTGCACATTGCGCTCGTCAAAGGCAGCTGGAACCCCAGCGAAGCGATCTATGCGCGGATTCACGATTCGGTATCGGCCCTGGATGTGCTGAGCACCAAAACTCACTGCAGCCATGAAGCCAGCTTGCACACCACGCTTTGCCAAATGCAGCAACAAAGCAAGGGCGTGGTGATTTTGCTTGATTGCAGCGAGAGCAGTCAGCGCATATTCGAAAGCCTAGCCAGCACACAAAAAAACAGCCTTGGCAAACAAGCGCAGGGGGAAATGCTTGCTTGGCAAAGGCATGGCGTTAGTTTGCATATTTTGCGCGATTGCAAAGTATCAAAGCCCGATTTTTCACACGATCGATTGAGTCTGGTTAAAAAAGGAGAAAAGCTTTCCGAAGTGATGGCCTGAATGATTGCATTATTTGGAAAATTCAATCAAGCATTGATTAAATGATGAAAAGAGAAATGTCTGTTTTTATATTTGATTAAATCAGCCTTGTTGCTTCAATTTGAATTGGGTGGGCATGATGGCAATATTTCCATAGTAAACACCACGCTCTGCAATGATTTGATGAGCCATTTTCTGAACCTGATGGGTTTCGCCTTTTAGAACCAGATTCTCCAAACAGTGTTCGGGGTCCAGATGAATATGAGAATTAACCATGACGATATCGCAAACAGCATGCTGCATGGCAAGCAAGCGTTCTGTCAAATCACGTTGACGATGTTGATAGATATACGAAATATTCGCCAAGCAATAAGGAGATTGATTACGCTGCAGGCGTAGCTCCTGGATTTTTTCGCGCAAAAGATCGCGCATGGCTTCGGAGCGATTTTGATAACCCCTGCTTTGAATCAGCTCGTCAAATTCTTTGACCAGACTTCCTTCCAATGAAATGGTGATGCGCTCCATGATTGGTAAGCTCCTTCAACTGCTTGATTCAAAATGCAGTGGCCAATTTAGTATGCTGTTTTAAGTTATTGGTGAATTATGTTGATAAACAATTTTCCTGTCGATTTCATATTTTTTGAAAATCGACATTCTGTTTCAGAATGATTTTGTTCAAAGGCTTGCAGAAATGTTAAAGGTACAAGTCAAGCATTACGCATTCTAACGGATGGGAGAAGAGCGTGGCAAAGCAAAAATATGAAATAAATGTTTATTCATCCTACTTGTGCGGTGAATGAAATTGATTTTCTTGTTTTTCTTGTGGAGGAGTATTTGTCATGGACTACAAGGCAATAGCAGCTGTTTTCTGTACCGTATTTTTTGCCGAGCTGGGAGATAAAACGCAGTTGGCGACTCTGCTGTTTGCGGCCGATCAGAAAAATTGTCGCTTGAGCATTTTTGTCGCCGCAGCGCTGGCGTTGGTCTTGACCTCAGCCATAGGCGTGCTGACAGGTGGTTTGCTTTCGCGGTACATCAATCCCCAATACCTGCAATATGTGGCTGCCGCAGGCTTCATTGGCATGGGGGTATGGATTTTCCTCAAGATCTGAAAGGATTGATACACGCCTGAGCGCACTGCTTTTATGCCATCAGGCAAGTTCGCAGTGGGGCATCAGAGAGCTGGGCTGCGGAGCGGTACGGCCAAGCCTGAATGATGCGCTTGCGGGGCTAAGAGCCAGGTTGGATGAGAGTGCATGAAAGCAGCGGGTAATCAACAGGCCAAGAGGGCCAAGCGCAATGCGATGGCAAACACGCATGACTGCATTACCCGGCCGTCAAGGGCCCTTGTTTCATGGCTTTATGCCTTGGCAGATGATGGGTGACGGGTGCTTTTGCACAGTGCGTTTGGATGGTTTTGCTTGCGGGGTAGCAACTTCCACAAGCGGTGCCAAAACGCCGTGCAGCAAAAACGAATAAGACATTCATTTTTCGAGTTAAGAAAAGTACAATGCGCCCGCCGCAGACAGTGTCTTACGGGTTCTTGGAGAGAAGTTTTTCTTGTCTGGCCTGGTGGCTTGTGTTTCCGGGCATTTTTTCATCAGGAGGTCACCATGTTATTTCACGAAACAATCAAGCTACAAGCTCGTTCGGGGGCATCGGCTTTGCAGCGCTGGCCTTTGATTCTGGGCAGCTGCGCGGCCGCTTTGACATTGGCCGCTTGTTCCAAGCAGGGTGCTGCGCCAGCGGCTTCCAGCGCGGCTTCGGCGGCGCAACCCGCATCGGCAGTGGCTGCTGCCGGGCCTTCGCGCCTGGTATTTGCCGCTACGCGCAATGTGGGGCCGCTGAACCCGCATATGTATTCGCCCAACGAGATGTACGGGCAGAACATGGTGTACGAGCCGCTGGTGAAGTACACGAAAGAGGGCAAGATCGTGCCTTGGCTGGCCGAATCGTGGGAGATTGCGCCCGATGGCAAGAGCTACACCTTCAAGCTGCGCACCGATGTGAAGTTTTCCGACGGCAGCGCTTTTGATGCCGAAGCGGTGAAAAAGAACGTGGATGCCGTGCTGGCCAGCCGCAAGCGCCACGATTGGCTGGATCTGATCAATAAACTGGTCGGCGTAGAGGTGGTGGACGCACACACCGTGCGCTTCAACCTCAATGAAGCGTATTACCCGCTGCTGCAAGATCTTTCGCTGATCCGCCCCTTGCGTTTCATGGCGCCCAGCTCCATTCCAGAAAGCGGCACCACGGCCGATGGCATCAAAGCGCCCGTTGGTACTGGCCCCTGGATGGTGGCTGAGTTGAAAGATGGCGAATACGATCTGTTCAAGCAGAACCCGCACTACTGGGGCAAAAAGCCCGGGTTTGACGAGGTGATGTTCAAGGTCATTCCAGACACTAACTCGCGCGCGCTGGCGCTGGAATCGGGCGAGGTGGACATTGTGTTTGGCGATGGCTCCATTACGCCCGATGCCTTCAAGCGTTTCGAGTCGCAAAGTGGGCAGTTTGCGGCCACGGTTTCGCAGCCGATGGCAACGCGCATGCTGGCGATCAACTCCAAGCGCTTCCCGACCGATGATTTGGCGGTGCGCAAGGCCATCAGCCACGCTACGAATAAAGACGCGATCGTCAAGGACGTGCTGTTCAACATCGAACCCAAGGCCGACACGCTGTTTGCCAGCAATGTGCCCTATGCCAATCTGGGCCTGAAGCCCTATGAATACAACGCGGAAGCGGCCACCAAACTGCTGGAAGAAGCAGGCTGGAAGCTGCCTGCAGGCGGCAAGGTGCGCGAGAAGAATGGCAAAAAACTCACCATTGACCTGAACTTTGTGAGCAGCGATGGCACAGAGCGCGCCATTGCCGAAGTGCTGCAGGCCGACTTGGGCAAAGTGGGCTTTCAGGTGAATCTGGTGGGTGAAGAGCCCAGTGCGAAGCACGCGCGTGAAATCGACGGCACATTCCACCTGATCTTCAACGCCAGCTGGGGCGCGCCATACGAGCCGCACGCATTTGCGGCCTCCATGCGCCAGCCTTCGCATGCCGATTACCAAGCGCAAGCGGGCTTGCCGATGAAGGCAGAGATCGACAAGCAGATCACGCAAGTGATGCTGGAAACCGATGAGGCCAAGCGTGCCGAGCTGTGGACGTGGATTCTCAACACCCTGCACGATCAGGCCGTGTACCTGCCCATTTCCAGCCTCAACCTGATTGAGGTGCACAACCCCAAAAAGGTGGGCAACGTGGAATTTGGCGCTTTGGCCAACGAAATTCCGGTCGAGCTGATGCAACCGGCGAAATAAGCGCCAGCCAGAGCCTGTTCGCGCCCGTCAAAGCACGGTGCGAACAGGCCGGATTGAATCAACGGGACTGCGTGACATGGCCAAGTACATCATGGGTCGTTTGCTGGTCGTTATCCCCATGTTGCTGGGGGCATCGGTCATCGTGTTTGTCATGATGCGCTTTGGCGGCGCAGACCCCGCTTTGAACTATTTGCGCTTGTCGCAAGTGCCACCGTCTGAAGAGGCTTTGGCCCATGCGCGCCAAATGCTGGGGCTGGATCGCCCCTTGCTGGTGCAGTACCTGGATTGGTTGTGGAAAGCCCTGCATCTGGACTTTGGCCTGTCTTACGTGTCGCGCAAGCCCGTGATGCAAGAGTTTTTGTCTTTCCTGCCAGCGTCCATCAAACTGGGCAGCACCGCTTTTTTGTTCATCATGGCGGTAAGCATTCCCTTGGGCGTGCAATCTGCCGTGCATCGTGACCGCTGGCCCGATCATCTGGGGCGCTTCATCTCCCTGCTGGGTGTTTCAACGCCCACCTTCTGGCTGGGCTTCATCCTGATCTATGTGTTTGCCGTGTGGCTGAAGTGGCTGCCGCCGTTTGGGCGGCAAGACTGGCGCAGCTACATCATGCCGGTGTTCACCATGTCCTTCATGTCGCTGGCCGTCAACTCGCGCCTGCTGCGCAGCTCCATGCTCGAGGCCAAGGGCCAACGCTACGTGCTGTGGGCGGCCATGCGCGGCCTGCCGCAAACATACATCACGCGCCACCACGTGCTGCGCAATGCCATGCTGCCCATCCTGACGGTGTCGGGCATGTATCTGGCGCAGTTGATCGGCTGGAGCATGATGGTGGAAACGGTGTTTGCCTGGCCGGGCGTGGGGCGCTGGCTGGTGGCCTCCATCAATAACCGCGACTACCCCGTGCTGCAATGCTTCACGTTGGTGATGACGACTTTTTTCGTCTTGATCAATCTGCTCAACGACATTCTCTACGCCTGGGTGGATCCGAGCATCCGCTACTCGGGCAGCGACAAGGGGGTGAGCTGAGATGAGCGCGACAACAGGCACCGGCGCTACCGTGGCAGCCGCGCCAGCAAGTGCGCCTGCTCTTGGCGCAGATTCCTTGCCCGGGCCGCGCGGCGGCTGGCCGCAAGCAGCGCCGCCCAAGCCCGATCCGTCGGATCAACCCGGCATGCCGTTCGGGCACAAGCCCAGCCTGTGGCAAAGCTTCGTGGCTTTTCCGCTCTCGCTCAAGCTGGCGCTCGTCATCATCGCGGTGCTGGTTCTTGTGGGCGTGGCCGCGCCCTGGCTGGCGCCCTACGATCCGCTGGAGGTGGACGTGACCCAGAAGCTGCAGGGCTGGAGCCGTGCGCACTGGCTGGGCACCGACTATCTGGGGCGCGACATGCTCTCGCGCCTGCTCTACGGCACGCGCATTTCGGTGGGCGTCACGGCGCTGGTGCTGGCCCTGGTGTTTCTGGCGGGCTTGGTGATTGGCGGCGTGGCGGGTTTTTTCGGCGGCAAGGTCGATTCCCTCATCATGCGCACGTGCGATATTTTCATGACCATTCCGTCCACCGTGCTGGCCGTGTTCTTCGTGGGCGTGCTGGGCGTGGGCATGGCCAATGTGGTGGCGGCGCTGGTGCTGTCGAGCTGGCCCTGGTATGCGCGCATCGTGCGCAGCGTG
Source organism: Allobrachymonas sp. (assembly GCA_030529305.1). The sequence continues at coordinate 10,731 of JAUMXD010000023.1, forward strand.
GTGCTGTCGGTGCGCGAGCGCGATTACGTGCTGGCCGCGCGCGCCTCGGGCGTGCCGCCCATGCGTGTGCTCATCCATCACATCCTGCCCGGGGTGTATGCGCAACTGATCGTGCTCGTCACCTTGGACATCGGCCACACCATGCTGCATGTGGCGGGCCTGTCGTTTCTGGGCCTGGGCATTGCCCCGCCCACGCCCGAATGGGGCGTGATGATCAACGACGCGCGCAGCTACATCTACAACCAGCCCATGCTGGTGGTGCTGCCGGGCCTGATGCTGTTTCTGACCGTGATGGCCTTCAACCGCGTGGGCGATGCCCTGCGCGACATGCTCGACCCCAGCCTGATGGCCGGCGGCAAGAAATAAAGGCAGGGCCAAGGCATGAGGCAGAAACTGAGGGTGGAAAACCTGCGCCTGGGCGCCGTGAAAAGCGGCCAGCCGCTGGAATTGGTGCACGGCGTCAACCTGGAGATTGAGCGCGGCCAGATTCTGGCCCTGATCGGCTCCAGCGGCAGCGGCAAATCATTGACCTGCGCCGGCCTGCAAGGCGTGTTGCCGGCGGGCATTGAGCATTTGGGCGGGCGCGCCTGGATTCAGGACGGCGAGCAACAGCACGCCGTGCGCCCCGGCCGCGACGTGGCCACCATCATGCAGCACCCGCGTTCGGCCTTCGACCCGCTCATGACCATGCGCGCCCACGCGCAGGAAACGGCGCGCTTTGCTTCCAGGCCCCGCAAACTGAGCGAAGAAGAGTTGCGCCGCTGTTTCGCCGAAGCCGGTCTGGACGATGAGCGCGTGCCCGATCTGTACCCCTTCGAGATGAGCGGCGGCATGCTGCAACGCGCCATGATGGCCGTGGCGCTGATTCTGGAAACGCCCTTCATCCTGGCCGACGAGCCCACCACCGCCATGGATCTGGTGGTGCAAACCAAGGTGCTCGACATGCTCAAGCAGATTGCGCAGACGCGCCACATCGGCATGCTGTTCGTCACGCACGACATGGGCGTGGTGGCCCATATGGCCACCGACGTGGCCGTGATGGACAAAGGCCGCATCGTCGAAACGGGCACGGTGCAGCGCATCTTTGATGCGCCGCAACACGCACGCACCCGCGCACTGGTGCAGGCGCATCTGGCGCTTTACCCCGAGGAGGCCGCGGCATGAGGCCAGCCAATCACCATCCGCTGCCCGTGCTCGCCTGCAAGGATCTGCACAAATCCTATGCCCCCGGCTGGTTCAGCGCCGGCTCGGCCAAGCACGTGCTGCAGGGCATCAAGCTGCACATCCACGAAGGCGAAAGCGTGGCCCTGCTGGGCGAAAGCGGTTCGGGCAAAAGCACGCTGGGGCGGCAGTTGCTGGGCTTTGAAAAACCCAGCGCGGGCGAAGTGCTTTATCGCGGCCAGCCCTTGCAAACGCTGAGTGCCGAAGGCAACAAAGACTTTCGGCGCCATGTGCAGATGGTGTTTCAGGATTCGGTGGCGGCCGTCAACCCGCGCTACCGCATTGGCCGCGCGATTGAAGAGCCCCTGCGCTACCTCACCGCCATGAGCGAGGCAGCGCGCAAGGCCCGCGTGGCCGAGCTGCTGGAACTGGTCGCCCTGCAAGCGCAAGACGCCGACAAGCTGCCCCTGCAAATGAGCGGCGGGCAATTGCAGCGGGTGTGCATTGCGCGGGCGCTGGCCTCTTCCCCCAAACTGATCGTGCTGGACGAAGCCGTATCCAGCCTCGATCTGACCCTGCAAATCCAGATCCTCGATTTGCTCACCGAGCTGCGCAACAAACTGGGCGTGGCTTACCTTTTCATCACCCACGATCTGCGCTTGGTGCGGCGGTTTTGCGATCGCCTGATCGTGCTGGCCAATGGCCAGGTCGTGGAAGAAGCCGCTGTGCCCGCGCACGGCCCCGTGCGGCTGGCGCACCCGCTCTCGCGCAAACTGCAAGAAGCCATCCTGCCCGCCCGGCCAGCGGCGGCGCAGCCGCGCGCCCCAGCAAACACTGCTGCGCCCACGGCTTGATCGTTTCGGCGTTCAAGTGGGCGTTGTGGGCGGGGGCCGGGCTTTGTTTTTCTCTCCATCCGCCTCGCCAGCGCGTTGGCGAAACATGCGCGTCGCCTGGCTTGAAGCGGCCGGTAGCACTTGAATGCACACGCCACCCAAAAATAAATGAGTGATAAATGAGTGTTGCTTGGTGGGCGCAGCCGCTGCAGCTTGGGCCGGGTTTTGACCGAAGGTAAGAGTCTTTTCAAAACTTATGTGATAGCATCCGCTCCCATCTGATGTCCCGATTGTTTTTTCACAAAGGAGCCTCCATGTCTTTCAGAGCTTTTCTCCCTCGTTTGCGGGTGGCCGCTGCCGCCATGGCAGGCGCTGCCCTGCTGACGGTCGGCCTCGTCACGCCCGCGCATGCGCAAAAGACCACGGTCACCGATGTGGCCGGGCGCAAGGTCGAAGTGCAACTGCCGGTGAAAAAGGCCGTGATCGCCTGGTCGGGTTCGGGCGGCCCCTTCATGACCATGTCGGCCCTGCTGGGCAAAGATGTGCACAAGCACATTGCCGGCTGGGACAACGGCCTGGCGCAGTACCGCAAAGACATGTATGACGCCTACGTCAAATCCGTGCCCGAACTGGCCAAGCTGCCGGTGATAGGCAGCCCCGATACGGATGACTACAACGTTGAAAAAGTCATTGCCTTGGCACCCGATGTGGCCATCTTCCCTCTGGGTACAAAAAAGGCTGTTGAAGGCGGTGTGGGCAAAAAGCTGGAGGCCGCTGGCATTCCCGTGCTCTATACCGACTACCACGCCGAAACGGTAGAAAACCACCGCAACACCACCCTCTTGCTGGGCAAGCTTTTCAACAAAGAAGCGCGCGCCAAGCAGCTGGCTGATCTGTACACCAGCAAGCGCAAGGATGTGGAAGCGCGCGTAGCCAAAGCCAAGGCGGCAGGCCGCCAGGTGCCCAAGGTGTATATGGAAGTGGGCAGCAAAGGCCCCGCTGCGTTTGGCAACACCTACAGCTCCAACTTCATGTGGGGCGGCATGGCCACCATTGCGGGCGGCAATATGGTCACGGGTTCTGTCATCGTGAATGCAGCGCCGGTTGACCCCGAATTCCTGCTCAAAAGCAATCCCGACGTGATCGTGCTGACAGGTTCTTACTGGCCCAAAACGCCCGAGTCGCTGTTGATGGGCTACACCGCTACGCCTGCCGTGGTGCAGAAGAAACTGGGCGAGTTTGCCCAGCGTCCGGGCTGGAGCGAGTTCAACGCCATCAAGAACAAGCGCCTGTACGCCGTACACCACGGCGCTGGTCGTGAGTTGTACGACTACGTCACGCTGATGGCGCTGGGTAAATTCTTTTACCCCGAAGACTTCAAGGACGTGAACCCTGAAGCCGAACTCAAGGCTTACTACAAGAACTACCTGCCCTACGACGTGAGCGGCGTGTGGTTCTATCAGTGGAAATAAGCGTAGCCAGCTAGGCTAGGTACAACATTGCGCGGGGCGGATCACTGGGTTGATGCCGCCCCGTGTGTTTGCTGCCTTTGGCCAACAAGTTTGAGATAAGCCGCAGCTTGAGTCTTCTGCAAACAAAGAATGGGTCAAGCAATGGCCCAGACGGCGCAGCCCGTGGCCAAGCCTGGTCAAGCAAGCAGAAGGCGGTGCATGCGGCATTGCATCGATGCAGGAACGACGGATGAAACAAGTGCCCGATATGCGCGCGGCAGCCACGCATGAAATGGATGCGAGATGAGCACAGCAGACAAGAAAGCGCCTGGGTCGCTAAACGGCCCAAATGGCCCAAATGGTCTAAACGGCGCACCCGATTCGCCTGAGGCAACAAGCACAGCCGCAGGCCCGCTGGTGGCCGATGCGCCGTCCGTGAGCGGGCGGGCGGCCCCGCAACCCGGGCAGCCCTTGCCAGAGCCGCAGCAGCGTTTTGACTACCGCCGCGCCATACGCAAGCGTTTTATTTTTCTGTTTGGCGGCTTGCTCGTGGGCCTGGTGCTGGCTGTGGTGGATTTGCTCACGGGCTCGGCCAATGTGGCGGCAAGCGACGTGCTGTGTGTCATCAGCCAATGGGCCACGGGTTGCGAGGCACCCAAAATCGCCGTGACCGTGGTCAAGGTCTATCGCATTCCCACGGTGCTCACGGCCATTGGCGTGGGGGCTTCGTTGGGCGTGGCCGGTTCCATCATGCAAACCATTTTGCGCAACCCGCTGGCCAGCCCTTACACGCTGGGCATTTCGGCCGGGGCCGGTTTTGGCGCGGCGCTCACCATCGTGACGGGTTTTGCCGCGATCGAAGGCCTGGGCATTTGGCTGGTGCCTTTCAATGCCTTTGTGTTTGCCTTGATGACGTGCTTTTTGATCTACGCCATCGGTTCGTTCAAAAGGCTCACGCCCGGCACCATGATTCTGGCGGGCATTGGCCTGTCGTTTCTGTTCAATGCCCTGCAGTCGATGATGCAGTACGGCGCCACGGCCGAGCAGAACCAGAACATCGTGTTCTGGTTGTTTGGCAGCCTGTCCAAGTCCGACACCAAAACCGCCGTCTTCATGCTCGGCCTGGTGCTGGTGTTGCTGCCCATGCTCATGGTCAAGTCCTGGCAGTTCACCGCCCTGCAATTGGGCGACGAAAAGGCGACTGGCTTGGGCATCAACGTCAAGCGCCTGCGTTTGACGGGCTTTGCCGTGGCCTCGCTGCTCACGGCTACGGCTGTGAGTTTTGTGGGCACCATCGGCTTTGTGGGCCTGGCAGGGCCGCACGTGGCGCGCCTGCTGGTGGGTGAGGATCAGCGCTTCTTCATGCCTTTGTCGGCGCTGTTTGGCTCGCTCATTCTGCTGCTGGCCGATATCGTGAGCAAAAGCCTGCTCGAAGGTTTCATCTTCCCCATCGGCATCATCACCTCGTTGATCGGGGTGCCTGTTTTCTTCTCGGTCGTGCTGTCCAAGCGGCGCAGCTATTTCTCATGATTCGCATCCAGAACTACTCATTCGGCTACCCCAACAGCGCTGTTCTGGAGGATGTGAATCTTTCCATTCCGGCCGGAAAAATCAGCGCCATCATCGGCGCCAACGGGGCGGGCAAAAGCACCTTGCTCAAAAGCGTGAGCGGCTTGCTGCAAGGGCGCGGCAGCATCCAGATTGGCGCGCAAGAAAACAATCTGCAAGAAGTGGCCACCATGCCGCAGCACGAGCGTGTGCGGCTCGTGAGCTACCTGTCGCAAGACTTGAATTGCGATGCCGCGCTGAGCGTGTTTGAAATCGTGCTGCTGGGCATGGTGGGTAGCCTGAACACGCGCGTGGCCGAGGCAGACATCGAACGTGCACACGCCGCGCTGGATACCTTCAACTTGGGCCGCTTTGCCCAGCGCAACATCACCGAACTCTCGGGCGGGCAGCGGCAAATGGTCTTCATCGCGCAAGCGCTGGTCAAGAACCCGAAGATTCTGGTCTTTGATGAACCCACGGCCAGCCTTGACCTGTACCGCCAATACGAATTGATGAACCGCTTGCAAGCACTCACGCGCGAGCGGCAGTTGACCACGCTGCTCACCCTGCACCACCTGGAGCTGGTGGCGCATTACGCCGATCAGGTCATCGTCATGCACGACAAGAGGGTGTACGCCGCAGGCAGCCCGGCCGAGGTGATGACCGAGGCCATGTTCCAGGACGTTTTCCGCCTCGAAACCGAAGTGTTTACCGACAAGCGCGGCACCATCCGCGTGTTGCCGATCGCGCCCGCGCCCGTATTGGCGCCAGCGGCTGGAGCGGTGTCTTAACAGGACGGATTGCTGGAGCCGCAAAGACACTTGGGTTGAGAGGCCATGCCAGTTGTTGCATCACTCCGCTGGCCGCACGCAAAAAGCCAGGCGCCTGATCAGCGTTGATGGCATAGAGCTTGGGGCTTTGCCAATTGGGCATCTGTTCACGGCGCCCAGTCACCCGCCACACACAAACACCGATCGCGACCAGAAGGAGCACACGCATGAACACCGAAGCAGAACTGGAAGACCGCATCCGCCACGGCTGGCAGATTTCGGCCGAAGGCTACAGCGGCTTCATCGTTGAAGAGTTGCAAGACGGCACGGCCGAGCATTGGCGGGCTGATTTGACGCAGGCGCTGGCCGGCATCACCACGCCCGATGGCGACCACCGCGTGCTTGACGTAGGCACGGGCCCCGGCCTGTTTGCCATTTTGTTGGCGCAAGAGGGCTGGGACGTAACGGCCATCGACGGCTCGCCCAATATGCTGGCGCAGGCTCAGCAAAACGCGCAGCGCTGCGGCGTGACCTTTACCGTGCAGCACATGGAAGCGCAGCAGCTGGCCTTTGCCGATGGCAGCTTCGATGCCATCGTCAACCGCAATGTGATGTGGACGGTGGCCGACCCCTGGCAGGCGTATCGGGAATTCTTCCGCGTGCTCGCGCCGGGCGGGCGCTTGCTGGTGTACGACGGCGACCATCTGGCCGATCTGCGCGATCCGGCCATTGCGACCGAAAAACAGCGCATCAAGGAAGAGTTTTTGCGCAAGCACGGTCAAACCAAAATGTCGTTCAAGCCCGAGCAGTATGAAGAAGCGCGCGGCTGGCGCACCGACTTGCCGCTGGCGCAAGAACGCCGCCCGCAGTGGGACGAAGCGGCACTGGCCCAAATCGGCTTTGAAAACATCAGCGTGCGCTACGTCGATCAAGCCTTGGTGCCGCGCACGGGGCACGGCGGCACATCGCAAGACTTTGCCCCCATGTTTGCGCTGACGGCGAACAAGCCTTTGCGCTAACGCTTGTTGGTGCCGCGTTGATGCGGCTGCGGTGCGCAGGTCGCATATGCCCCGCATGGCCCGCATTACGCCTGCATGGCTTGCGAGTGCAGGCTCAGGCTATTGCAGCACGGCCGCTTGCCGCAATGCCGATACGGATGAAGAGGCTGAGCGTGTGTAGTGCTTAATGTGCTGCGCAGATGCAGCCTCAGGCAATCCTTCAAGCAACTGCTACTGGGCGGCGCACCAAGTGGCTGTTGCCGGGGTGAATGGGCAGCAGCTCGGTCGTGGCTGGAGCACAGGCTGTGCCGTTTGCACCGGCTGCCGTGGTGCCTTGCGCATCGTTATACGGCACGAAGCGTTTGCGCTGGCGTTCAACGGCGGGGTCGGGCACGGGCACGGCCGATAGCAGGGCCTGCGTGTAAGGGTGCAGCGGGTTGGAAAAGAGTTCTTCCACCTCGGCCGTTTCCACGATCTGGCCACGGTACATCACGGCTACCCGGTGGGCAATGTGCCGCACCACCGACAGATCGTGCGCGATGAAAAGATAGCTCATGCCCGATTCGGCCTGCAGGTCAGACAAGAGGTTGATGATCTGCGCGCGGATGGACACATCAAGCGCTGATACCGGCTCGTCGCAAATCACGAGTTTGGGGTTGAGCGCAATGGCGCGCGCGATGCCGATGCGCTGCAACTGCCCGCCCG
>JAUMXD010000024.1 GCA_030529305.1 Allobrachymonas sp.
CGACAACTGGCGCAATAACCACGGCAATCTGCAGTGGAAAAACGGCACAAACGAACTGTGCTGGAGAAATAATTTCTGGACGCCCGCTACTGCAGCTCCTGGCTGCGATGGCGCGATAGTGGCTCAGCCCGAAGCTCCCAAGCCTCAGCCTCGTCCCATGCCCCGCCAGCCCGTGGCCAGCAAAATCACTTACGCTGCTGACGCGTTCTTCGACTTTGACAAATCCGTGCTGAAGCCCGCTGGCCGCGCTTCTCTGGATGATCTGGTTGCCAAAATCCGAGGCATCAACGTGGAAACCATCATCAGCACTGGTCACACCGACTCCATCGGTACCGACGCTTACAACCAGCGCCTGTCGCTGCGTCGCGCCAACGCTGTGAAAGCCTACTTGGTTTCCAAAGGCGTTCCTGCTGACCGTATCGTGGTTGAAGGCAAAGGCGAGAAGCAGCCTGTTGCCAGCAACTCCACACGCGAAGGCCGTGCCCAAAACCGTCGCGTAGAAATCGAAGTGGTTGGTTCGCGTACGAACTAATCCATCGGTTTTTATCGATCTGCAAAAAAGCCCCGTTTACCGGGGCTTTTTTGTTGTTTGCTTGCTCAAATTGATGGATAAACGCAGGGAAAGAGGTGAGCGTTAAGTGGTGTTCCAGAAAAGCAGGCTCTTAGATTCCCGGAGGAGCGTTTGCACGCCATCTGACTATTTGGAAGCAGACACCTTAGCTGCGCTGATATGGTGAGCCGAAGTTGGTGAAAAGGTATTGGCTCGGGAAGATACGGTGCCAGAACAATGCTGCGTCATTGCGACGAGCAGATAAGGATTGACTTCTGACAGATATGGAAGGTGACGAGCCTTGACCCCGGCACTGGCTCCGCAGTTAGGGCTGCTTGGTTCCCCACCTGACCCGGTTGGCCGCTTCACCATGCGGGAAGGCCCGTCACCGCGCATTGTAGGCGATAGTTGCCGGGAATTACGCATGTGCGCAGTTTGCGTGCATGTACGCGAAGCAATGCTTTTGCATTATATGGCGGCGAGTAGCGCTTTGAGGATCAACCGCTTTGCGGCACCATGCACAGGGCTTGCGGGTTGACCAGGTTGACGGGGTGGCCGGCAGCAAAGGCCAGAATGCTGTCGAAAGCCTCGTTGAAATCGTGCTCGTAAGCTTCGAGCTCAACGTGCCCGATGTGTGGGGTGCACAGGCAATTTTCCAGGCGCAGCAGAGTGTTGCCGGGCAAAACGGGTTCTGTTTCCAACACGTCAATGGCGGCCATGCCAGGTCGGCCGCGGTTCAGGGCGGTTACCAGCACATCGGTTTGCAGCAACTCAGCGTGGGCGGTGTTGATGAGCACGGCGGTGGGCTTCATCATGCTGAGATCAGCCAAGGTGATGATGCCGCGCGTTTCGGGCAAGAGTTGCAGATGCAGGCTCAGGAAGTCGCTTTCGCGAAACAGTTGCTCGCGATCGGCGGCAATGGCATAACCGGCATTGCTTGCCTGTTGCAGGGAGTGCTCGCTGCCCCAGACCAGCACATGCATGCCAAAGGCGCGGCCGTAGCTGGCCACCAATTGGCCGACGCGGCCAAAGCCCCACAGCCCCAGCGTTTTGCCGTGCAGGCGGGTGCCCAGGCCGAAGTTCGGCGGCATGGACAAAGCCTTGAGGCCCGATTGTTGCCACACGCCGTGCCGCAGATTGGCGATGTATTGCGGCAAGCGGCGGCTGGCCGCCATGAGCAGGGCCCAGGTGAGTTCGGCCGTGGCAACCGGCGATTTGCTGCCGGCAACGACAGCGATGCGGTGATCGGTACAGGCCGCGACGTCGATGTGATCGCTGCTGGGGCCGGTGTGCACAATCAGTTTGAGGCGTGGCAGCTTTTCGATCAGTTGGCGCGAGATGCTGGTGCGTGCGCGGATCAGCACGATGATGTCGGCCTCGCGCAGGCGCACAGAGAGTTGACCCACGCCTTTGATGGTGTTGGTATACACCTTGGCCTGAAAAGCATCAAGCTTGCTGGCGCAGGGAAGTTTGCGCACGGCGTCCTGATAATCGTCAAGGATTACGACATTCATCATGGCTGCATTGTGCATCATCTGATGGATGTCGAACTGTTTTAGTGCATTCTTTTTTCTTGCAAAAGCCTTGCAGGATGCGGCTTGCGGCGGGATGTGGGAATGTTGAACGGCGGGATGGTTTGATTTTTCAAACCGACTTCAAGACTTTGATTCATGGCGTTTAACTGCCTCGTCAATGCGTGCACAAGGGGTGAGAAGGCAGAGGCATTTGTCTTGGATTTTGAGTGACTGAGCTGCTCTTGCGCTATCAATGAGTGGGAGTGGGCATTGGCTGATGTAGATTGTTGCCGGAGTGTTTTGCTGTGATGATCAAGGGCTATTCGCTCAGCGGTGCACCTATTTGGTGCGACATCAATCGGTGGTGGTTCGAGGCACAAGCTCAGTTGGGCAGAGCCTCGCTGCTAGCGTGCTTGGAGGCTTTGTAGGCTTGCGTTTCATCAAGCAGGATGGCCATGGGCACAAAGCGCTGTTGGGCGCGGCGCATGCTGCATGCGCTCCAGATCATTTGATCACTGTTGAATGTGCGCAGCAAGCGGGGCCAGATACGGGGCATGAGTCGTGGTGTGTTCATGATGCGGGAATGATTGAAAAACAAAGTGGAAAGCGGTGTCGCCAATCAAATAGCGGGCGCACAAATGAAAAGGCGGTTTACATCAGTACGCTGTTGCGGATCAGGCCCACGGCCAGCCCTTCAATGGCAAAAGGGTCGCCCGGTTGAACCACGATGGTGGGGTAGTCTGGATTTTCGGCGTGCAGCTCAATGTGCGAAGGCAGGCGCTGGTAGCGTTTGACCGTGACTTCTTCCCCCAGCCGCGCCACCACAATCTGGCCGTTTCGCACGTCTTGCGTGGCTTGCACGGCGAGCAAATCACCATCGAGAATGCCCACATCGCGCATCGACATGCCGCGCACTTTGAGCAGGTAGTCTGGCTTGCGGGCAAACAGCGTGGGGGCAACGTGGTAGGTGGTGTCCACATGCTCTTGCGCGAGGATGGGCGAACCCGCCGCTACACGGCCGATCAGGGGCAGGGCCAGTTGGGCGAAAGCATCCAGTGTCATCTGCTGCAAGCCACTGCTGGGTGCAGCCGCTTGTTTGAGGCGAATGCCGCGCGAGGTGCCGCTGACCAGTTCAATCACGCCTTTGCGCGCCAGTGCTTTCAGGTGCTCTTCGGCGGCATTGGCTGAGCGAAAGCCCAATTCAGCTGCGATTTCCGCACGTGTGGGCGGCGCGCCCGTGGTGCTGATGGCGTGCTGAATCAGCTCAAGAATCTGTTGCTGGCGGGCGGTGAGTTTGGTGGTGCTCATGGTTCAATACGCTTTCTTCGCGTGGCTTGTGCAGCCAACTGCGATCAGAATATCTGGCTATTCATCCAGTATCTGTATTTTTAACCAGTTTTTTGGTTTTTGCAAGGGGCAGGGCAAAAATGGCAAAGATTGTGGTTTTGGCAACGGGTGGCACCATTGCCGGGCAAGCCGCGCACGCGGGCGAAGGCGTGGCCTACCAAGCTGCGCAGCTGAAGGTGGAAGACTTGCTGCAACACATTGCGGGCTTGCCAGAGCTGTTGGGTAGCGATACCTTGTTGGGCGAGCAAGTGGCGCAGCTCAACAGCAAGGACATGGACTTTGCCACCTGGCAAAGCTTGGTGCAGCGCTGTGCGCACTGGCTGGCGCAGCCCGATGTGCGGGCGCTGGTGGTGACGCATGGCACCGATACGCTGGAAGAAACCGCCTTCTTCTTGCAACAGGCGCTGGCTGTCGCGCCCGATGCAGCCACGTGGCGGCACAAGCCGCTGGTGCTGACTTGCGCTATGCGCCCCGCCACAGCCCGCTTGAGCGACGGCCCGCAAAACATGGCCGATGCCGTGGCGCTGGCGCGCAATGTCCATGCCCAAGGTGTGCTGGTGATGGTGGCGGGCCAAGTGCATGCGGCTGATGCGGTGCAAAAAATCCACCCCTATCGGCTAGACGCATTCAGTAGCGGCGATGCTGGCCCGCTGGCCTATGTGGAAGAAGGGCGCGTGCGCTGGCTGCGGCAGCCGCCCGCTTGGCCGCAAGCTGATACCGATACAGGCGCTGCGCTGTGGCAAGCGCTGCAAAACGTGCCGCCTGCCCAATGGCCGTGGGTAGAGGTGCTGCACAGCCACGCAGGCGCAGATGCCCGCGCCCTGCAAGCCTTGGTGCAGGCTGGTGTGCAAGGCGTGGTGCTGGCCGCCACGGGCAATGCCACTTTGCACTGTGCTTTGGAACAGGCCGCGCAGCAACTGGCTGCCCAAGGCGTGGCCGTGGTGCAAGCGCCGCGTTGCAGTGCCAGCGCGGTGGTGCGCAGTGTGGATTCAATCGACGTTGTGCCTTTGGCCTGGCATGCCAGCTGCGGGGTTGATGGTGACGAGAGGGCAACGGTGCTGCCCGTGAGCAAAGCGCGCGTGCAATTGTTGTTGAAGCTGCTGGCGAGCAAGGCGTAGCGTGTGCGCTTTGATGGGCGCAGGATACTGCGCTGCTCGAGGGTCAAAGAAGCCAAGCAGCCTACGCAAGCCGTGGTTTGCTGGATGTGTGGTCGAGCTGGCGTGCCTACTGTTTGGCGGCCCTATTGCTTGAATGATTAGGTATGCCAGCACCACTGAAGTGACACATGCAAGCGAGGCGGGCTGGCGCATATGGCCTGCTCGTGACTTTCACACTCTGATTGCGTTTGATCGAAAGAAGTGTTTGTCGTAGCGGCTCTTGGCTCTTTCTTGTTTAAGCGGCTGATTGCAAGCCAATTCACGCAAAGCGCCTCTGCGATTTGGCGCGTAGCTTGCGTGGGTCTTGTCAAATTCTTCGGGGCGTTGCAGTAGCCGCTCGGCAGAATCGCTGGCACTCCAATTCAAATGCAACTTAAACCCAAAGTGCCTATCAACAAGCCCGATTAACAGGCGCTCACCGGGCCATGCGCTGGCACAATGCGGCCTACTTGTTGGGCTGCGCAACTGGTGTGGTGGCGAGTGGCGCAAGCCAGCTTTTCTCAGCCTTTCTTTTTCATCCGTTTTTTTTAATCATTTCTGCCGCTTTATCAGGCGCAGGTCATGGGCCTTCGTCTGTATCGCGCACAGGTGTCGCATGTTTGATATTCCCCATTTTTTCGGCATTGGCCTGCACGTCATCGTGGCAGCGTTTTTTGCTATCCATGCCGTGCGCCGTGGGCGCGAGTTGTACTGGCTGCTGATTCTGTTCATGTTCCCTTTGCTGGGTAGCGTGGTGTATTTCTTTGCCATCTATCTGCCCGAATCGCGCCTTGAAAACAAGGTGGGCAAAGTCGCCAGCGTGGCCATGCAAACACTGGACCCCGGCAAGGCCCTGCGCGAGGCGCAAAAAGCCTACGAACTCACGCCCACGGCGCAAAACCGCATGCGCCTGGCGCAGTGCTTGCTCGATGCCGATCAACCCGGCGCAGCTGCCGAGCATTACGAGGCCTGCTTGCAAGGCCCCTTCGCGTCTGACCCCGAAATTCGCCTCGGTGCGGCGCAAGCCCGCCTGGCCAACAAGCAAGCCGCGGCTGCGCAAGAGCTGTTGCTCAACATCCGCGCGCAAGATCCGCAATTCCGCTCCGAAGCCGTCACGCTTGCTCTGGCACAAACCCACGCCGAGTTGGGGCAAGCTGCGCAGGCTCAGGCGCTGTTTGAAGAGGCCGTGCAGCGCTTTGGCTCATTCGAGGCACACGCCGAATACGCCATCTGGGCGGCGCAAAGCGGCCATCTGGACGTGGCCCGCGCGCAGCAGGCTGAGCTGCAAACCATCATGCAGCATTGGAAAAACAATCGCCACGCCAAGGCGCTGAACAAGCAACTGCTCAAACGGCTGGATGCGGCGCTGGGCAAAGCGGGTCTTAAATAACAAAGCCCATGTGCCAAGCGCCTGCTGGGCAGCAATTTGCGAGGTTTGGGTGAGCAGCAGCCGGCGCAATCGTCTGCTCAACCGCGCTTGTTCAATCGCCAGGCAAAAGGCGCAGAGCACAGGCCATGACGTGCCATCCACATCTGCGCAATTGATGCACGTCATGAAGCCAGTATTGCCGCAAGATGCCAAGGGCACAGGCTTGGGCTACCAAGCAAATCAAAAGCGGCAGCAAGCGCCGTTTTGCCGAAAGATGCAGGCTTTAGGCAAACACATGTGATGGCTGCATGTGTTTGACTTGAGCAACTTCATGGGGGCAAGCACATGCATCTTGAAAAATGGTATGCCGATTGGGTGGATCACTTCGGCCAGCCGCACATCCTGTATCTGGCGCGGCTGCGCGTGGGCCCGGTGTCGCTGCGCTACAGCGCCAGGCTGGGGCAGCAGCGGCAGGTACGTGCGCGCATGCTCTGGCGCGACAAGCACATGTCGCTGCCACGTGTGGATGCGCAAGCCGTGCACTGGCCAGTGGTGGCGGGCCACGGCCCTCTGCAATGGTGCGCGGCTGATCGGCCTGGCCCGCATGTTTTGTGGCAGCAGCGAGCCGGCCGCGTGGTGTGGGAACCTGTTGTTTGCAACGGCTGGGTGCACGCGCAAAACGGCCAATGCCTTGGCCGGGGGTATGTGGAGCGCCTGGTGCTGGATGTGGCGCCGTGGAAGCTGGGCCTGCGCACACTCAAGTGGGGCCGTTTTTGTGGCGCACGCCATAGCCTGATCTGGATTGAATGGCAGGGCAGCCACCCCGTGCAGCTGGCTTTGCTGGATGGTTGCGACGAGGCATTGCACAGCGTAGATCGCTTGCAGGTATGCACCGCAACCGCACGGTTGGAAATGCGCGCCGTGCAGCCCATCGTGCACGAGTCGCTGGGCACGGGTGCCTTGCAACAACTGGGCGGCTTGCGCCGTTTGGCAAGGCCGGATTTTTTGCAAGGCGTGGAAAGCAAATGGATGGCCCAAGCCCAGTTGCACATGCATGGGCAAGTGGCCGATAGCGGCCATGTGATTTACGAAGAGGTGCAGTGGCCATGAAGACGATCAGAACGATGATGTGCCAATCGACGCTGGGCAAGTGGGCCTACGGCGGCTTGTTTACGGTGCTGTTGCCAAGCCTGCTGGCCCTGTGGGCGTGGCCACTGGAGGCTGCACTGGGCCAGTCTCTTTGGCCGCTGCCCCTGCCAGCTTGGGCGGGCGCTTGGCTGGCCTTGTTGGGGCTAGCGCTGATGATTGCGGCCATGCGTGATTTGTGGGTGCTGGGCAGGGGCTTGCCCATGAATGCTTTTCCGCCCGAGCGCCTGGTGCATCAGTCGAGCTATGCCTGGCTCAGGCATCCGATTTACGTGGGCTTTGTTTTGCTGGTGGCGGGCGTGTCGGTCATGGTGGGTTCGCGCGCGGGGTTTTGGGTTGTTGCGCCCATGATGGCATTGGCCTGCGCGGCTTTGGTGCTGGGGTATGAAGAGCCAGCCATGCGCCGTCGATTTGGCGCGCAGATGCAGCGCCCCGTATGGCTGGGCCTGCCGCTGGCAGAGGCGGCATCTGGCAATCGCCCCGTAGGCCTGAAAAGAAGGCTGGCGGCAACCGTTGTGGCCCTGGGGCCGTGGGCCTGTGTGTATGCCTTGTGGGCCCAACTGCCTGCCCCCATAGGTGCGCACGCACTGCGCATGCCGTGGGAGTTGGCTTTGCACGCCCATCTGCAGGGCGCTGCGCCGCAAGCAACTTGGGTGATGTATGCCATGCACCTGGCGGTGTATGTGTATTCGGCCACCTATGTGCTGACTGTGGCAGCGCCCTTGTTTTTGCCGTCGGTGCAAGCGCTGCGGCGCTATGTGATCAGCGCCTGGCTGGCAACTGCCATGGGCTTTGCATGCATGTTGCTGTGGCCGGGCAGCGCCGCGCTTTTGCCGATGCCGCAAAGCGGTGTGGCCGGGTGGCAGGCGCAGATGAACCGCGCGCTGGATGCCGATTGGCTGGCCTGCCCCTCTTTTCACATGGTGTGGGCCACCTTGGCGGTGCTGTGCTTGCGCCTGCGTTTTGCGCGCGGGCCTTGGCTGTGGTGGGGGCTGCTGGTGGCAACGGGCGTGAGTTGCGTGCTCACGGGTTCGCATGCGGTGGTAGATGTGCCTGCCGGCGTGCTCTTGGCGTGGCTGTGTTGGCACCACTCGGCAGTTTGGGCGTGGCTGGTGCGGCTGTGCGAGCGCCTGGCCAATGCCTGGAATGCGGTGCACATCGGCCCGGTGCGCATCATCAATCACGCCATTTGGTCGGCGCTGGCAGCGGGCGTGGGCTTGTTGTGGGTGGCGTGGCTGGTGGGGCCACAGTTGCTGGCACTGGCAGCTGTCGTGTTTGGGGTGGCGATTCTTGCCGCAGGCGCGTGGGGCTATTGGCTGGAAGGGGGTGGCGCGCTGTCGCGGCCTTTTGGCTACTACGGCTTTTTGCTGGGTGCTGCTGCCGCGTTGCTGACTGTGGCTGTGTGCGATTGGCATGCAGGCACGGTCTTGATGGCGGCATTTGCTTGCGCGGCGCCGCTGGCGCAAGCCATTGGGCGGCTGCGTTGCCTGGTGCAAGGCTGCTGCCACGGGCGCCCCGTATTCAGCGCCCTGGGCTTGTGCGTGCGCCATCCACGCTCGCGCGTGGCCGCGTTGAGCCATTTGCTTGGCGTGCCCATTCACCCCACGCAGCTGTATTCCATCGTGGGCAATATCGTCATTTTTGCCGTGCTGTGGCGCATGTGGCAAACGCATGTGCCGGGCACTTGCATCGCGGGCTTGTATCTCATGCTTTCTTCACTGGCGCGTTTTGTCGAGGAGCAATACCGTGGCGAAGTGCAAACGCGCATCGTGGCCGGCCTGGCGGTGTACCAGTGGTTGGCCGTGGGTGTGTGGCTGGCAGGCATGGCCGTGAGCGTGTTGCCCGCTGCGCCTGTATACCAGGCGGCGCAGCTGAGTGCTGCCAGCATCGCACTGGCTGTGGCCGGTGGCGCGGTGGCCGCGTTTTTGATGAGCGTGGACTTTCCGCAATCGCGCGCCAGATTTTCGCGCTTGACCGTGGACGAAACGGCGCCGTAAGCCGCATGCTTTGCCTGCCGTATGTGATGGCATCTGTGTCAATGCTGCGGCAGAATCCTTGCCACATCCGCGCTGTGCGCATCGTTTGCCACAGCGTGCGCAGTTTTTGCTGACTTTGTGGATTGCCCATGCCTGCCAACAATCGCTTAGGCGAATTCGATTTGATCGCCCGCCACTTTCAGCGCCGCCAGCCCCTGCGCCATGCGGCCCTGGGCGTGGGGGATGATTGCGCCTTGCTGCGCCCGCCAGCGGGTGAGTTGCTGGCGATTTCGACCGATGCGCTGGTGGCGGGCCGCCATTTTTTCGACGATGTGTCGCCCGCCACCTTGGGCCATAAGGCGCTGGCCGTGAACTTGAGCGACCTGGCCGCCAGTGGCGCGCAACCTCTGGCCTGCGTGCTGGCGCTTACGCTGCCCGCGGTGGACGATGCCTGGCTGGCCGCGTTTGCGCAAGGCCTGTATGCCTTGGCCGATGCGCACGGCTGCGAGCTGATCGGTGGTGACACCACGCGCGGGCCACTGGCCATCACCCTCACCGTGCTGGGTAGCGTGCCACCGGGGCAAGCCCTGCTGCGCAGCGGCGCGCAGGTGGGCGATGACATTTACGTCGGCCACCGCGTGGACCAAGGGCTGGGCGATGCGCGCTTGGCCTTGCACCTGCTGCAAGCGCAGCGCGGGCAGCCAGCCGCAGCAGCCGTAGCTGGGTTGAATGATGCGCAGCGCGCGGCTTTGCTGCACGTGACGCGGCCGCGCTTGGAGCAACCCGAGCCGCGCATCGCGCTGGGCTTGGCCTTGCGCGGCGTGGCCACTGCCTGCATGGACATCAGCGATGGCTTGCAAGGCGATCTGCGCCACATCTTGGCCGCGTCAGGCGTGGGGGCTATGCTGCATACCGTGTCAGACGCTGATGGCAAGTCTGTTGATATAGATATTGGCGGTACCGCAGCGTATTCAAGCGAGCCCAGTGGCTTGCTCGCCGCATGCAGCCCGGCTGTGCGCAGCCTGGGGGACGAGCAGGCCGTGGCCTATGCCCTGGCTGGGGGCGATGATTACGAGCTGCTGTTCACCGTACCCGTGCAGCAGCGCGCGCAGCTGGCGCGCATTGCCCGGCAAACGGGCTTGCAACTCACGCGCGTAGGCCGCATCGAAGCAGAGCCGGGCCTGCGCTTGCAACAAGCTGATGGCCGCCGAGTGTCCATATCAGCCAACGGTTTTGATCATTTCGCGGCGTGAATGGCGGCAGATGGATGCATTTTGTTAAAAGTCGTATCAGAAAAGACTATGATGCCTGCATCACTTCTTGCGAAAAGGAGAATTTGATATGTACAAAAAAATGCTTCGCTTGAGTCTTTGCACCGCCTTGTTCCTGGCTGGCACGGCCGCCAGTGCGGGCTGCTACAACGTTTACAACGGCCGCGGCAAACTGGTTGAGCGCGATGCCAACCCGCCCGTCAACATGAGCAAACACCTGCGCCACACCGTGCCCGCCAAATACGGTCGGGGCTCCACCATGGTGTTTGAGGCGCCCGCAGGCTCGTCTTGCGATGCCTTCTCAGCTGCGCGCAAAGGCAAAAAAGGCGGTACCACGGTTCAGGATACCGAAGCTCTGCTCGACAACCTGGCACGCCTGCACACCGATCCGCGCGGGCAAATGCAATACCGCGGCGATCAATGGCTGGCCGATGTGGAATTCAAATAAACCATCAGGCACAGCCTAGTGGTTGATACATAAAAAAGCGAGAGATGGAAAAAGCGGCTCCTGGTGGAGCCGCTTTCTTTTGGGTAGGGCTTTTGTGATGTATCGCAGTGCGCTGTTGACGTTCAATCGTTGCTAAAGGATTGGCACTTTTTGAGAAAGGCAGTGAATGCACGGCATGCGATCAATCAGCCCGCCTGCATCGTCTTTGTTGCGGGCAGGCGACAAGGCCTGTATCCACTTGCAAGGCAGCTATGGGATAATCGCCCGCTGCGCGGAAAGTATGCCGGATCGGCTGGCACGGCTCCCGCATTGTTTTGAGGAAAACACTCCATGAAAGAAGGCATTCACCCCGATTACCGCGAAGTGTGCTTCGTGGACCTGTCCAACGGCTTCCAGTTCGTGACCCGTTCTTGCGTCAACGCCAAAGAAACCATCAAGATGGACGATGGCCGCGAGTTGCCCCTGTTCAAGCTCGATACCTCCAGCGAATCGCATCCGTTCTACACCGGCACGCAGAAGTCGGTGGACAATATGGGCGGCCGCGTCGAGAAGTTCCGCAACCGCTACGCCAGAAAATCGGCTTAAGCGCAGGCGCGAACAAACGCATGCTTCCAGCACAAAGCAGCCTTCGGGCTGCTTTTTGTTATGGGCGCTTGCGTTTGTTGAGTGACAAGCAGAACGGACTTGTATTGACTCGGTTCGTACTGCGTTGTGAGCGCAGTGCTGATGTGGCATCCTGATGACTGAATGCAAGCGGAATGCGTGCGTCGTTGATGTGCCATTGCAGTCGCTGTCTTGTGAGTTTTGGATGAGGCGCTGGCTTGTGATTTCGTGGCCTTGGATGGCACACTTTACCTCCGTGTCCTATGAGTTGGCGCAAGCAAGGCATTGGTTGGCTCTGAGTGTGTTCAACCGATTGATGCAAGGGATGCTCCAACGCTTTGATTCGATCAGCCGCCTGTTTATGATGAGCGGCTGATTGGCGCGATGCTACCTCTCACTGTGTCGTGCGTTCGTTGCACGCAGTTGTCCGCTTTTTCTTTTCTCTTTTTTCGTTTTCGTTTTCGTTGTGAACCAGCCTTCGCCAGCCATCGTTGCCCAAGCGGGTGTGCGCCGTTTGCCGCGCTGGAGCCTGCTGCTCTTTTGCCTGATCTATGCGCTGGCAGGCTTTATTTGGCGCGATCCCTGGAAGGGTGATGACATCACCAGCTTCGGTTACATGCTGGAACTGGCGCAGGGCCGCGCGCCGTGGCTGGCCCCGGGCCTGCTGGGCGAGCCAGCTAATTTCCACGCTTTGCTGCCGTATTGGCTGGGTGCTTGGGCGATTCGCCTGGCGCCAGCGGGCATGAATGCTTCGCTGGCGGTGCGCCTGCTCTTTTGGGCCGTGTTGCTGCTGGCCTTGCTGTGCAGCTGGTACGCCATCTATTACTTGGCGCGTTCGCGCGCCGCCCGGCCCGTGAGCTTTGCCTTTGGCGGCGAGGCGCGCCCGGCCGATTACGCCCGCGCCATTGCCGATGCGGGCTTGCTGGGCCTGCTGGCTTGCCTGGGCTTGGCCGAAATGGCCCACCAAACAGCGCCTGCGTTGGTGCAACTGTGCTGCAGCATGATGCTGATGTTGGGCCTGGCAGTCTTGCCCTATCACGCCAAGCGCGCTGCTGTAATCGGCAGCTTGGGGATGGTGGGGCTGACTTTATCGGGTGCGCCTGCCGTGGCTTTGTTGATGGGGCTGCTGGGCTTGCTTGTGCATGCCTTGGGCCATGCCCACGATTGGTTGATGCCCGAAACGGATTACGAATGCCCGCCCGAAGAATTGCACCGCTTGCGCCGCCGCCGCTGGTGGAGCGTGGCTGGCTTGGCGTTGGTGCTGCTGGGCTGCGCGGCCCTGGCGCAGGGGCTGGGCTTGTGGCGCTGGCGGCTGGAGCCCCTGCCCAGCCGCTGGGTGGGTTGGCGCGACTTGATTCGCATGCAGCTGTGGTTTGCCTGGCCGCTGTGGCCCTTTGCCATCTGGACGCTGTGGCGTTGGCGTCATCAATGGCGCAGCCTGCTGCCCAGCCGCCACATCGCTTTGCCCTTGGGGCTGGTGCTGATTGGCAGCCTGGGCGCGTTCGTCGTCAAGCAATCCGAAATGGTGTTGTTCCTGGCCCTGCCGGCCTATGCGGCCCTGGCGGCTTTTGCCTTGCCCACGTTCAAACGCAGTGCGGCATCTTTGATCGATTGGTTCACGCTGGTTCTGTTTTCGCTGGCGGCCATCTACCTTTGGTTTATGTGGGTGGCGGCCATTACCGGCGTACCGCCGAGGCCGGCTGCGCGCGTGTACCGCTTGCTGGCGGGCTATACGCCACGGTTTGAGTGGTGGCCTTTCCTGATCGGCCTGGCGGTCACGCTGGGCTGGCTGGCCTTGGTGTGCTGGCGCACCAGCCGCCTGCCTCCCGCGATCTGGAAGAGCATGATCCTGCCGGCGGGCGGCGTCGTCATGTGCTGGGTGATGTTGACCTCGCTGTGGCTGCCTGCCTTGAACTACGCCCGCAGCTACGAGGCTGTGGCGCGTGGCGTGGCGCAGGTGGTGCGCTCGGGCGGCGAGCCTGCTTGCATCCAGCAATATGGGCTGGAGGATGGGCAAATCACCGCCTTGCTGTATTATGAGCAGCTGCCCATCACGCGCGACCGCAACGCCAGCCACTGCCCCTGGCTTTTGGCCTTTCAGGGGCGTGCGCCTGTGCTGAAGTACACCATCGACATACAGCAATGGCAGCTTGCCACCACGGTGCGCCGCGCGGGCAACAAGGCCGATGTGATTGCCGTGTATGCCAAACGCCAGCCTGCGCAGGCTGCGGCAAAGGCAGCGCAGTAAAAACAGCGCTTGCCGAAGTTGGCTACAATCACGCCTTCAGCCGGCGTAGCTCAGTTGGTAGAGCAACGCACTCGTAACGCGTAGGTCACCAGTTCGATCCCGGTCGCCGGCACCAAACACTCTGTGAAAAAGCCCAATGGTCAGGCAGCCATTGGGCTTTTTTGTTGCGTGCAACGCAGGTGGATTGAACGTGGAGCAAACAGGGCGGCGCTTTGCAAAGCGCAAGGCTAGACATGAGCGTATTCAGCGCATGCTGGCATGGCAGTGGCTTGAGGTGTGCCTGCGCTCGCTGGGTGTCGATCACAAGTCAAGCGGATCACGCCAACCACAGCAGGCGCAGATGTTGCATCAGGGCCAGACTCAGCAAAGTGCAAAAGGCTGCCACCACATCATCAAACACAATGCCCCAGCCGCCGCGCCAACCACTGCCTTTGAATACGCCATCGGCCCAGCGCACGGGGCCAGGCTTGGCTGCATCGAAATAGCGAAACAGGGCAAAGGCTGCCATCTGCCAGGCCCAGTGAGCGGCAGAAAACAGCGGCTTGCCCGCAGGCGGCAGCAGCCACAGCACGAGCCAGAAGGCAGCCACTTCATCCCACACCACGCAGCCGGGGTCGGGCTGGCGCAAATTGCGCGCCGTGATGGTGCAAGCCCACCAAGCCACAGCCACAGCGGCGGCCACAGCCGCGCCCTGTGCCCAGACTGGCAAAGCCCATTGCAGCGGCAGAAACAAGGCCCAGCCCAACAGCGTGCCTGCCGTGCCCGGTGCTTTGGGGGCCAGCCCTGCGCCAAGACCCAACCCCAGCATGTGCGCTGGGTGCTGCCAAACGAAAGCCCATGTGGGCTTGCGCGGCGTGGCAGAAGTTGATGGGGCAATTGGCGTTGGCATGGTCGGGCTGGATTGTCGCAGAAGGGTTGGTTGCGGCTCAGCAGGAGAAGTGGCGGCTGTAGTTGCATCAATCCAATGAGCCGATAAAGCCGCTGGTGCATGGGGCTGCTGGAGGGCGATTAGGGATAGGCACCACGTCGCTGCGCCTGGTAGCCAAGGCATTGTTGAAGGCGGCAGGCACTTTTTTGATCGCGCGCTGCGGTTTCGTCTCGTGGTGTGTTCGGAGCGCCTTTTGCCGCGTTGGCTATTCAGCTCGTCTCAGCTGATGCAGCGTTTGGGCAAATGGTCTTTCGTTGTTGGCCGCAAAAAGTGTGTAGAGGCTGCGCGTTGAACTGCGTCAACACATCAGTCGGTCAAACCATCAACGCAGCAGCACCGGCGCATCGGCCACAGTGTTGTCGCGCGGGGTGTGCGCCTTGGCCGGAAAGTGTGCGATCAGCAAATCCGAAATCTGCGCCAGCGCCGTTTGCAGGCCGCTTTCGTATTGCTGCGCGCGCAGGGCCGCAGCCAATTGCGTGGTGATGGCGCTCCAGGCGCTTTGCTCCATGCAGCGAAACAGGGCGCGGTCGGCCACCAGTTCAATGGCGTGCCGGTCCAGCAGCAGGTAGAGCAGGGCGCCGTTGTTGTCTTCCGTGTCCCACACCCTGAGTTCGCCAAACAGCGCCAGGGCGCGCTCGCGCGGCGAGGCGTAACGCTGCAAATCCTCGGGCGAGAGGCTTTCTTCAATGCACAGCAGCAACTGGCCGGTGTGGCGCTGCTCGCTGGCGCTGATGCTGGCTTGCAGGCGATCCAGCACCGGTTGGCCCAGATGCTGCTCGATCACTTGGTGGGCTGCCGGGTCTGCGGGCGCAGGTGCTGCAGACGATGCATCCACTGCTTGCCGAGGGGTTTGTGTGTTCATGCTTACCAATCTCCCGACGCGCCGCCGCCGCCAAAATCACCGCCCCCGCCGGAGCTGAAACCGCCGCCCCCGCCAAAGCCGCCGCCCCAGTCGCTGCCGCCACTGCCCCAGTCCCCGCCAAATGGCGGCCCGCCGATGATGATGGGATCATGCCGGCGGCGGACCTTGCGGCCACCCCCTCCGCCGCCCCCGCCCGGGCCGCCCAGGCCAGAAAAAAGCGTGAGAAGCAAAGAGGCCACCCCCGCCATCCCGGCCATGAAGACGAGGCCCGAAATCCAGAACACCAGCCCGCCCGTGAGCGCGCCTGTGGCGAGCGAACCCAGCACGCGGCCCATGAAATCCTTGAGCAGGCTGCCGCCCGCGAGCGAACCCATGACGACGATGACCAGCACCAGCGCCCAATCCACTTCCTGCCCCTGGCTGCGGCCTGCGGCGCCAGGGCGCACGGGCGGCAATTCTTCGCCGTCAATCACCCGCGTGATCTGATCGAGCGCCGCGCTGATGCCGCTTGCGTAGTTGCCGGCGCGGAATTGCGGCTTCATCGTCTGATCAAGGATGCGCGCCACGGCCAGATCGGGCAGGGCGCCTTCGAGCTTTTTGGCCACCTCGATGCGCATGCGCCGGTCGTCTTTGGCCACGATCAGCAGCACGCCGTCGCCCACGTCGCGCCGGCCAATCTTCCAGCTGCTGGCTATGCGGTGGGCGTAGCTGGCAATGTCTTCGGGCCGGGTGGTGGGCACCATCAGCACCACGATTTGGCTGCCTTTGTCGCGCTCGTAGGCGGCCAGCTTGGCCTCCAGCGCGGCTTTGTCGGCTTCGCTCAGCGTGCCGGTTTGGTCAATCACGCGGGCGGTGAGCGCTGGTACGGGCAGCACGTTTTGCGCCTGGCTCAGGCCCGGCGCCAACATGCCCAACAGCAGTCCTAACCACAGGGCCAGCCAAGCCAAGCTTCTCCCCAAGCGCCGCGACCAGCGGCTCTGATGCCCAGCGCCATCAGCAGCGCTTGCCTGCGCTGGCACGCCCGTTGATGGGTGGCAGAGTGGCCGGGCAGCATGGCTTGCGCATGCCGCATTCAGCAGGCGTGGTGCAGGCGCGGCAATGGCAGCGGCTGGGGGCAACAGGGGCATGTGCAAACCTCCGTCAAGTCGCTTGAGACGCACAGGGCACAGCTGTGCAGTCTAGCCAAGCGAATTTATTTTTTCTCGATGCCAAAGTCCACCACAGGCGGCTTGGAGATGGCCGCTTCGTTTTCAACCGTGAAGTTGGGCTTGGGCTTGTAGCCCATGACCTTGGCTGTGAGGTTGGTGGGGAACTGGCGCGCCAGCACGTTGTACTCCTGCACCGTCTTGATGTAGTTGTTGCGCGCCACGGTGATGCGGTTTTCAGTGCCTTCCAGCGTCACGCGCAAATCGCGAAAGCCCTGGTTGGCTTGCAGCTCGGGGTAGCGTTCGGCCACCACCATCAGGCGCGAGAGCGCGCCAGACAACTCGCCTTGCGCGGCCTGGAATTTTTTCAGCGCTTCGGGGTCGTTGGCCAGCTCGGGCGTGGCTTGAATGGACGTGGCCTTGGCACGTGCTTCCACCACTTTGGTCAGCGTTTCTTGCTCGAAATTGGCTTGGCCCTTGACGCTGGCCACGATATTGGGCACCAGATCGGCGCGGCGCTGGTACTGGTTGAGCACCTCGCTCCAGGCGGATTTGGTTTGTTCATCCAGAGTCTGGAACTGGTTGTAGCCGCAGCCCGACAGGCTCAGTGCAGCCGTGATGGTTGCCAGCAGCAGGAAAAAACGGTTTTTCATGAAAAGCTCCTCTTGAAAAGGCGCGGGCTGCGCCGTCCCACGCAGGCCATATGCGGCATAGGCATGGGTTCTGCAAGAGCATAGCCGATCTTTTCGGGCGAAATTTTAGGCGACGCATGGGCCGTGCACATTGCCAGCTTTGGAAATAAAAAGTGTTGGTACGAAGCTGGATACAAATACCCAATATTGAGTGTCCGGATGATGCTCTCTTTTTTCGTAGCGCAGCTGAGCTTGTTTACCAACCCCTCCCAGTTCGCCAAAAGCCCTTTGGGCTATGACCAAGTCTTGCTCGTTCTTTGCGCAGGCGTTTGTTGATATCCATACGGAAACCTCAACAATTGACAAATCATCTGCTTGCCATCTTAGCACCCAAATCAAAATCAATCGCTGAATAATCAATGCCGGCAGAATAAAGCCAAACACCAAGAAAGCAAAATATCCAAGAAGTAAAGACCCATCGCATGTTTTTGCGCAACAAGCCATCAGTGAAAGGAGTTTTTAGAACGGATATTGTCTCTACAGGAAAAAATTCTTTTAAGAATTCCTCTCTGTCTTCACCCAGGCAGCGATATAAAACATTTTTCAAAAACAATCCCGAGGCGGCTCCTATGGCCAAAATAAAAACTGCTCGCGCAAAATGCCCTTCCAGAAATCCATAATATTTATTGATCACAGGAATAAACCAGAGCAAAACAGTTGGTACAATCAATACAAAAGCACGAGCCACGGCAAAATCCTTTCCAACTCCGTACTTTTTTATCATTTTTATAAAACGACCATCCATCATATTGGGGGTCATCTTTTTTTCTTCTCTACTCATTTCCTTGCTCCAATAAATCGAGCTGCTTCTGCCAACACAAGGGCTTTCCGCACCCAAACAGCCTTCGCCCACAGCTGGCCGCGCCACGTTTCGTGGCTTTCTGGCTATGTGAACTGTGCAAATTGTGCTTGATCTTTTCAAGCATTGGGCTTGTGCCATGCGTAGCGC
>JAUMXD010000134.1 GCA_030529305.1 Allobrachymonas sp.
ATTTCCGCGCCGAGCAGAACATTCCCAAAACCGCGCTGACCGTGATGCTGGCCGACCTGGCCGTTTCGCTGCTGGCGGGGCTGGCGATTTTTCCGGCCGTGTTTGCCTTGGGCTTTAACCCGGCCAGCGGGCCGGCCCTGTTGTTCAACACCATTCCGGCCGTATTCGTGCAAATGCCCATGGGGCGTTTGATCATGGTGCTGTTTTTTGTGCTGACGTCTTTTGCCGCCATTGGCGCGCTTTTGTCGATGCTAGAGGTTCCCGTAGCCGTGCTGCGTGATCGCCTGGAGGTGACCCGCAAACGCGCCACCTGGTTGAGCGTCATCTGCGTGAGCATGCTGGGCGCGCTGTGTGCTTTGTCTTTCAGCACTCTGGGCCATGTCAAGCTGCTGGGCGGGATGAATATTTTTGACAGCTTCGACTTTGCCGTGAGCAAAATCCTCATGCCGCTGGCGGGCTTGCTCACCAGCCTGTTTGTGGGTGTGCATTGGGGCAAGGCCGCTTTCATTCAGGCCAACAGCAACGAGGGCAGCTTGAACAACACGCGTTTGCTCACGGTGCTGTTTGGGGTGTTGGCGGTGGTGTCGCCTATATTGATCGGCATGATCATGTATGTGGGGCTGGCCGGGTGATTCGGGCTGCTGCAATAGCTGGTAAGGATCGGCAGGGCTGCTTGCCGTTACTCATTGGGCCGTTTGTTGAGGAGAGGATGAAGCCATGAACACACCCCGTTCTACTCGTGATGCGCGTGCGGCACGGGCTTCAGGCCGCTCAACCCGCAGCAAGGCAAAGGCCCAAGCCGCCGCGCAGGCTAAGGCTGAAGCAACAGCAACGACAGCAGCGACTGAGGATGCCAGCGGCGTGCGCGTGCTCAAAAAATACCCCAACCGCCGCTTGTACGACACGGCCAGCTCCAGCTACATCACGCTGGCCGAGGTCAAGGCTTTGGTCATGCGGGCCGAACCCTTTGTGGTGCGCGATGCCAAAACGGGCGAAGACTTAACGCGCAGCATCTTGCTGCAAATCATTCTGGAAGAAGAGGCAGGCGGCAGCCCCTTGTTTACCGAGGCTGTGCTCTGCCAGCTCATCCGCTTTTACGGGCACGCCATGCAAGGCTTTTTCGGCGCGCATTTGGCCGCCCAGATCCAGAGCTTTGCCGACATGCAGCGCAAGCTGATGGCTGCGACCCCGGCCGCTGGCATGGAAAGCTGGCCCAAGAATTGGCAAGACTTACTGGGCCGCTATGCGCCCACGGGGCAAGCGTGGCAGCAGGCGCAAACGAAGCTGCGAGAGCAAATGCAAGAGCAGATGCAGCGCCAGTTTCAGGCCGGTTTGCAGGGCTGGCTGGATGCTTTCCAGGCCCAGCCAGCTGCTCAATCATCACCCAAGCAGCCGTCATCGGCCAAGCCTTCGCCCAGGTCGTCACCCAAGTCGTCCCCCAAAACATCCCCCAAGCGTTAGCGTGGCAGGGGCATTCATGTGCGGGCAGTGGTGTTTGTTGCTTCACGCTGCTCACGCAAAACAGTGGGCTTGGGTCGGGCGCAGTCAGATGGCTAGGCAACGCTTGGTCTATGCTTTGAATATTTTTCGCACTTGATCTTTTGCTTTTAACAAGGCTTGAGCAAGAGGAAACATCCCCATGATTGATACAGCAGGTACGGTGGCTGCGGCCGCGAAAACATCTCCCCCAAAAATCGGCTTCGTCAGCCTGGGCTGCCCCAAGGCGCTCACGGATTCCGAACTGATCCTGACCCAGCTCGCGGCTGAAGGTTACGAAACCAGCAAAACCTTTGCGGGTGCGGATTTGGTGATCGTCAACACCTGCGGCTTCATCGACGATGCGGTGAAAGAAAGCCTCGACACCA
>JAUMXD010000135.1 GCA_030529305.1 Allobrachymonas sp.
GCCGCATCGGCCACGTGCGCTGGCTGCGCAATCTGGCCGTGGCCTTGGGCAATGCTTTGCGCACCGCCGCGCAGCAAGCCGATGCGCCGCAGATGCAGGCCATTGCCAGTGCCTTGCAGCAGCAGGCCCAGCACCCCGAAGCCTTGGTGCGCGAGCATGTGGCGTGGGCTTTGGCACAAGGGGTAGGCGCAAGTGAAGGGGTCGATCAGCCATTTGCCGAGTCAGCTGCAGAGCCAATGGCAGAGTCGGTGGCACAGGCTGCACCCAGCACAGCTGCTGCGGGGAAATAAGCAACGGAGCCGCAGCAAGTCGTCCATCCAGCGCCCCGTACATCATGGCTACTGTTGGGCGAGGAATGAAGCAGCGCTGCAAGCATCGCCAACGCATCATCCAACCGTTGTCGATGATGAATCGTGTATCGTTGCGCGCTTTGGTTTTAGCGCTTTTGCCGCGTTTACCGCCGTGCCGGGGCTTTTTGTTACGCGCTGGCAGATTTTGAGAAAAGCACCGTATGTCTGTTGTTTCTTCCGCCTCGCCTGCAAGCACCCGCCCCCTTATCAGCCTGACCTACCCCAACGCAGCCCAGCCGCTGGCGGTGCGCGCCGTCATGCTCGATCTGGATGGCACTTTGGTGAATACGCTGGGCGACTTCGATTTGGCGCTCAACGGCATGCTGGCCGAGCAGCAATGGCCAGCAGTGGATCGCGCCTTCATCGCGCGCACCGTGGGCAAAGGCTCGCCCTACCTCATCCGCCAAACCTTGCTGCACCTGGGGCTGGGGCAGGGTGGCGTGGTGGACGAAGCCTTGTACGAGCGCGCTCACGCCAGCTACCAGCAACACTACGCGCGCATCAACGGCCAGGCCAGCGCACTGTATGCGGGCGTGGCGCAAGGCCTGGCGCAACTGCACGCGGCGGGCCTGCCGCTGGCGTGCATCACCAACAAACCCACGCAGCACGCGCGCGATCTGTTGCAGATGCTGGGCGTTGCACATTACTTTGCCTGCGTGCATGGCGGCGACTTTTTTGCGCGGCGCAAACCCGATCCGCTGCCGCTGGTTGAAACGGCGCGCCTACTGGGCTGCGAACCGGTGCAGGCGCTGATGGTGGGCGATTCGGTCAACGATTCGCTGGCGGCGCATGGGGCTGGTTCGCCCGTGTTGCTGGTGCGCTATGGCTACAACCACGGCGAGCCGATTGAGGGCGTGCCCGCCCAGGGCTATGTGCACAGCCTGGCCGATGTGCAGTGCGTGGATTGATGCGTGGGCGCCAATGGCCCGCGGGTGGCATTCGGTGTGAAGCCGTGGCACGGCTAGGGTTATCCACGGGTGCTGGCAAGCGTTGTGCTTTGTTCTTTGGGCTAGACTAGCGCCCATCATGTTTTTTCACTTCACCATCACCACAGGTCAGGCAGACCGGGGAGCATGGCCCTGGCGGGGCTGATTGGCTCTTGACGTTGCAGCCCGTTCGGCCGCAACGCATGTGTGATGGATGTGTCTGCCCATGCCGCCGCTTGCGTGGCCAACGCATCAAACCCACTTTGCCCCTCCCGCCTGCCATTGCGAATGGATGGCTTGGATCATCGAAGTACAGTGGCCCACTTGGGCAGCGGCAGACGCAGCGAGTTTTTCAAGGCTTTTTGGGTGTGGTTTGGGTGTGGCAAGTGGCATGTGTTGGGCATGCGCTGGCTTGCATGGCCTG
Source organism: Allobrachymonas sp. (assembly GCA_030529305.1). The sequence goes on from JAUMXD010000135.1 coordinate 1,701, forward strand.
ATGCAGACACCCGTCGCCCCTTTTGCAGACTCTGCAGAAAGTGAACGATCATGATGACCGAAATCGAATTCAACAGCCTGGCTGCGCAGGGCTACAACCGCATCCCGCTGATGCTGGAAGCCTTTGCCGACCTGGAAACGCCGC
>JAUMXD010000136.1 GCA_030529305.1 Allobrachymonas sp.
GGCCTCGGGCTTGAGGCGAATGTTCAAAAAGCCGGGGCCGGCAATTTCGATGGCGCTTACCCATTGTTGGTAGGCAGGCTGTGCCTCCAGCGCGGCCTTGAGCTGCTCGCCCAGGGCGCGCGGGTTTTGCTTTAAAGGCTTGGCCAGTTGCATGGCGGCGTTGGTGGCCCAGTCGCCATGCGCGGCTTGTTTGGGGGACTCGAACGCGGCTTTTTCACCCGCGCCGGGGCTTAGTTTTTCCAGCTCTTCCGCCAGGGCGGCGAGCAAATTCTGTTTGATTTGTTGCATGGGGGTTTATTGTAAGAGGCTGTCTGAGAGCCTGTTCACCATCTCTTCACGGATGCTTGAATGATGGCGGCGGGTGGTTTGATGTGTTGCAAATCTTGCTATCTACCTTGCCCATGCTGCACGGGCTATGCACTTCGCTCATGTATTTCGATATGCGCTTTGCATCTCATCCCGCTCCCTATCCGCTATCCAATCACCCCGCGTTGAGATGGCGAGCGGGTTCTGAGCGCAGTCTCTTCGGGCTTGCCGCAGGGGCAAAGGGCAGGGCGGAGCAGGGCTTGGTCGTGTCAGGCTCAGCGCGTGCGCAGGGTGTCGGGCGGCAAGCGGTCGATTTCGACCAGCAGGTCGGCCAGCGCCCGGCCCACGGCTTGCAGCAGCGCCTTGCCCCATTCGGCGCGGGCGGCAGCGGCGTTGCCCACGGCGCCCTGGGGGTTGTAATCCTGCATTTGCCAGGCCAGTTTGGCGCTGCGGCCATTGCCAAGAATAGGAAAGGTGGCCGCACGTGTTTGTGCGCTGCTGGCAAAGTCTTGCGCCAAGGGCGTGCGCACTTGCTCGGGGTGCAGGGCCAACATCAGGCTGGTTTCGATGGCGCCAGCGTGTATGCCAAAGCGCTGCTCGTGCGCGTCAAATGGGGCCATTGCTTCGCCCAGCGGCAGATTGAACCAGCTGCAGGTGTATACCAGCAGCCCCAGGCGCGCGCGCAGGTCGCGGGCAACCACGTCCAGCAGGCCGACGTTGCCGCCGTGGGTGTTAAAGATCAACAGTTTGCGGATGCCGCTGGCGGTGACGCAGTGGGCAATTTCCGTCCAGATTCGCATCACCGTTTCGGCCGAAAACGTCAAGGTGCCAGCAAAGGCGGCATGTTCGGGGCTATACCCGATGACCTGTGTGGGTAAAAACAGGGCCGGTAAACTGGTAGGCAAATGCGGCAGGCAGGCAGCGACCATGCCGTCGGCCAGGGCGGCATCTACATTCAGTGGCAAATGCGGGCCATGCTGCTCGGTGGCAGCCACCGGCAAAATGGCGATGGCGCGGCTTTTGTCCAGCGCGGCCAGTTCTGCGCTGCTCCACTCATTCCAGTAGCGTGATGGGGCTTGTTGTGCGGCCGTATCGGCAGCACCAGCGGTGTGGGTAGAGTCGTTGTCGGGCATGGGCAGTGTGTGCAAAGAGGCTGAAACCGTTTTTTGAAACTGTGTGTCAGGTTTTGTCTGCTTGAGACGACAGAGGGGGCATTGAGCACGACCCGATCATAGGGTCTGTTGATGATCAAGTTCACATGGGCGCCGGGCATACGCTGTGTTGCATGCCCCTTTGTACCCATTTGTACCTGACTTAATCGCTGAGCGTTGAATTTGTCTGCAAGCCCTTTGAAAAGCCCGCTGCCATCACGGCTGTGCACGGCTTGAGTGAGTGGGGTGGCGTCGTGCCTGATGAAGCCATTGACCGCATGTTGCAAGGAACCGAATGAATACCGCTTATCGTCTCATTAAACGCTTGTGGATGCTGCTGCTGTGCCTGAGTTTGGCCGGCACCGCGTTTGCAC
>JAUMXD010000137.1 GCA_030529305.1 Allobrachymonas sp.
CAAACCGTAGAGCAACAGCGGGCGCATATCGGCCCGTGCCAAAGACCAGCGCCAGGGCCGCCACACCAGCAGCAAGATCAGAGCCGACAGGCCCACACGCAAAGCGCTGGTGCCTTGCGCGCCGATGAGGGGAAACAGCCGCTTGGCAAACGAGGTGCCCAGCGCCAAGGCAGACACAGCGCCCACGAGCGCCAAAACAGGCCAAAGCGAAGAAGCGTGGTGATCGCTGCGTTCAGACATGAAAAAACAGAAAGAAAAAAAAGACGGATGCGCGCGCTGTACGGGCTGAAAACAAGTGGGCTGCCAGTAGCAGTGAGTGCCCTCTCATGCCAATACCGCATGCCGCACAGCGCCAAGCGGCGAAATTGTAGGGTCAGGCCATCGCATAAACTGACACAGCAGGCAGCTTGCGCATCCACTTGCGCTTGCGTCTCTTCACGCTGCTGCTGAAGGATGCGCGCTAATGCCCAAGGACTGAATCCCAAGCACCAAGCAGCAGACTTCATCCTTGCGCAACATGGCTACACAAGCATGTCTTCAAGATCGCAGGCAACAGAGCTAGATTCCACCCGTGCTATTTATTGCCTGCTCCTGCGCCCTTGCTTGTGAACGCTTGCCCGCTTGCAATGGCACAATGAAGCGCCAACACACACGGCAGACGGCAAGGGGCGGCCCAGCACCGGCCACCGCCCATCCAGGATTTCAGCAAGAGGAAGCATCATGAGCGAGCGCCCCACACTCTGGTGGTATGCATCAGGCGAACAGAAATTCGGCCCCTACTCCGAGGCCCAGCTGCGCGATCTGGCGCAAGCGGGCCATGTGGGGCCGAATGATCTGGTGTGGCACCACGGGCTGACGGATTGGGTGCCCGCCACCACCATCGAAGGTTTGCTGCCCGCAACGCCCTTTGCGCCTGAAACGCCTGCCACACCGCCCGACTTGCCTACACCCTGGCCCAGCGCGCCGAATGCCTCTGACGCATCGAACGCATCGGCCACAGAGCCTGATCTTGGGCCTACTTCGCCAAAGTCCTTACCCTCGTGGCTGGATGCCGTGTTGCCCAAAGCTGAAACGGCCACGGCACAGCCGCACAGCCTCAGCCAAGCAGACCCGCTGGCCCTGTTCGTGGGCGAAAACTATCCTTTTTATGCCCGCCGCTGGGCCGAATCCGACCAGCGCTTTGGCGGCAAGTTGTCGTGGAACTGGGCGGCGTTTTTCCTGGGCCCGATCTGGCTGGTGTACCGCAAGATGTATGCGCACTGTGCTGCTCTGCTAGCCGCCTCTCTCGCGCTCACGGCCCTTGCCCAAGCCTCGGGGGTTTCGGTTGAAGACATTCTCAAGTGGCAGATGCATGCAGGCCCGGCCATCAGCTTTTTGCTGGGCCTGTTCGGCAACTGGCTCTATCGCCTGCATGCCCAACGCAAGGTGCGCCAAATCATCGAAGCCAACGGCCAATCCGAGCAAGTCCGGCTGCTGCTGGCACGGCAAGGCGGCGTTAACCTGACCACGGCTCTGGCGCTGCTGACGCTTGTGATGCTGATCTGGCTCATGGGGCCCAAGCCTTAAGCTGGCTGCGAAAGCCCGCTGTGCGCCCTAGAAATGGAAATGAATGGAGAAAAAAGACAGAAACTGAATCGTTTACCTTTACTTCATGATGAAAGAGAACATGAATGGGAGCTTGTATCTCTTTTTAGTTTCAATTAATCCATCGCTCTTTTTGAAGCGCTGCGCTATATAACTGTCTACCCATCTCGATGCAAGCCATGCCGACTGCTGGCGCTGGTCTTTGGCACGGGCCGATATGCGCCCGCTGTTGCTCTACGGTTTG
>JAUMXD010000025.1 GCA_030529305.1 Allobrachymonas sp.
AGGAGGTGTCTTTGGGCAGAACCTCGGAATACGCGGGAACGAGAAGAACGTCATCAAACGTGAGGGCTTTACCGAGCAGGCGCATGGGTGAATCTCCAAAAGGCGAATTGTATCGCCCGCACGCTTTTATCCCCTGTAGATCAGCCATTGCCCACAGCTGCCCAAGGCATGCTTTGCTCTGGCGCTACGCTCTGTCTTTATCACCTGACTGCTGCCATCTCTGCCGCATGGGTGATGCGCCGATGCATCATTGCTACACCGCCACAGTTGTTATTGCGCATGGCATCAGTCTCACGCACCCATTGAGTAATACACTTACTTACCAAATACGCTTTGCAGTACCCTCATCTTGTACATCGATTGCCAATTGATTGGAAAGGTCACCTCAACATGAAAATAACAAGCAGCAAAACCCTGATCGCGCTGGGCCTACTTTGCTTTGCCACCAGCAGCATGGCGCAATGGCAGTGGGTGGATCGCTCGGGCCGCAAAGTGTTCAGCGACCAGCCCCCGCCAGCGGATGTCCCAGAAAAAAACATCCTCAAGCGCCCCGGTGGCGTCGCTGCCGCGCCCTTGAGCGTGGTGAGTGAAGATGACAAGGCATCTGCCCCGGCACCAGCCGCCAGCGCCGCACGTGCGCCCCAACCCGCAGCCAGCGAACCCAGCCTGACGCCTGAACAGAAAAAGAAACAGAAGGAAGAAGAAGCCCGCGAAGCCGCCAAACGCAAAGCCGAAGAAGAAAAAATTGCCAAGGCCAAGCAAGAGAATTGCCAGCGCGCCAAAACGTCTTTGGCCTCCCTTAAAACCGGCATGCGCGTACGCACGGTGAACGAAAAAGGCGAATCCACCGTGATGGATGACAAAAGCCGCTCTGCCGAGGAAAAACGCCTCAAAGACGTGATCGCTCGCGATTGCAAGTGAACCAACTCAATCGCCTGAATCGACAAAGCCTTCAACGCCTATCTAACGACTTTCATCCCAGCAAAAACGGACTGCATCAGCAGTCCGTTTTTTTTATGCGCCTCGCATCTGTATCTATTCAGCGCCTTGGGATGCATGCAACACGCCACTCAAGCCATGTTGCTGCGTAATCACCCCAGAGCCATTAACTGCCCAAGGCGGCCAGCAATTACCGCTCAAATCACCTTGGCCTCGTTTTTGAGCTTATCCACCAACTCGGCCACACTGGCCACTTTCACGCCCGCGCTGCGCTGGGGCGGCTCAGCCACGCTCAGGGTCTTCAGGCGCGGGGTCACGTCCACACCCAGTGCGGCCGGGGTTGTGTTGGCGATTTCTTTTTTCTTGGCCTTCATCATATTGGGCAAGGTCACATAGCGTGGCTCGTTCAGGCGCAAATCGCAGGTGATGACAGCGGGCAGCTGCACGGCCACGGTTTCCAGCCCGCCATCGACCTCGCGCGTCACGGTGGCTTGGCCGTCAGCCACATCTAGTTTGCTGGCGAATGTCGCCTGCGGCCAATCGGCCAGCGCTGCCAGCATTTGCCCCGTCTGGTTGGCGTCGTCATCAATGGCTTGCTTGCCCAAAAACACCAGTTGCGGCTGCTCTTGATCGGCCACGGCCTTGAGCAGTTTGGCCACGGCCAGCGGCTGCAGTTCCTCATCGGTTTCCACCAGAATGGCCCGGTCGGCCCCCATCGCCAAGGCGGTGCGCAAAGTCTCCTGGCAAGCCGCCACGCCGCACGAAACGGCCACGATCTCGGTGACGATGCCTTTTTCTTTCAGGCGCACTGCTTCTTCCACGGCGATTTCGTCAAAGGGGTTCATGCTCATCTTGGCATTGGCCAAGTCCAGCCCGCTGTTGTCGGGCTTGACCCGAACCTTGACGTTGTAATCCACCACGCGCTTGACGGCTACCAGTGCTTTCATGCTTGTGCTCTCCACAGGCCCAACAAGGGGCGGTCTTGCCAATGGTCCATTTGAGGACATGTTCTGAAGGCGAAATCGTGCCACCGCAAAGTACCAGCATCAGCACCTGGATGGCGCGGCACGCATGTGCCAACGGCGCGATTGTACGAAGGCTGGCAGCCACGTGCCTGCTGCGCTGCGCACAAACACAGGGCATCGTCAGCATCTGCGCTTTTTGCTTCAGTCACGCTCAACACGCCCAGCAAACCACAGCGCCTTGCAGGCCCTTGTGCCGCATGCAAAGCCGCGCGCATGCGCGATGATGCACAATGCCGAGCGATGAAAAAAGAACAAATCGTCCGTTTCTTCCAGACCCTGCAAGCGGCCAACCCCGAGCCACGCAGCGAACTGGAATACAGCACCCCGTTCGAGTTGCTGATCGCCGTCCTCCTGAGCGCGCAAGCCACCGACATCAGCGTGAACAAGGCCACCGCCAAGCTCTACCCCATCGCCAACACGCCGCAAGCCTTGCTGGACCTGGGGCAAGAGGGGCTGGAAAGCCACATCAAAACCATTGGCCTGTTTCGCAGCAAAGCCAAGCACATCCTGCAAACCTGCCGCATCCTGCTCGACCAATACCAGGGCCAAGTGCCGCAAGACCGAGCGGCCCTGGAAAGCCTGCCCGGCGTGGGCCGCAAAACCGCTAACGTGGTGCTGAACGTGGCCTTTGGCCAACCCACCATGGCCGTGGATACGCACATCTTTCGCGTGGGCAACCGCACAGGCCTGGCACCCGGCAAAACCCCGCTGGAGGTTGAACTCAAATTGCTCAAGCGCATCCCCAAAGAGTTCATGCTGCACGCGCACCATTGGCTCATCCTGCACGGGCGCTACGTTTGCAAGGCCCGCACGCCCGAATGCTGGCACTGCTCGGTGGCCGACTGTTGCGACTACAAGCCCAAAACGACGCGCCCCCAATCCGCCAGCCGCACGCGGGCCGCGGCCAAATGATTGGCTGATCCAAGCAATTGATTGAGTGGCCGGCCAACGCGCAGCCAAGCTGTGCATTGCCCCCGTGCTGCCAACCGCTCCTGCGGTCTCAGCCAGCCAAGCGCCCACTGGCAAAAAAACCAGCCTGACGGTACAATCCCCCCCCACATATGGGGCTGCACTGGTTTCGACATGGGTTCGGAAGCGTTGCGGAGCATGCCGAGCTTGATTCACGCTCGTTAATCTCGATTCAAAAAAGTAACTGCAAACGACGAACGTTTCGCACTCGCCGCTTAATCCGGCGAGCCTTGCAACAGCACGTCAATGGGCTGGGCAAGGGCGGCGCAAGCCGTCCCGGCTGCAAGGGAATTCACATTGACTGGTCGCGCGCCGTGCTCCTTGGCGCGTGGCGAGATTCAAGGGAGCTGGCCTGTTGTGCAGCGTGCCGCTGCGCGGCATAGCAGGCAAGATCAAACCAGCCGGCTAAGCATGTAGAACCGAACGAAGAAGGCTTATGGACGCGGGTTCAAATCCCGCCAGCTCCACCACACATCAATCCAACGCCATCCGATAACGTCTATCGGGTGGCGTTTTTCTTTGGAGCAAGCTGGCAAAGGGCAACACCTCTCTGGGCCTTGAGATATTCTTTGCGTTTTTGACTTCTCTAACGTCGCATGAGTAGCAGCAACATCCTCACCTTGCGCATTTGCAGCAAGGGTTTTGCCAAGCTGGTAGCTGGCCTGGTTCACAGCAAATACCGGCCGGCCAAGCCATATTGGCAAAAGCGCCTGTTTGATGCCAACGGCCAGCCCAAGCCCTTCAGCGCTGTGCATATCAAAAATGGCTATCACGCCGATTCACCCTTGGCCATCTGCGAGCTGCGGGGTATTTCGGCAAAGATTGAGGAGCATGAGGGCCAAGCGTGCTACCGCATTGACTTGGGCCCAGTTGTTGAGATACAGAACTACCCTGCCCCATAAATACAAGCTCTTCGCAAACGCCTAGCGACGAGGCTGCATGCCACTCACGAAAAAACCATACGCACGTACGCGCCAGGCCTTTTAAATGGATGCGCGCACAAGGGCAACGCAGCTGAAGTGGCTAAAGCGCACTGCCAAGGCTTTGTTCCTGCACGCTCCAATATGTCTCAGCGCCTGCGGCAAGCCAAGCGCCCACTTCCTTCCTGCTTAAGCAGCTAGCTGCACACTCGGCTTGGCAACAAGTTTCAAAGCCACAGCGCCGATCCAAACAAGCCGCCATTCTGCCAGCGGCTACCTTTACCTCTTTACTTAATAGGCAAGAGGCTTCATCCAGATTGGCTGCATCTTGCCTGGTACCAACTGGCAGTTTGACCATTTTCGGTTTACGGCTTTCATTGCCCAGCCGCCAACAATCATTTACGATGCCCGCCCCATATATAAAACCATGTCATCCAACCACATCAGAGGAACAAATGGAGAACCTGATTTGCTACAAGCAATTACCAGTCTGGAATAAAGAAACGTTGCCCCAAGCCTTTCAACAAAAACACAATACAAAAATCGGAACCTGGGCCAAGCTGACTGTTTTCAAAGGAAAGCTGAAGTTTTACGAGTTGAATGAAAATGGCGAAGAGATCGCCCAGCATATTTTCACGCCAGAAAACCCAGCCCCTTTTGTTGAGCCGCAAGCATGGCACCGCGTGGAGCCTTTTTCTGATGACTTGGAATGCCAGCTGGCTTTTTATTGCCGGCCGGAAAACTATTACGAGAAGAAGTACCACCTCTCTGCCGTACATTCTGAAGTGCTAGAGCTGACACAGCACGTTCAATCGGGGCGCGCTCTGGATTTGGGCTGTGGCCGTGGGCGCAACGCTTTGTATCTGGGCCGCTTGGGCTTTTATGTAACAGCGCTGGATAATCACCCCGAAAGCATTCAAACCCTGAACGATATTATAGAAAAGGAGGATATTCAGAACATTCAAACCGGCGTTTACGATATCAACCTGGCAAACATCGATCAAGAATACGATCTGATTATCTCTACTGTGGTCATGATGTTTTTGCAGCGCGACAAAATACCTGCCATTATCGGCAATATGCAAAATCAAACGGCAGCAGGCGGCTACAATTTAATTGTTTGTGCCATGAATACGGCAGACTGCCCATGCCCGATGCCTTTTTCCTTCACCTTCAAAGAAAACGAGTTGAAAGATTACTACAAAGGCTGGAAAATCGTCAAATACAACGAAAACATGGGCAGATTGCACAAAACCGATGCCAATGGCAAGCCTTTTGAGTTCCGTTTTGCCACTCTGCTGGCGCAAAAGCCACAGTCGTAATCCGTACACCGCCATCCCTTCAAAGCAAACAATTAGTTTGTGATTGAGTGCCACACCTTTCGCCAAGGTGTGGCGTTTTTCTAGATGGCATTGCACTTCTCTCAAGGCAAGCTACGCGCCGCTTGGCTTTCACCCAGGCCACCATATACCATGCACCCCGGCTGCTTTGCGCACAAGCCAAACACATATGCACTCAATGGCCAGCGCTCAGTGCCCCGTTACTTTCTGGCCTGCTCGGCTATGATGGCGGCCCTGTTCCGTGAACGAGGCTTTTTATGGCTCTGGCTTTTACCGCTGTGATTTTTGGTTTGGCGCTTTTGGTATGGAGCGCTGACCGCTTTGTGGATGGCGCTGCTTCAACGGCTCGCCATTTCGGCATGCCGCCGTTGCTGATCGGCATGGTGATTGTGGGTTTTGGCACCTCGGCTCCAGAAATAGTCGTTTCAACCCTGGCTTCTTTGCAAAAAAATCCAGGTATTGCGCTGGGCAATGCCTATGGCTCCAACATCACCAACATCGCCTTGATTTTGGGTCTGACCGCGCTGATCAGCCCTATTGCCGTGCACTCTTTGGTTTTGCGTAAAGAGCTGCCCATTCTCACGGCCATTACGCTTTTGGCTGCCGGCTTGCTCTGGGATGGCGCCATTTCTCGCTTGGATGCCTTGGTGCTGCTGGGCGTTTTCAGCGGCTTGATGATCTGGACGATCAGGCAGGGTATGCTCAAAAAGGCCGACGCTTTGGGCGGAGAGATGGAGCAAACACTGCAAGAGCAACAAGCCATGCCCATACGCCGTGCGCTTTTTTGGCTGGTGGTTGGCCTTGTGCTGCTGATTGTGAGTTCGCGCATCCTGGTCTGGGGTGCCGTGAGCATTGCCCATCGGTTTGGCGTTAGCGATTTGGTGATTGGCTTGACCATTGTTGCCGTTGGCACCTCGTTGCCTGAGCTGGCATCCTCCGTCATCGCCACCCGCAAAGGCGAACACGACATTGCCTTGGGCAATGTGCTGGGATCCAATCTTTTCAACACCCTGGCCGTTGTGGGTGTTGCTGGCGCCATTCACCCCATGACGGTAGGGCAAGAAGTGCTCAATCGCGACATATCAACCATGACGCTGCTGACCGTGTCGCTGTTCCTCTTCGGTTATGGTTTTCGTGGCCCGGGGCGCATCAACCGCCTGGAAGGCGCCACACTGTTGGTTTGTTATGTAGGGTATACGGTTTATTTGTTGAGCACGACTTTTGCACAGTCGGCATAAGCGTTTTTAACCTTGTCTTTGGGATTGACTTGCCCTTTCACGGAAGCGAACTCGGGCGTTTGAGACCCGCTTGATCCCAGAGGGAGACTACCGGCCAAGCGTGCAGCACTTATTGGCAATACTCTTGATCACACAAAGCATGAACGAACAAACCGCTTGCATATGCTGAAAGCTTTGGCAACAACCACTCATTCCATGAAAAAGAAACGCACCGATCGGTGCGTTTCTTTTTATACGTCAGGCTTGCGAATCAACCGATACTCAATTGCCTACGCTCCCGCATGGCATGTGAAGGCTGAATCAACGGGCACTCATCTAAAATAACTCGTCATCATCACAAGCGTCCTTCAATGTTCAATGCGTACAACAAGGGTTCGCTTTTATTCCTCTTTCAAAGGCGGCTCATCATGATGCAATGGCTTGGCGGCACCGACTATCAATCGGATATCACGCAATTCTTGGAACAACTCAAGCAACAAGACCCCAATCTGCCTGCACGCCAAAAACAAGGGCATGCTTTGCTTTGGCAACCTCAATTGCCTGATGCAGCAGAGAGCCGCAGCTTGCAAAAAGGCTTTGCCGCAGCGCATATTGCACAGCAACCCTACGTCTACGCAACGCAGCCGCTCAACCCCGCGAAAAAACCAGCATGAACACAACGGGGAGCATCTTGCCGCCTGAAGCAGGCTCTTCATCCGCATCAACCGAAATGGTCGATAACATAGCCGTGGCCAGACTGTATGGCGAACCACTTTTTTCCGTCCCTCAAGACCTTTACATCCCGCCCGATGCGCTGGAGATTTTTCTCGAAACGTTCGAGGGACCGCTAGACGTTTTGCTGTATCTGATTCGCAAGCAAAACTTCAATATTCTGGACATCCCCATGGCGGCCGTCACCCGCCAATACCTGGATTACATTGAGGAAATCCGCAACCGCAATCTGGAGCTTGCCGCCGAATATCTGCTCATGGCCGCCATGCTGATTGAAATCAAATCACGCATGTTGCTCCCCCCTAAAAAAACCGCCGATGGGCAAGAGGCCGAAGACCCGCGCGCAGAGCTGGCGCGCCGCCTCAGGGAGTACGAACAAATCAAACTGGCCGCACAAAACCTGCTGCAACTGCCACAGGTCGGGCGCGACTTTTTCCAACCTCATGTGACCATCGAAAAACCAAGCATTGTGCCATTGCCGCACGTTTCGATTGAAGAGCTGCATCAGGCCTGGCAAGAGATTCTGCAACGCGCACGGCTGGTGCAACGGCACAGAATTCACCGAGAAGAGCTCAGCGTGCGCGAATACATGGGGCAAATCCTCAAAACCCTGCAAAACCGCCGCTTCGTCGCCTTTGAAGACCTATTCAACACTGAGGCGGGCGTTGCCGAAGTTGTCGTCACCTTCATCGCCCTGCTGGAACTGGTGAAAGAGTCGCTCGTCGAAATCACCCAAGCCGAAGTCTATGCCCCCATCTACGTGCGCTTGAGTTATCAGCCGAACTGAAAACCGAGTAACATTTGGAAACTCAAGCACATGAGCACATATCGCTTTTCTGTTCAGTGCCATCTTTCTTTCTCTTGATTCCCACCAAGAAAGCCCTCCTCCATGAGCCAGCCAATCGTTGCCGTTATCGACTACGAAATGGGCAATCTGCGCTCAGTCGCGCAGGCCGTGGCGCACGCGGCCAATGGTCAGTGGCAGGTGCTGATCGCGCGCCAACCCGAACAGATTGAGCAGGCCGAACGCATCGTGCTGCCCGGCCAAGGCGCCATGCGCGACTGCATGCAACACCTGCACGACAGCGGCATGCTGCCCGCTGTGCTCGAAGCTGCCCGCAACAAGCCCCTGTTTGGCGTGTGTGTGGGCATGCAAATGCTGCTCAGCCACAGTGAAGAGGGCAACACGCCCTCACTCGACTTGATTCCTGGAGAAGTCAAACGCTTTCAGCTCGCGGGGCGCACCCAGCCTGACGGTAGCCGCTACAAAGTGCCGCAAATGGGCTGGAACCGCGTGCGGCAAACGCAGGCCCACCCTGTCTGGCAAGGCATTCCCGATCAAAGCTGGTTTTACTTTTTGCACAGCTATTACGCCGTGCCTGCTAATCCCGCACACAGTGTGGGCGAAGCTGACTACGGCGGCCTCTACACCGCCGCCATTGCACGCGACAATCTGTTCGCCACCCAATTCCACCCTGAAAAATCAGCCGATATGGGCTTGGCCTTGTATCGCAATTTCTTGCATTGGCGGCCCTAACAACGCCAAGCAACTTGCACTTTTCGAGTCAATAAACTTCCACTCATCCATTTCTTGAATCTCAGCCATGCAGCTCATTCCCGCCATTGATTTGAAAGACGGCCAATGCGTGCGCCTGCAACAAGGCGACATGAACAAGGTCACCACCTTCAACACCAAGCCCGTGGAGCAGGCCCTGCACTGGCTTGAGCAAGGCGCGCGCCGCCTGCATCTGGTGGACCTGAACGGCGCCTTTGCCGGCAAGCCCAAGAACCTGGACGTGGTCAAAGAGATTCTGCAAGAGGTGGGCGGCGAAATCCCCGTGCAACTGGGCGGCGGCATTCGCGATCTGGACACCGTGGAGCAATACATCGATGCCGGGCTGCGCTACGTCATCATCGGCACGGCAGCCATCAAAGACCCGGGCTTCTTGTCTGACGCTTGCAGCGCCTTTGCCGGGCACATCATCGTCGGGCTGGACGCCAAGGACGGCAAGGCCGCCACCGACGGCTGGAGCAAGCTCACCGGCCACGAGGCGTGCGATCTGGCCAAGAAGTACGAGCACCTGGGCGTGGAAAGCATCATCTACACCGACATCGGGCGCGACGGCATGCTGAGCGGCATCAACGTCGAAGCCACCGTGAAGCTGGCCCAGGCCAGCGCCCTGCCGGTGATTGCTTCGGGCGGGCTGAGCAATCTGCAAGACATTGAAAAACTTTGCGCCGTGGCCGACGAAGGCATTGAAGGCGTGATTTGCGGCCGCGCCATCTACAGCGGCGACCTGGACTTTGCCCAGGCCCAGGCGCTGGCCGACCGTTTGATGGAAAAAGCGGATTGATGCAAGTGGAGAGTGGAGCCGAGCTCCAGCCCTGTATTCGCCTCCCACGCGCAAGCACTCGCCACCATGCCCGGCACGCCCGCTCAGCTCCAAGGCCCCCACGACCGGCCAACGCAATGGCCGCCATCCTGGCCGGTGTGCACCTTGCGCACCCCCCAGGGCGATACAGCCGCCATTTCACTGCACGGCGCACAGGTGCTGTCTTGGCGCACGGCTCATCACGACGCCTACCACACCTTCCAAGAACGCGAACGCCTGTACCTCAGCTCGCGCATCAACTGGCAGGCTGTGGCCCAAGGGCGCAGTGCCATTCGCGGCGGCATCCCGATCTGCTGGCCGCAATTCAACCGTCGCGGCCCCTTGCCCAAGCACGGCGTGGCGCGCCTGCTGCCGTGGAAGCTGCAAGCGCAAACAGCAGACAGCGCCACCTTGCGCTTGCGCCATACCGATGTGCCCCCGCACTTGCTGCACAGTCAGCCGAAAACCGCTGGTGAGCCTTGCGAACCCCTGTGGCTGCACGCTTTTGAGGCCACTTTGCTGGTCAAGCTAACGGCTGGCAGCCTCTCTTTGCGTTTGCGCGTGCGCAATACAGGAAACAACACCATACCGTTTACCACGGCTTTTCACGGCTATCTTGCAACGGCCCAAATCGCCCAAACACGCATCACCGGCGCAGAAGACATCCGTTACCGGGATGCCCGGCCCAATGCCAACCCCAGCCACCCTGTGCAGCAAGGCCCGATCCGTTTTGCAGGCGAAGTCGACCGCGTGTACCCAGCCTTTGGTGCAACACTGACGTGCGGCGACGCCTCCGTACGATCACAACAATCGGCCAGCCTGGGGCAAACCGTCATCTGGATCCCTCACGCTGCCCTGTGCGCCCGTTTGCTCGATCTGCCCCCGTATGCCTGGCAGCATTTCGTGTGCATCGAAGCCGCACAAATCGACGCCCCTGTGCTGCTGGAGCCCGGGGCCATCTGGCAAGGCTGGCAAACCTTTGAGGCTAATTGATTTCTGCTGCAAACACCTTGACGCACCGATAGCCACGGCTTGATCTGCCCGTGGTTCACCCATCGTTCGCCCAACAACGCCTGGCCACATAAGCAAAAAGCGGAAAAGCCCTTTTGCTTTTCCGCCTAGTGCAGCCCGTGCTTGCCGCTTCTGGTATTGACGCAAGCCGTATCAATACCCAACAGCAAGATAGCAAGAAGCGCTCAAGAATCAAGCGCCCTTGGCTGTGGCTGGTGTTTGCTCCAGAAAACGCTGTGCATCCAAAGCTGCCATGCAGCCCGTGGCCGCGCTGGTGATGGCCTGGCGATACACGTGGTCTTGCACGTCGCCTGCGGCAAACACGCCCGGCACGCTGGTTTGTGTGGCAAAGCCTTTGCGGCCGCCTTGGGTCACGATGTAGCCGCCATCCAATTCCAGCTGCCCTTGGAACAAACCGGTGTTGGGCGCATGGCCAATGGCGATGAAGCAGCCTTGCACAGCCAGGTCTTCTGTCGCGCCACCTTCTGTGGCTTTGATGCGCACGGCGTTCACGCCCTTGTCATCACCCAGCACTTCATCGAGCGTGGCGTTGAGCTTGAGCACGATCTTGCCTTCCTTGACCTTATCCATGAGCTTGTCGATCATGATGGCCTCGGCCTTGAAGCTGTCGCGGCGGTGAATCAGGTAGACCTTGCTGGCGATGTTGCTGAGGTAGAGCGCCTCTTCCACCGCGGTGTTGCCGCCACCCACCACGCACACGTCTTGCCCCTTGTAGAAAAAGCCGTCGCAAGTGGCGCAGCCGCTCACGCCGCGGCCCATGAAGGCTTCTTCAGACGGCAGGCCCAGGTACTTGGCCGATGCGCCCGTAGCGATGATGAGCGCATCGCAGGTGTAAGTACCGCTGTCGCCCACCAGCTTGAAGGGGCGCTTGCTCAAATCCACCGACTGGATGTGGTCGAACACCAGCTGCGCATTGAAGCGCTCGGCATGCGCCTGAAAACGCTGCATCAAATCCGGGCCTTGCACGCCCTGCACATCGGCAGGCCAGTTGTCCACCTCGGTGGTGGTCATGAGCTGGCCGCCCTGCTCCAGCCCCGTGATCAACATGGGCTGCAAATTGGCGCGGGCCGCGTAAATGGCCGCGGTGTAACCGGCGGGGCCGGAACCCAGAACGAGAACTTTGGCGTGTTGTGCTGCTGTCATGGCTGTACTCCTGTCTTGCAAAACTTGTGAGTTGTAAGATACGAGCAATCATACCGAGGCAAGGCAGATGACGAGTTAATGCTCCAGAAAAGTCACACGCTTTGCCACACAATATCCGGCTTTTTAAGCTGGCGCGTGAAAAACAAAGCATGGCACAACCTGGCTAATGCGTACTGCGCGTTTCAAGCCAAACGCCTCTGCAGCTTTCTTGGCCTTCTTGCTTGAACACCTTTACCCCTTTCAGGAGTTTTCATGACCATCGTGACCGATTCCGATCTGATCCGGCGTGTGGCCCTGTTCAGCGATTTGTCGCCCGCGCAGTCCACCTTGCTATCTGCCACCATGCGCAAAAAACGCTACAAGCGTGGCGAACTGATCGTGCAACAAGACCAGATCTCGGGCGCGCTGTTCATCATCCTCTCGGGCAAGGCACGGGTGCTCTCGCAAGACACACGCGGGCGAGAAGTCATCATCGCCACGCTGGATGCAGGCGACTGCATCGGCGAAATGAGCCTGATTGATGGCGAGCCCCATTCCGCTACCGTGCGGGCCGAAATCCCAACCGATGTGCTGGTACTGGAGCGCGAGGCCTTTGCCCACTGCCTGCGCGAAAACGCCACCATGGCTGACGCCATCATGCGCGGCCTGGTGCGCCGCCTGCGCCGGGCCGACAAGCAAATCCTCTCGCTGGCCTTGATGGATGTGTATGGCCGCGTGCTCAGCACCTTGCAAGACATGGCGCAAGAAGACGCCGAAGGCAACAAAATCCTGCGCAAAAAAGTCTCGCGTCAGGACGTGGCCAAAATGGTCGGCGCATCGCGCGAAATGGTCAGCCGCGTGATGAAGCACTTCGAAGAAAGCGGCGTACTCGTGCAACAGACTGACGGCACATTTTTGCTCAGCGGCGTGCAATCGCTGGAATAAAACGAAACAGCTTGACCGCAAACGATGCAGCATTGCCAAAGAAGCAAAGCCCTCATGTTGAGCACAGCCCTTGCGGATACTTGCGCCGTGAATCAGGCTCAACCGTCGCAGACCATCCGTTTCAAAAAATCTCTTTTTTCATGACAGCTTGCGGCACAATGCAAAAGTATTTTCAGCATTGAATGCTGAAGGTGCGCTTTTTGCGCTTCACTGGCCATTTGCTGGCTGCTTTACTTCTTGCATTCCGCCCGTCATGAGCACACCTGCCACCCCTTATTTATTGCGCACTGGCAAGGCCCCAGCCGCCAAGCCGGCTGAGCCTTCGCTCTTTGTGCGCATTGTCAAACGCTTCAGCCAAGAGATCGTGCTGTTGCTGGGTTTGGGCATGCTGGCGCTGTGGCTGGTGACGCTGCTCAGCCACCATCCGGCCGACCCAGCCTGGAGCACCACGGGCCAGCATGATCTGCCCGCCAATTGGCTAGGATCTGTAGGCGCTTGGGTATCGGACATCAGCCTGTTCTTTCTGGGGCGCAGTGTGTGGCTGCTGTTTCTGGCCTTGGCATTGGCTTGGCTGCGGCTGCTGCGCACCTGGGCGCATGCGCGACAAGGCGCGCTGACTGCCAGTGCCACGAACCAGCACGGGCGCGATAACGATGCCAACACCACGGCAGGCTGGCTCACCCACTTGTGGCACAGCCGCGCCGCGTGGGGCGTGGCGCTGTTTGTGCTGCTGCTGGCCAGTTGCGTGCTGGAATGGAGCCGCTTTTACGATGTCAACCCCGCCCGCCTGCCCAATGGCGCAGGCGGTGTGATGGGTGCTTTGGCAGGGCCAGCTGCCCTGCGCTGGCTGGGCTTTACGGGCTCGGCCGTGGTGGCGATTGTGTTGCTGCTGGCGGGCCTGTCGTGGGTGTTTCGCTTTTCTTGGTTGAGCGTGGCCGAATCGCTGGGTGCGTGGGTGGATGGCTGGTTCACCGCCGCACGCGAGCGCCGCGAAATCGCCCACGACCTGGCCGTGGGGCAAGAAGCCGCCCGCCAGCGCGAGGCCGTGGTGCAGCAAGAATTGGAGCAGCATCAGGAAAAGCCTGCCGTGCCCGTGGTGGTAGATCCTCCGCCGCGCGCGGCCGCAGCGGCTGCGCCCAGCGCGCGCGTGGCACGCGAGCGCCAGCAAGTGCTGTTTCAAGACCCCAACGACAGCAAACTGCCGCAGGTGCATTTGCTCGACCCCGCACCGGCCAATACCGAAAGCATCGACCGCGACACGCTGGAAATGACCAGCCGCCTGATCGAGAAAAAACTCAAGGACTTTGGCGTACAGGTGCGCGTGATGGCGGCCATGCCAGGCCCGGTGATCACGCGCTACGAAATCGAGCCCGACACCGGCGTGAAAGGCTCGCAAATCGTGAACCTGGCCAAGGATTTGGCACGCTCGCTCAGCCTGGTGTCCATCCGCGTGATCGAGACCATTCCGGGCAAAAACCTCATGGCGCTGGAGCTGCCCAACGCCCGCCGCCAAACCATTCGCCTGAGCGAAATCCTCGGCTCCACCGCTTACCACGAGGCCAAGTCGCTGCTGACCATGGGCCTGGGCAAAGACATTGTGGGCATGCCCGTGGTGGCCGATCTGGCGCGCATGCCGCACGTGCTGGTGGCAGGCACCACCGGCTCGGGCAAATCGGTGGGCATCAACGCCATGATTCTGAGCCTGCTCTACAAGGCCAGCCCCGATGAAGTGCGCCTGCTCATGATCGACCCCAAGATGCTGGAAATGAGCGTGTACGAAGGCATTCCGCATCTGCTGGCGCCCGTGGTGACCGACATGAAGCAAGCCGCACACGGCCTGAACTGGTGCGTGGGCGAAATGGAGCGCCGCTACCGCCTCATGAGCAAACTCGGCGTGCGCAATCTGGCGGGCTACAACGCCCGCATCGAAGAAGCGCGCGCGCGCGAAGAGTTGATTCCCAACCCCTTCAGCCTCACGCCCGCATCGCCCGAGCCGCTGGAGCGCCTGCCGCACATCGTGATCGTGATCGACGAGCTGGCCGACCTGATGATGGTAGTGGGCAAAAAGATCGAAGAGCTGATCGCCCGCCTGGCGCAAAAGGCGCGCGCGGCGGGCATCCACCTGATTCTGGCCACGCAACGCCCAAGCGTGGACGTGATCACCGGCCTGATCAAAGCCAACATCCCCACGCGCATTGCCTTTCAGGTATCCAGCAAGGTCGATAGCCGCACCATTCTCGACCAGATGGGCGCCGAAGCCCTCTTGGGCATGGGCGACATGCTCTATCTGCCCGCCGGCCACGGCCTGCCCACGCGGGTGCACGGCGCTTTCGTGAGCGACGAGGAAGTGCACCGCGTGGTCTCTTTCCTCAAAGAGCAAGGCGAGCCGAACTACATCGAAGGCGTGCTCGAAGGCGGTACCGTGGACGGCGAAGGAAATGTTACAGACCCGGCGCTCGGCGGCCTTGGCGGCGGCGAAAAAGACCCCATGTACGACCAGGCGGTGGAAGTCGTGCTCAAGCATCGCAAAGCCAGCATCTCGCTGGTGCAGCGGCATTTGCGCATCGGCTACCAGCGCGCAGCGCGCCTGCTTGAGGACATGGAAAACGCCGGCATGGTCAGCGGCATGGGGCACAACGGCCAGCGGGAAATCCTGGTGCCGCAGCGCCAGGAGGACTGAGCGCCAACACGGGCCCAGGCCCGCTCCGGGCAGCCCCGCATCGGCCTATCGGCCAGCCTGCATCATCCAACCATGCGCCTCTTGCCCATGAAAACGGCGCGCAGAAATTGTGTTTGTTTGAAAGGAAGCGATTGCCCATGACGATCAGGACTCCCGCCTCTTTGCTCGCGGCCAAGGGCCATGCCAAGGCTGCAGCCATTCTGGCCACCACCATGGCCTGCTACGGCCTGGCACACGCCGACGGCTTGGCCACGCTGGATCAGCACCTCAAAACCATGCGCACGGGCACGGCCAGCTTCACCCAGACCGTGACCAATGCCAACAAGCCCGGCCCGGCCAAAACCAGCCACGGGCAATTTGCCTTCAACCGGCCGCAGCAATTCCGCTTCGACTACACCAAGCCCTTCGTACAGACCATCGTGGCCGATGGCAAAACCCTGTGGATGTACGACGCCGACCTGAACCAAGTCACCCAGCGCCCGCAGGCGGCGGCACTCAACGCCTCGCCCGCTGCCTTGGTGGCATCCAGCAACAGCGTGGAGGCATTGAAAAAACAATTCCAGCTTGAAAATGCGCCTCTCAAAGACAAACTGGAATGGGTCAAGGCCACCCCGCGCCAAGCAGATGCTTCCATCAAAGACGTGATGATCGGCTTTGACAGCGGCCAGCTGCGCCGCCTCGAGATCATCGACCGCTTCGGCCAACGCTCGGTGATGGAATTTGGCCCCTTCAGCACCAGCACGGCCAAAAACAGCTTCCAGTTCACGCCGCCCGCAGGGGCCGACGTGATTCGCAACCCATAACACTTTCACGCCTACGCTTGACTACGCCCGCCACGCATTCTCTGCAACAGCGGGCGTAGTTGCATCAGCCCACCACAAAAGCCAATAAACACACAAAAAGCACACGAATGGCGGCAGAACACCTCCCTCCCTCTTCAAGCCCCAAGCCTTTTCGCCCTGCGCGCAAAGGCGGCACGCTCTACAGCGCCACCTGCAACTCGCTCGACGGCTTGGCCGTGCTCTTCAAAGAGCGAGCTGCCCGGCGCGAACTGCTGCTGATTACAGCCACCGGCCTGATCTACGCCCTCCTGCCCAATACCCACACCCTTTTGCTGCTGGTGCTGGCCTTGGCGCTGCTGGCGGTAGAAGCGCTCAATACCGCGATCGAGGTGCTGTGCGATCACGTTACGCCCGAAATTCACCCAGCCATCAAAAAAGCCAAAGACCTGGGGTCTGCGGCCATTTTCATAACTTGCACAGCTTTCCTGGCGGTGTTTGTCCGCGTGATGTGGGATGCGGCGCAGCGTTTTCTCTAAAACCGCTTGTACTTGAATCGCTGGCCGCGCTTAACCAAAGCCGATCCCGGTATTCGCACGACGTACGCTACGCCCACTCAAGCAAAAGGCCAAAGCTCGCGCCCAATATTCAAGCCTCTCGCCCGACGGGGCTGCAATGCACAAGTTGTCTCGCTGCCGCGCATCAAAAAATCAAAAAACTTCCTAAAAACCACTGACCTTGGTAGAGCATTCTTCCCCAGGCAACTTATGAAAATAATAAAAAAATAGAATCCACACTTGTTCGGGCGCATGGCGCATTTTGCTCTGCACCAGCCTGCATTCGCGAATGCGCCGCACTTGCAGCAGACTGGCCAATCAGCAGCCCAAACGGCTCTGCCTGGCAGGCACCGAACCCGTCCAATCCAAGGAGCTATCACCATGTCCAAATGTCCCGTAACCCACCTGACCCGCAGCAACGGCGCGCCCGTTGTTGACAACCAGAACAGCCTCACCGCCGGCCCACGCGGCCCCTTGCTCGCGCAAGATCTGTGGCTGAACGAAAAACTGGCCAATTTCGTGCGCGAAGTGATCCCCGAGCGCCGCATGCACGCCAAGGGTTCGGGCGCATTTGGCACCTTCACCGTTACCAATGACATCACCAAGTACACCCGCGCCAAAATCTTCAGCGAAGTGGGCAAGAAGACCGAAATGTTCGCCCGCTTCACCACCGTGGCGGGCGAGCGCGGCGCGGCCGATGCCGAGCGCGACATCCGCGGCTTTGCGCTCAAGTTCTACACCGAAGAAGGCAACTGGGACATGGTGGGCAACAACACCCCGGTGTTCTTCCTGCGCGACCCGC
>JAUMXD010000026.1 GCA_030529305.1 Allobrachymonas sp.
CGAACGACCCGGACGTGGTGGACGCCGAAGTGAAAGAAGTCAAGAAAGACTGAGCTTCAGTCTGATCCATTCCCCGCGCCCTGCTCCGCCTGCTGCGGAAAAGGGCGCGGTTTTTGTTTTTAACCAACCCGCTTGATCCCTGTTGTTGTATTCCCGTCATCTGTTGACATATCCGCGCAGCGCAGCTGCAAGCCCAGCAAGTTGACACAGACGGAAGCACAGCAACACACAAGCCCTTTTGCAGATTGATCTGCCCTGGTGCTTCAGCCGCACAAGGCGGCTGAAAAACCAGAGGCACCAAAGTCTTCCATGAGCAAGCGCGACTACTACGAAGTGCTGGGCGTACCCCGCAACGCCAGCGACGACGACATCAAAAAGGCCTACCGCAAGCTGGCCATGAAGTATCACCCTGACCGCAATCAGGGCGATGCGGCCAAAGAGGCCGAGGCCAAGTTCAAAGAAGTCAAAGAGGCTTACGAGATCTTGTCTGACAGCCAGAAACGCGGCGCCTACGACCAGTACGGCCACGCAGGCGTAGACCCCAACATGGGCGGCGGCGGGGGCTTCGCCGGCGGCTTTGGCGGCTTCGAGAACTTTAGCGATATCTTTGGCGACATCTTCGGCCAGATGCGCGGCGGGCGCGGGGGCGGCCGCCAAGTGCACCGTGGCAATGATTTGAGCTACGCCATGGACATCACGCTGGAAGAGGCCGCCAGCGGCAAAGAAGCGCAAATCCGTGTGCCAAGTTGGGACGATTGCGACACCTGCAGCGGCAGTGGCGCCAAACCCGGCACCAGCGCCCAAACTTGCGACACCTGTAACGGCCAAGGCGTTGTGCAAATGCGCCAGGGCTTTTTCAGCGTGCAACAAACCTGCCCGCGCTGCCACGGCACTGGCAAATACATCCCCGAGCCCTGCACCACCTGCCACGGCCGGGGAAAAATCAAGCAGCAAAAAACGCTTGAGATCAAAATCCCGCAAGGCATTGACGACGGCATGCGCATTCGCAGCACCGGCAATGGCGAACCCAGCCCCAACGGCGGCCCGCCGGGTGACCTGTACATCGAAATCCGCGTGCGCAAGCACGAGGTGTTCGAGCGCGATGGCGACGATCTGCACTGCGTGGTACCCATTTCCATGACCAAGGCCGCGCTGGGTGGCGACATTGAAGTGCCTACACTGCTGCAAGGCACGGCCGTCATCACCCTGCCCGAAGGCACGCAACATGGCAAGCAGTTTCGCCTGCGCGGCAAGGGCATCAAAGGCGTGCGCTCATCGAGCACCGGCGATTTGTATTGCCACATTCAGGTCGAAACACCCGTGAAGCTGACCGAAGCTCAGCGCAAATTGCTCAAAGAACTGGACACTTTGCTCGAAAAAGGCGGCAAAAAACACAGCCCCAGCGAAAAATCATGGTTTGACAAAGCCAAGGACTTTTTCAGCTGAGGCTGTGTGCAGCTGACCTCGCACAGGTGATGACCGTATCGGCCCGTATTCAACGTGGCCGATCGCTGCCATCGGCAGCTTGACGCACGATGCCAGCTGATTGCCGCATTTTTCGCAGAGATAAGGGGAAATACGGGCGCAAACGGTGATCATCCGCCACCCTTTGCGCTAACTTGCTGTGGCCGCAGCCAACAACTGCACTGGCTCAGCATGGCATGGATGGAGCAGCGGTGCATTCGCGCGTATATTGCTCCGCCCCTTTGCAAGAACCACGTGTACCCCTAGCTTGTTGCCGAGGGCATTGCTCACCCTCAAATCAATATGCGGAATCCTGCAGCAACGCCTTAGCCGTGCCGCACACCAATCAGCTCGGACAAGCGCTCCAGATATTGCGCATCCACGGCATCAAACTGGTTCGTTTGATCGGCATCTGCATCCAAAACACCCCAACATTGCTGCTTTTTATCAAACAGCGGCACCACGATTTCCGATTGCGAAAGTGATGAGCAAGCGATGTGATCAGGGTGCTGGTTCACATCAGGCACCACCACGGTTTGCCCCGCTGCCCAGGCTTGGCCACACACGCCACGCCCTTTCGGAATGCGCGTGCAGGCCAGCGGCCCCTGAAATGGCCCCAGAACCAACTCGCGCCCATGAGGGGCGGCCAGGTAAAAGCCCACCCACAACCAGCCAAATGCCTGCTTCAAGACCGCAGCGATATTGGCCAGATTGGCTGTCAAGTCGCTTTCATCGGCTATCAAACTCTCGATTTGCAGCAAGATATATTGATGTTCTTTATATTGATATGATGAAATAAGACTATCGTCAAGCAGCGTTTCAAGCTTGCATTTCTCTGTGTGCTTGGCAATGCAGAGACCTTGAAGAAAACATAGCCTTTATCGCTTTCGGGCGCTTTGTGCATTAAGCTTGCGCCCTTTGTTTTATTGAGAATCATTCGCAGGAGAAGATGGCCATGCAAAGCATAGGTCCCTTGGTTGAATATGCGGTGTTTGCCGTGTTGCTGGTCTTGAGCATCATGGCCGTGGCCATCACGTTCGAGCGGCTGCGTTTTTATCGCACGCTGCAAGCCACGCGCTACAGCAGCCGCGCGCGGCTGGAGGCGGATTTGACGCGCCGCCTCAACCTCATCGGCACCATTGGCGCCAACGCGCCCTATATCGGCCTGTTGGGCACGGTGCTGGGCATCATGATGACCTTCCAGACCCTGGGTTCGGGCAGCAATATGGACGTGAAGTCGATCATGACGGGGCTGTCGCTGGCGCTCAAGGCCACGGCGGCGGGCATTGCGGTGGCGATTCCCTGCGTGGCGCTCAACAACATCCTGCGGCGCAAGGTGCGCGAGCATCTGGCGATTTTCGACGAGGCCAACGGCCAGTAAGTGCAGGCGGCGAGGAGTCAGTCATGGACGAGGAAATGGACAACATCAACATCGTGCCGCTGCTGGACATCATGCTGGTGCTGCTGACCATCGTGTTGACGACGGCGACCTTCGTCGTCAATGGGCGCATTCCGGTGGACTTGGCCAAATCCAGCGCGGCAGCACCTGCCCAGGCGGCACCGCTGGTGTTGACGATGGCGGCCGACCGCAGCCTTTACCTCAACGACCAACCCATTGCCGACTTGGCTAGCGGCCTGGCTGGCAAAGACCCTAACACGCCCGTATTGCTGCGGGCTGATGGCAAGCTGGCCCTGCAAGACTTTGTGAGTACGGTGGATGCGATCAAGCGGCAAGGGTTTGCCAAGGTCAATCTGGAAGTGGAGCGCCCTTGAGATGTGCGGCTTGTGCCAGCACGCTTGAAAGGGATGGCTGGGCTTGCTTTGTTTTGGCGTTTTTGAATGATTGAAGCGAGCACGCCAAGACAAAGCATTGGGTCGCTTGGGCATGCGTGCTTTTGTATTAAATCTCGCTCCATCTGCAAGCGTTCCATGCTGAAACAGCGTGAGCCGGCCACATCAAGCGCTTTTGATATTGGATGCCAGGCCTTGGCTGTTGCTACTTATACCCTGCCTTTTTCGTTTTTTCTGTTGCCTCACGTGATTGATAGCTTATGAGCCACTCTGCGGCGCACCGCGCCCCATCCCCCCGCGCACAGCGGCCCTGGCAAGACTGGTTGCTGTCTCTGGCCTTGCATGCCATCGTGCTGGGCACGCTGCTGTGGCTGGGGCGCGATGCTGGGCCTACGCCAGAGAGAATCGCCATTGAAACCCCCATCGAATGGGCCGGTGGTGGCGGAGGGGGCGGCGGTGGAGGGGGCGAGGGCGACGGCCGCCTGGGCGGCGGCGGTGGTGGCGGTGATGGCGCCGAGCTGTTGCAGGCCGATGGCCAAGCGGCCCAAGTCGATGCAGCCACGCAGGCGACAGATGCCCCAGCTGCAGACGCCACAGCACCAGAAGCCCCCGCTGCACCTGCACCTGCAGCCAATCATCCAACTGCCGAGACGGTGAATACTGGCGTACCGCCTGCGCCCAAAGCCAATCACAAGAAAGTGACAGCGGCAAAAAAAGAGCGCCCCAAAGCAGAGAAATCCGTGAAAGCCGCAAAACCTGCGCGGCCAGCGGCCAGTGCGCCTGATGTGGAGGCCATCGTTGCTGCCGAAAAGCGTGAGCTGGCTGAGCAATTGGCGGCCCGCTATGGGCGCACGGAAAAAACGGGCATCGACGCTGCGCAAACCGGCGGCATCGGAACGGGTAGCGGCACAGGCATCGGCTCTGGCGAAGGTTCGGGCATTGGGGCCAGCAAAGGCTCGGGCACGGGCGGTGGCAGCGGTGGCGGCTTGGGGTCGGGCACAGGGCCGGGTATCGGTTCCGGCACGGGTGGCGGCGTGGGCTCGGGTGTGGGCACAGGCACCGGCTCGGGCAAAGGGTCGGGCGTGGGCACGGGCGAAGGCTCAGGCGTGGGTTCCGGTGTGGGCTCGGGCGTAGGTTCTGGCTTTGGCGATGGCAGGGGCAAAGAAAGAGCTAACTGGGAAAAAGTATTTCGCGCTTATCTTTCGAGCCGCAGGCGCTACCCCAATGTGGCGCGCCGCCTGCGCCAAGAAGGCAAGGTAAGCGTGCAAGCCAGCTTTGCGGCCGATGGCAAGCTGCTTTCGGCTCATGTGGCGAGCAGTTCGGGCGTGGATGTGCTGGACGAAGCCGCCCTGCGACTGGTGGCCGATGCAGCCAGCGCTGCCGCTGCCAAGGCCCAGCCCGGGCAGGCCCTGCAGATCAAAGTTCCGGTGATTTACGAACTGCGCGATTAAGACAGCGATTGGGGCGTGAGCCGAATAGCCGCAGAAGGGGCGGCAAAGCTTGCCTTGTGCAAGTGTTGCCATAGCCAGAAACGGCTTGCGTCAGGTATCCACGTCACTTCTGGCGCATGACATAGTGATGCGGTGCCTTGTGTGTTTGATGCTGTCCTGTTTTGATCAGTGTGTGCTGAGATGGCAAACCAGTTGCAAGGTGCTGGAGCAGGATCTGTGAGATGACGCCTGCCAAGAGAGCCCCATGCTTTTCAGTGGCGAACAAGAGAACATCAAGCGGCCCAGGCGCTTGTGGATTGGGCCTTGATGCAACTCTGATGCACGAACATGGCTGCATATAATTTTTCTTTTCTGTGTGAAAAGAGTATCTGATGCAAGCACATGTTCAACTCCCTCTGACTGCGGCGCAGCCTTTGCCTCAAAGCGTGAAAGAAGCGCTGTCGCCGTGGGAACCCTCGCAGCCCCAGTACTGGAGCGCCTTGTGGCGCAGTACGCAAGAGGCTTCGCGTGCATCGGGCCGGGGCATTGAGTGTTGGCAGAACTGGGACGATATCGAAGATGCCAGGCAGTATTGGCAGCGGGTATCAGCCAGCGAACAGAAAAATGAGCGCGCGCACGAGCTGCTGGCAGAGGTGCAGCCCCATTGGCGGGTACTGGATATTGGCGCCGGGCCGGGCAACCTCGTCTTGCCGCTGGCGGGCAAGGTTGCGCATGTCACGGCGGTGGAACCAGCGTATGGCATGTCGCAGGTTTTGCGTGAAAACATCGCCCAGGCTGGTTTGAACAATGTATCGGTCATTCAAAAACGTTGGGACGATGTGGATGTGGCCAAGGACTTGCAAGGGCCGTACGAACTGGTCGTCATTTCTTTTGCCTTTGGCATGCTGGATTTGCTCGACACCCTTCAGAAAATTCTGGCCGTTGCCAAAGAGCGCGTGATTTTTTACTGGCATGCGGGGCCGCAGGCTTGGGATGTGGACGCGGTCAAACTCTGGCCTTTGCTGCATGGCAAAACATTCACGCCCATCCCCAAGGCCGAAGTCATTTTCAACTTGCTCTATACCTTGGGCATTTATGCGGACGTGAAATCCATACCGCGTTCGTTTACCACGAGCTTTGAGAGCATGGATGAAGCCATGCAGGAATATCGCAAGCGATATGCAGTGGCAGAAGACGATATTGAGAAAAACCGGCTCTTGCTGCAATACCTGCAACAAAGTCTGCGGCCAGAAGACGGAGGCTATGCACAAAAGGCATACAACACGGGCATGTGCATTGCTTGGGCCGTGCCGCCTGTCAATCCGCTGCCCTTGGGTTGATGTTTGGGATATAGCAACGCTTGGCGCGCTGGCGGCATACGCTGGCGGTTGATAGCAAACGTACCGAGCGCGGTTCAGCAGGCACTTGGTTTGTTAAGGCACGGATGCAGCTGTAACCCCAAGTTCTTGGGCGTGCAGGCGCGGATTGCCGCGTAGATTTCGGTGGAAGAGTCCAATCAAAGGCCGATTCTTTCCGTCTTGAGAGGCCTTGTGTGATTATTTGCAACACTTTTAAGTTGTGGAGCTCACGCATAAGCTATTGATTTAATTTGATATTTTTTGTCTGTTCGCTAAAATAGCAAAAAATTAAGAAGAAATTAAGACTCAATCAAATATTTATCATACAATCACTCCCGTTACACAGTTTTCTTCTTGTTAAAGATTCGCTGCGTGGCGCATGTTGGAAAGCTTCTGTTTTTTGTTTGTACGTGTAACAAGCTGTTCTGACGAGAGCCAAATTTCCGCATCACAGCTTCCGCGCGGCTCTTCTTTGGAGTTATTTCATGAAAAAAACACTGCTTGCCGCTGCCTTGATGAGCGCAGTTGGTGTCAGCTACGCACAATCCGGTTCGGTTACCTTGTTTGGTATTGTGGATACAGGGTATGAAGTTACGAATACCAAGAAAGAGATCTACACGGAAGCAACCAAGACCACCGCGAGCACCAAAGACAGAAAAACTGGCTTGAAAAGCGGTGGTTTGGCTGGCCCGCGCGTGGGCTTCCGTGGCGAAGAGCCTCTGGGCAATGGCCTGTCCGCAACATTCCAAGTGGAAATGGGCTTCAACTCCACCACTGGTGCCTTTGCTTCTCCCTACAAGGGCAAAACTGGCTTCACGCGTCGCTCCATCGTTGGTTTGAAGGGGGCTTTTGGTCAGCTGAACCTGGGTTTGGACAACACCGCGACTGACAATTTCGCGATGGATATTCAAGGCAATATCCGCGAATCTTTCGTCACGGGCAAGGCCGTTGGTGCTTTCTATAAGGGCAAATTCGGCGGCTTGTCGGTCGAGGCTTTTGCTGCAAATAACCGCGATAGCCAGACCAATGGCAATGGCATCAAGGTTGAAGACAACTTCTCCGAATTCGGCTATGGCGCGGGCATCAAGTACGCGGCTGGCCCCTTCTCGATCAGCGCTGCGGCCCAGCAATTCCGTGGTGGCGTGGTCAAGCGTGATGGCGTTACAGGCGTGGAAACCAGCAATACGCGCACTCGCCGTGACGAATACGGCGTGGCAGCCAACTACAAACTTGGCGACACCCGTTTCGTGACCCACTATGTGGCAGTCAAAGCCTCTCCCTACCACAGCGGTGCTTATTCCCGCTGGGAGCATGCCAACTTCGGCGTAGAGCACAAGATGGGCAATACCATGCTGGTGGCAGAAGTTGGCCGCAACCGCGCCAAGGCCCTGAACAATACCGCTGTGCTGGGTGATTACGCTGCACCTGTATCCAGCTTCGGCGGCAACTACAGAGTGAAGGGTGCGGGCACCAACTTCGTTGTGGGCGCCAACTATGCCTTCAGCAAGCGTACCGATGTTTATGTGCGTGTAGGCCGCAAGAAGGCGCTCAACGCCTCTGTCTATAACGCCAACAATGGCGCGCTGCTTGGCAAAGTCAAGGGCCGCATGGACTACGCTTTTGCGGGCTTGCGTCACCGCTTCTAAAAACAGACGCTTTTTTCATTGCTCTCCTCTTGCCGCAATCGTTTGATTGCGGCTTTTTTTTGCCTTGGGCAAGAGAGGATGCAAACGCGCCAGTCTGGCCGGTTTGGCAACAGCGGTGGATGATGCGAGACTTGCCTAAAAAGCAGGAAACTGGAGGGTTGGCTCTGTAGTAAGCATCAACTGACTTTTCAATGTTTCGCTGCTCCGCAAGAGGCAGGAAGTTGTTTTTTTGCGAACGGATGTAAGCAAATATGAAATTAAGAGAAAATAGCCGCATCCTCTCCAAGGCAAATGCAGAAGCATGGAGAAGTAGCTTGGCTGGCTGGAAAAACGGTTTTTTAAAGGTATGAATATGAAATTTCGTTTGAATAAACTCACTTTTTTGCTTCTTGCCTGCGTATATGCCCCCGGGTTTGCGCAAACAGCTGCGCAGGGAAGCGCCGCTGACACTGGCGTTGCTGCGCCTACGCAAAAGGCGGGCATGGTGGATGGCGGCACTTTGGATGAGACCGTGATCACGGCCACCAGAACGGCGACTACGGCCAATGAAGCGCCCGGTGCCGTGTTTGTCGTGACCAAAGAAAAGATGGAGTCGCGCAATATCCAGTCGCTGGATCAAGCACTCAATAACGTGCCGGGCGTGTACAACAAGCGCTCCAAGGGGCTGATGGATACGACTTCCAGCATCATCATGCGAGGCATGACGGGCGAATCTCGCAACCTGGTTCTGCAAGACGGCATGCCGATGAACAGCCCTTACACAGGCAATGTGGGCTGGAACGGTGTTTCTGGCGAAGACTATCAGAGCGCCGAAGTTGCGCTGGGCGCAGCATCCAGCCTGTATGGCAACCATGCCATGGGCGGTGTGGTCAACTTCGTGAGCCGCATGCCCACCCAGCGCGAATTCAAGTTCAAGCTGGGCTATGGCGGCGGCTTGGGCAGCGATTTGGCGATGAAGAACCTGCGGCGCGGCTTCGTGTCGTTTGGCGACAGGCTGGCCAACGGTTTCTCGTACTACGCCTCGGTGGGTGGCGCAGCAACCGATGGCTATCGCACGGCTTATGTGCTCAGCACCCGTGCGCCTGCAGGCACCACAGGGGCCGTTCCCACATCGACCAGCACGGGTGGGCGCACGCATATTCTGGGTGAAGGCGGCAACAACGAGTGGAAAGAGTCCAGCGTGACCTTGCGCGCCGCCTATGCCTTGCCCAAAGATGGCGAGGCGCGTTTGAGCTACACGCGCAGCCAATACCACTATTCCTACGATGGCGACCCCATCACCTACTTGCGCCAGGGCGGCAAACCCGTCTTCAAGCCCAGCGAATACAACTTTGCAGATGGCCAGGGCAAGACCATTGAAGACACCGTGCAAGCCAGTGTGGAAACGGCGCTGGGCGCGGGTCGCCTGCGGGTCAATGGCGGCGTGCGCCGGCAAGGCACCAACTGGTACACCATTGTTCGTTCAGGCGCCAAGCTGAACGGCACGGGGCCGGGCGAACTCAACTCCACGCCAACGCGCATGACGTATCTGGACGGGCAATACACCTTCAGCCCGTTTGACAAGCATTTGATGGTGGTGGGCGCTTCTTTGCAAGTCAACAAAGCCGACAACACCACGTCCAAACTGCGCAACCACGGCGACATTGGTTCCACCAATGGGCTGGTGTCGCGCATGGGCGGCAAAACCCGCCTGCTGGGTCTGTTTGCGCAAGACGAAATCAGCGTGACGGACAAGCTCACCACCACCGTTGGCCTGCGCTGGGATCAGATCCGCATGTCGGGCGGTTATCAAGACAACACCTACTACCCGTCGGCAACGCACAGCGCGTTCAGCCCAAAAGTGGGCGTGCGCTATCACGTCAACGACAAGCTGTCGCTGCGCTCCAGCCTGGGCCGCTCTTTTCGCGCCCCCAGCGTGTATGACCTGTACCGCGTGTGGTATGGCAGCGGCGCCAACCCCATCGAATACGGCAACAACCCCTTCCTGAAACCCGAAAAAGCCATCGGCTGGGACATTGGCGCCGATTTCAAACCCTGGGAAGGGGCGGAAGTCAAAGCCACCTACTTCATGAACCGCTTGAGCGACATGATCTTCCGCAAGGACATCACGCCGAAGAAGAAAACCTGGGACAACGCAGGCAAGGCCAGGGCGCAGGGCGTTGAGCTGGACTTCCGCCAGAAGCTGGGGCCGAACTGGACGGTGATGGCCAATGCCACCTTCAACCACACGCGCATGCTGGATGTGCCCAACAAGCGTGCCATCGAAGGCAAGAAGTTCCAGTTCGTGCCCGATCGCATGGCCAATCTGGGCGTGGAGTTCAAGCAAGGCCCGTTCGATGCGTCGGCCTGGATGCAGCACGTTTCCAAGCGCCATGCCAACGACATGAACAGCGATGTGGTCAACGGGGTGTCTGGCTCGCGCGACCCTCACACCTTGGTCAACCTCAAGGCGGGCTACCAGATCACGAAGAACGTGAAAGCGTCGCTGTCCATCGACAACGCTTTCAACCGCAAATACTTTGATGTGACAGCGCGTGCGCCGGGCCGTTCTTACTACCTGGAGCTGTCGGGCAAGTTCTGACAGCGTACGTCGGCGCAGCTTGGAGCTTCAAGCGGCGGGCTGCAAGCTGTGCCAGCCAACAAACGCAGCGCCCCTGGCCCCGGGGCGTTGCACTTTTTGAGCGACCGGGCAAGTTGCGAGGAGTTTTCGCATGAAAAAGATCAGCATTTGCGCCATTGTCTGGAAGAGCCACATCCCGCTGTGGCTGCGTGCCGCCAGGCAGCTCGATTGGCTGGACTTTCAGGTGTACTCCAGCGAGCAGTTGGGTGACGATTTCAACAAGCTTGATGCCGCACTCCAAGCTGCCCAGCGGGCCGATCTGGTCTATTGCTACCGCTCGACCGAAAACTTCTGGGAATACGTGGCCGAGCAAATGGAAGCCTGGCCGCACAAGCCGCCGGTTGTGTGCATTAGCCACGATCCTTCGCTGTGGTCGCTATCCAACGTGGGGCTCGAAGCGGTTTCGCGCTGCCACGATTACTTTGTGTACGGCGGCGAGGCCAATTACGCCAACATGCTGCGTTACATGACAGCCACCGTGCTGGGGCACGACGTGGCATTTGACGAGCCGCAGCAGCAGCCGTGGGAGGGCTTTTACCACCCCGCTGCGCCGGCGCGGCACTTTGCCACCCTGGATGAATATCTGGCCTGGTACGAGGGGCAGTACCTGCCAGAACATTTGCGCCATGCGCCTGCGGTGGGCATCCTCATCGGGCGCAGCTACTGGGTCAGCGAAAACCTGGAGGTGGAAAACACCGTGATCCGTGCCATGGAGGAACAGGGTCTGCGCGTCATGCCGGTGTTCAGCCACTCCATGAAAGACGATGCCTTGGGCACGCGCGGCAGCGCCGCCGTGGTGCGCGATGCCTTCATCCGTGCGGATGGCAGCGTGCGCATTCAGGCGCTGGTCAAGCTCATGGGCTTCTTTCTGGACATGCAAAAGGGCGAGAGCCGCAGAGACAGCCAGCATGCCCAAAAAGCCGTCAGCTTGTTGCAGCAGCTGGATGTGCCTGTATTCGGCCCCATCGTCACGCAGAAAAAAACGCGGGCCGAGTGGGAGGCCGACAACCAGGGCATTGGCAGCGGCATTGCGTGGTCGGTGGCCATGCCCGAGTTTGAAGGCGTGATCGAGCCCATGGTGATTGCCGCTGCACGCAGCCTGGAAGACTCCGATACAGATCAGCACTTCGAGCACCGCGAAGCCATCCCCGAACGCTGTCAGCGACTGGCGCAGCGTGTGCGCCAGTGGATACGCCTGCGCCAAACCCCTGTGGCCGAGCGCAAGGTGGCCTTCATTCTGCACAACAACCCCTGCGCCTCGCTCGAGGCAACGATTGGCGGCGGTGCGCATCTCGACACCTTGCAAAGCCTGGCCAACATCATGCACCGCATGCAAGAGGCGGGTTACCGCGTGACCCCGCCAAGCGATGGCAAAGAACTGATCGACACCATCATGTCACGCAAGGCCATTGCCGAATTTCGCTGGACGACGGTGGACGAAATCGTCTCCAAAGGCGGCGTGCTGGGGCGGGTGAGTGTGAGTGACTACGAGCAATGGTGGCAGCACTTCCCCGAAAAGGCAAAAAAACGCATGGTCGAGGCCTGGGGCAAGCCGCCAGGCGAATTCACCAACAACATTCCGCCAGCCATGGTGCACGAGGGCGCCATTTTGGTGACAGGGGTGGAATACGGCAATGCCGTGGTGTGCGTGCAGCCCAAGCGTGGCTGTGCCGGGCCGCGTTGCGATGGGCAGGTCTGCAAGATCCTGCACGACCCCGATGTGCCGCCGCCGCACCAGTACATGGCCACCTACCGCTATCTGGAAAACATCTTCAACGCCAATATGGTGGTGCATGTGGGCACGCACGGCAACATCGAATTCCTGCCCGGCAAGGGCGTTGGGCTGGGGCAGGGCTGCATGCCCGATCTGGCCATCAACACCCTGCCGCATCTGTACATCTACAACTCCGACAACCCGCCCGAAGGCGCCATTGCCAAGCGCCGCAGCCTGGCGGTGCTGGTGGATCACATGCAAACCGTGATGCAGCAAAGCGGCTTGTACGAAGAGCTGGAAGAAATCGACCGCCTGCTGGGCGAGCATGAGCAGGCGCAAGTGAGCGACAAGGGTCGTGCTCATACGCTGGAGCACCTCATCATCGAGGCGATCGAAAAATCGAGCTTCAAGAACGACATGAAGTATTCGCCCAGCGACCCGATCGAAGAAACCCTGCGCAAGGCGCACGAGGGCCTGAGCCGCGTGCGCAACTCGCAAATTCAGGACGGCATGCACGTGTTTGGCAGCTTGCCGCAGGACGAGCGCCGTGTGGCCTTTCTCAACGCCGTGCTGCGGTACGACGCCGGGCAGCCCATCTCCATTCGCAAAATGTTTTGCCAGGCCATGGGCCTGCAGTTGAGTGATTTGCTGGCCGGACAAGGGCAAATCTTCAAACCCTTCGGCTTGAGTGGCGGGCAGCTGCTGGAACGCATCAGCGATTGCTCGCGCGCCATGATCCACGCCGTGCTGTACGAAGATGGCAAGGATCTGGCATCAGTGGTTAAAGACATTCTGGGCAAAAACCTGCGGGATGCTTCGGCCCTTGAGCTGCTGCCGGTGCTGCAAGAACGCATCCTCGAACTGGCTGGCCGCCTGGAACAGTCGAAAGAAATCGAAGCGTTGTTGCACGCCTTTGACGGCGGACATGTGCTGGCCGGCCCCTCTGGCCTGATCATTCGCGGGCGTGACGATGTATTGCCCACAGGGCGCAACTTCTATTCGCTCGACCCCACCGTGGTGCCAACCAAGGCCGCGTCCATCGTGGGCGAGCGCCTGGCCAAGGCGCTGCTGGAAAAGCACATGGTGGACGAAGACCGCCTGCCCGAAAACGTGGCCATTTATTGGCAGGCCAACGACATCATGTGGTCGGACGGTGAAGGCATGGGCCAGATGATGGCCCTGCTGGGCGTGCGCCCCAAATGGCTGGGCAATGGCAAGGTCAACGGTTTCGAGATCATTCCGCTGGAAGATCTGGGGCGGCCGCGCATCGACGTGACCATTCGCGTATCTGGTATCTTGCGCGACAACTTCCCCAACTGCATGGAACTGGTGGACGAGGCCATTGCCGCCGTTGCGGCGCTGGACGAGCCGCTTGAGATGAACTATGTGCGCAAGCACGTGCTGGAAAACCTCGAGCGCGAAAAAGAAAACGGCGGCAGCGAGGCCGAGTTGTGGCGCCGCGCCACGTTTCGCATCTTTTCGGCCAAGCCCGGCACCTATGCCGCTGGCGTGAATCTGGCCGTGTACGCGTCAGCTTGGAAGACCGAGGCCGATTTGGCCGACATCTTTGTTTACTGGAACGGCTATGCCTACGGCAAAGACGCATTTGGCCCCGAATCGCAAAGCCAGCTCATCAACAGCTTGCGCACGGTTGACGTCAGCTTCAACAAAACGGCGTCTGATGAATACGACCTGTTTGGCTGCTGCGGTTACTTTGGTAACCACGGCGGCATGACGGCCGCTGCACGCAATGTATCGGGCAAGGCCGTTAAAGGTTATTACGGCGATACGCGCGAGCCAGAAAGCGTGTCCGTGACCGATCTGGCCGATGAAATCCGCCGCGTGGTGCGCACCAAGCTGCTCAATCCAAAATGGATCGATGGCATGAAGCGCCACGGCTACAAAGGCGCAGGCGATATTTCCAAACGCGTAGGCCGTGTGTATGGCTGGGAAGCGACCACGCAAGAGGTGGACGATTGGGTGTTTGACGACATCACCAAAACCTTTGTGCTGGATGCCGAAAACCGCCAATTCTTCAAAGACAACAACCCTTGGGCGCTCGAAGAAATTGGCCGCCGTTTGCTCGAAGCGCAAAGCCGTGGCTTGTGGCAGGCCGACCCCGAAGTGCTGGAGCAGTTGAAAGACCGCTACCTTGAAGTGGAGGGATGGATCGAAGAATCGATGGGCGACGTGCAAGGCGACTTCCAGGGCGGCTCCATCGACGTATTGGCGGCTGAAGATGTGGCCGGCTGGCAAGACATGATGCAAGGCGTGAAGCAAAAGATGAAGGCAGCACGCGCATCGCAGCCAGCCGTATCGCCATGATGGTTTGTTGTAGCGCGCGTGTTTGGCCGTGAGGCGGCCCTGCACGTTTGCCGCTGCGCATGGATGGATAGATGAAACAAGTGCGATTAAAAAAACTGGGGGCCAAGCTGTGGGCCGCCGGCTTGTTGCTGAGCCTGGCGGCGTTGCCGGGCCTGTCTGGGTGCCGACAACAGGCCGCATCCGTTGTTGATGCTGCCTCTGTTGGTGCCAGCAATACCGCCAGTGCCGCCAATGCGGTGGCGGCCAGCCAGGCCATGAGAGCTGGCCAGAGCGCGAGCGAAGCAAGCCTTGCAGCTGCAGGCAACCACAATGCAGCAGGTGCGGCAGAGCAAGCCAGCAGTGCGCCGCAAGAAGCCTTGGCGCCGCTGTCGCCACAAGTGCTGGCCGTGGCCCAAACAGTGCCAAAGCCAGCCATGCGCATCGTGGCGCTCAACTCCAATGCGCTGGAGGCGATGCGCCTGTTGCAGGCCGAAGACCGTGTGATCGGCGTTTTCTCCGGCATCATGCATCACTTTGATTTTTGGCAAAAGTTCGACCGCTTGCCGCAAGTGGGCAAGTGGAGCGAGCCGAATGTGGAGGCGATTGCCAATCTGGCGCCGGATGTGGTCATCCACTACCGTGCCACAGCCCCCTATCTGGAAGAAAAGCTCAAGCCCTTTGGCATCAAGGTGCTGCGGTTGGATCTTTTCAAGGTTGAAACCTTGGCCAATGAATTTCGCCTGCTGGGCGAAGTGATGGGCCGGCAACAGCAGGCCGAGCGGTTTGTGAGCTGGCATCTCAACAATCTGGCCCAGATCCAGCAGCAGGTGTCGCAAGTGCCCGCCCAGAAGACGACTTATCTGGAGGCGTATTCCGATTACAGCGCCACGGGGCCGGGCTCGGGCCTGCATCAGCAGAGCAAGATGGCGGGGGGCGCGAACATCGCCGCTTCTTTGAACAGTGCTTACCCGAACGTCACACCCGAATGGGTGGTGGAGCAAAACCCCGACGTGATCTTCAAAATCTCCAGCAAGACCGAAGGCTATGTGCTCACAGATGCCGCGCCCTACAACCAGATCCGCGACCGCATCCTCAAGCGCCCGGCGTGGGGGCATATACGCGCCGTGAAAGATGGGCGCGTGCACGTGATCAATGGCGAGCTGGCCAATGGCCCGCGCGCATCGGTTGCCATCGCCTACATGGCGCGCTGGATGTACCCCGAGCACACGGCAGCGCTTGATCCCGATGCCTTGCACCGCGAGTATTTCGATCAGCTCATCGGCGTGCCGTTTGCGGGCCGCTACTTTTCTGATCCAGTTGCCCAGCCCTGAGCCCAAGCCATGCGTGTAGAAGACATTTACCGTGCCCACGAAAGCCGCTTGCGCAGGCGTTGGCTGTTTCTGCTGGGCAGCCTGTTGTTGCTGGCCGCCAGCGCCTTGCTGTCGATTTCCTTGGGCGCCAGCGAGCTGGATTTTGCGCAAACGCTGCGGGCCGTTTGGGCCCAAGGGGGGCGCTCGCACGACATCGTGTGGGCCTTGCGTTTGCCGCGTGCCGCCATTGCCATGGCTGTGGGTTTTGGTTTGGGCATATCGGGCGTGGTGTTCCAGGCGGTGCTGCGCAATCCGCTGGCATCGCCTTCTACCTTGGGGGTGGCCTCGGCTGCGGGGTTTGGCGCGGTGAGCGTGATTTTGCTCACAGGCGTGGAAAGCTCCAATCTGGCAGTGGCCACGGGCGCTTTCGTGGCAGCGCTGCTGTCGGCCAGTTTCATTTTCGCCATTGCCAGAATCAAGGGCGCCACGTCCGAAACGCTCATCCTCACAGGCGTGGCGCAGATGTTTCTGTTTTCGGCGCTCACGTCTTTGGCGCAATACATGGGCACGGTGGATCAGCTGGTCAACATCGTGTTCTGGTCGTTTGGCAGCCTGTCCAAAGCGGGGTGGGTCGAGATTGGCCTGGCGTGCGCCATGGTGTTGCTGCCAGCGCCTGTGCTGCTGTGGCGCGCATGGGATTTCAATTTGCTGGCCATGGGTGACGATACGGCCAAGTCGTCTGGCGTGCAGGTGGAAAACCTGCGCTTGCTGGGCATTGCGCTGGCCTCGCTTTCCACCACGGGGGCGATTTGCTTCACCGGCGTGATCGGTTTTGTGGGCCTGGTGGCGCCGCATATCACGCGCATGCTCATCGGCAACGATCACCAGTATTTGCTGCCCGTATCGGGCATTGTGGGCGCTTTGCTGGTGGTGCTGGCCGATGCGCTGGGGCGCTCGGTGCTGGCGCCGCAAATCGTGCCCATCGGCATCGTGACGTCTTTGCTGGGCGTGCCCTTCTTCTTCTATTTGCTGATGCGTCGTGCGCGGGAAAGCTGGTGATGTTGAAAGTGCATGACTTGACATTCGGCTATGGGGCGCAGGCCATTTTCAGCAACATCTCGCTGGAATTGGCCAAGGGCCACATGGTGTGCATTGCCGGGCCCAATGGCACGGGCAAAACCACGCTGGTGAAGTGCATTGCGGGCATTTTCAAACCGCAAAAGGGCCATGTCACGATCGATGGCGTGGATACGCGCCAGATGCCGCGCCGCGAGTTGTCTGGCCTGCTGGGCTATGTGCCGCAAAACGTCATGAGCAAATTCCCCGCCACCGTGTTCGAAGTGGTGCTGGCGGGGCGGCGCCCGCACATGGGGTGGCGGCCCTCGAAAAACGATTTGAAACTGGCCGCCGAAAAACTGGCGCAGCTCAATCTGGGACACTTGGCCATGCGCGACATGGGCAGCTTGAGCGGCGGGCAGGCCCAAAAGGTGATGCTGGCCCGTGCGCTGGCGCAAGAAACACCCTATCTGATTCTGGACGAGCCCACCAGCAGCCTGGACGTGCGCCACCAGCTGGACATTCTGGAAACCATCACCACCCTGGTGCGTGAACGCGGGCTGGGCGTGCTCATCATCATTCACGATTTGAACCTGGCGGCGCGCTATTGCGACCACATCGTGATGCTGCATCAGGGGCGCGTGTTTTGCCAAGGCAAGCCTGCGGACGTCATCACCCCGCA
>JAUMXD010000138.1 GCA_030529305.1 Allobrachymonas sp.
CGCATTCTTCCTGCAAAAAGCCGACGGGCGCTTCTACCCGGATTTCCTCTGCCAACTGCCCGACAGCAACGGCCAGCCCGGCGCCGTGCTTGCCGTGGAATACAAGGGCGTCAACGGCTGGGCCGCTGCCGAAGACGACCGCCTGATTGGTGGCCTTTGGGCAGAACTTTCCGATGGCCGCTGCCGCTTCGTGATGGTCAAAGACAGGCGCTGGGATTGGATCGAAAAAATCCTGACATCGGCAAACGCAAACATTGCCACCTAGCAAATGGGCTTGCAACCCTTTTCTCATCAGCCTGTGCCGGTTTTTGTGGTTTTTGAATGGTGCCCGTTGCTTTGCAAAGCTGATCGCTCGAAGATGCAAAGCGCAGGCGGGCAAGCGCACTGCCCTTTGGCTGGCGCAAGTGCAGCCCCCTGCGCACAATACGCTTTCCCATCCATTCCTTCCATCAGACCGGCCCTATACCAACACCATGCGCCTTTGGTCCATCCACCCCATGTATCTCGACCCACAAGGCTTGGTCGCCCTGTGGCGCGAGGCGCTGCTGGCGCAGGCCGTCTTGCGCGAAGAAACACGTGGCTACCGCAACCATCCGCAGCTGGAGCGCTTCAAATAGCACCCCACACCGCTGGCCGCCATTGCCCGCTATCTGCAAGCCGTGCACGCCGAGGCCACCCGGCGCGGCTACGCCTTTGATGCGCACAAAATCCGCTGCACCGATGCGGCCGAGCCGCTGCCCGTTACCTCTGGGCAATTGCAATACGAATGGGCGCACCTGATGCGCAAACTGCAAACGCGCAACCCCACTCTGCATGAGCAGTGGCAAACCGTCCAAACGCCCGAAGCGCACCCGCTGTTCACGGTGCACAACGGCCCGATTGAGGGGTGGGAGCGGCCATTGGCCTGACGCGAATGCGCGTGGCCTGCTGCAAAGGCCGTCTGTTGGTCACCTGTTGGCCGCCACAGCCGCACGCTGGATGGTGCCCACTGTTGCCCAATAGACCCACAGCCTCGTCATAAAAAAGATACGAGCTGCGATGCCCCTGCCGCCAGCGCTGCACTCGCCCCCCCCCCTGATTCCCCCGCTGTTCGCCCACCACCCACCATTCACCCACGGTTGACGGCGGCATCCACGGGCATCAAACGCTGGCGCTTGCTAGCCATCAACTCGTGCTTTGGGCTTTTTCTGCTTCCAGGCGTGCGTGGCAGGCGGGGCAGAGGCAGCGTTGCTCGTCTTTGCTCAATTGAGCCAAGCGCTGCGCCAGCCAGTCGCGCCCGAGCGCGGGGCGTTGCATGCACCAGCAGGCGGCGTATGGCTGCCCGGCTTGCTGCACGCATTGGTTGGGCTGGCCGCATAAGGGGCAAACCTGGGCGCTGGTAAGGCCGCTGGGGCCAGGGGTTGCAGGAGGCTGCGCCAAGTGGGCAAGCGTGTGGTCATTCATCCGTACAGCGATCCGCCCATGAAGCAGGCATCGTCATCTGGCCGATAGCGCTTGGCCGATCCATCTGTTCGCCAAGGCTCGGCCAAGAATACATGCGCTCACCCACGCTCTGTTTGCAAAAAGAACATGCCCCTGCCGCAAGGTGCGAGCAGCACCTCGCTTTTCAAACGGCGCGCAGGAAGGAGATGGCAAAGCTCTTTCGGAAGAAGCATGCCCGTTCTTCATACCGCTATCTTTACACCGCGTATTTGCGGCGTTGTTCCATCATGCGCCAGACAAAGGGTGTGAAGATGAGTTGCATGGCCAGTTCCATTTTGCCGCCGGGGATGACGATGGTGT
>JAUMXD010000027.1 GCA_030529305.1 Allobrachymonas sp.
AGGACGAAATGGACGAAGCCGAGCGCCGCGCCATTGCCGAGGCCGAAGCGCTGGAGCTGGCTGGAGGCGATGCCCAAGCCGCAACGGCAGATGATGCCGATGTGGCCGCAGCCCCAACCAACGACAGCGAATAAAGCGCCAACCGCGTTGGCCGATGCGTCAAATGCCACCCATGCAGATTGACGCAACGGTCAAGCGATTCACGATAAAGGTCTGTGCTGCCTGATGCGGCACAGACCTTTTTTATGGCGCGCGATTCAGGTAGCCTTCGCAGAATGACACAGAAGCAAACACAAACCCCGCCACGCAAACAGGGGCAAAAACCGGTGCAGCCAACAGCGAGCCAGCCCTCAGGGCCAGCAAAAAGGCAAAAGCAGGCAAGAGATGCAGAGCGTTCCATGCCAGGCCGCAAGCCAGCAGCCCAGCAGGCTGCGGTGCACCGTGTGGTTTCGGCCGATGGCCGCATTGCCCTGTGGCAACAGTTGCAGTACGCTGCGCGGCTGGTGCAAGCGGTGACGCAAGGCAGCAGCGCCCCCACGGTGCTGGATGAACTGCCATCTGCCCTGCGCGCCGGTGTGCAGGCGCTGGCTTATTTGGCCCTGCGCCGCTTGGGCATGGCCCGTTGGTTGCGCGAACAGCTGGTGCCGCGTAACCCGCCGCCCGCTGTGGATGCCTTGCTGTGCACGGCGCTGGCTTTGGCGTGGGAGCCGGCGAGTGAAGCGGCCCGTACAGACGTCAATGCACGTCATGAAACTGCATCTGCACATGGCGATGACGATAAGCCACAGCGGGCTGGATCAAGCGCAGGGGCAGCGCAGAGCGATGCATCGCCCTACAACGACTTCACGCTGGTGCATCAAGCCGTGGAAGCTGCACGCCAGCATCCGCGCATGCGGCATCAGGCTGGTTTGGTCAATGCCTGTTTGCGCGCCTTCATGCGCGAGCGCGAGGCTTGGCAGGCACGCTGCCACCAAGCTGCGCCACAAGGCCGGGCGGAGTTGCTCAATCTGCCCGCTTGGTGGTGGCAACGTCTGCAGGCCGATTACCCCGAATCTGCTGCAACCGCAAGCGCCCATGCGGCTGCCGAAGCAGCAGATGCAACTGGTGCCGCATTTGCAAGAGATGGCTCCAAGGAATCGTCTGCGCGTTCACTTGCAAGCGCTGCCGCTCGTCCGCAGCCGCAAGCCATGAGCACGGCCGCAGCCATTGCACTGGCCGGGCAGCATCAGCCGCCCATGCATCTGCGTGTGAACGCGCGTTGCTTGTCGCCCGCCCAATATCTGCAAGAGCATCTGTTGCCCGCCGGATTGGCCGGGCAATTGCATGGGGCGTATGGCGTGGTGCTGCACAAGCCTTGCCCGGTGCAGCAGCTGCCAGGGTTTACGCGGGGCTGGGTATCGGTGCAAGACGCGGCCGCGCAGTTAGCCGCTCCCTTGTTGCTGCAAGCCTTGCAGACGCAGCCTGGCGAAAAGGTAGATGCAAAGGCGGGCGCGCGTACCGGTACGCGCCTGCGCTTGCTCGATGCCTGCGCGGCCCCCGGTGGCAAAACGGCGCACTTGCTGGAGCTGGGTGAGCATGAGGTAACGGCGCTGGATATCGACGCCGCCCGCTGCGCGCGCATCACCGAAAACTTGCAGCGCCTGGGGCTGCACGCGCAAGTGCTGGTGGCCGATGCGGGTCAGCCGGCTGCGTGGTGGAATGGTCAGCCGTTTGACGGCATCTTGCTCGATGCGCCTTGCAGCGCATCAGGCATCGTGCGCCGCCACCCCGACATTGCCTGGGTGCGCCGCGAGGCCGACATTGCCCAGCTGGCGCGTACGCAACAGCATCTGTTGCACACCTTGTGGCCGCTGCTGCGCCCGGGCGGCGTGCTGCTGTATGCCACTTGCTCGGTCTTTCGGGCCGAGGGGCAAGATCAGATCGATGCGTTTCTTGCGCGCCACAGCGACGCCGCAAGTTTGCCCGCGCCCGGGCATTTGCTGCCCACAAATGGGCTGGCGGCGGCGGGGCTGGTGCACAATGGGCCGCAGGCCGTGCCTGAAAAGGTCGTGCCATCTTCTTTGCCTCCTTTTGCACAACCCTCTGCCCAGGCGGCTGGCGCTGCGTGCCCCCCGCAATGGCTGGATCACGATGGTTTCTATTACGCCTTGCTTGCCAAAACTGTTTGATGCCTCGCTTGCCTGGCTCCGGCCCTGCGGGCAGGGCAGGCTGCGCTGGTGGTGCGGCGCCGTGCTGATGCTGCTGTGCGCCTTGGCGCTGCGGCCTGCCGTTGCGCAAACGCGCTTGAAGCAGGGCGCACCCGCCATCACCGATGTGCGTTTCGATTTGGGTGAAGACGGCGTGCGCATGAGCGGCAACATCCGCTTCACGGTTTCCACACACCTGCAAGAAACGCTTGAACGCGGCGTGCCCGTGTACTTTTTGTTCGAGACGCAAACCACGCGCAGCCGTTGGTATTGGGCGGGCAAGGTGGTTAACAGCAACAAGCGCTATGTGCGCCTGCTTTACCAGCCGCTTACGCGGCGCTGGCGCGTCAACGTCAGCAGCGAGCCGATTCACCGCGGCAGCGTGGGCGTGCTGCTGAGCCAGAATTTCGACAGCCTGGAATCGGCCCTGAGCGCCGTGCGCCGCATCTCGAGCTGGCAAGTGCTCACGGCTGAGCAATGGTCGGCCGATCACAACTACACCGTGCGCGTGCGCTTGCGGCTGGATATTTCGCAGCTGGGGCAAACCTTTCAGGGCGGGCCAGCCTGGCAGTCTGAATGGGGGCTGGACGTTGAGCGTGACTTCTCTCTCAACGCCAGCAGCTTGGGCAAAACCGTGAGTCAGCTGTCGTCACAGTTTGCAGGTGCTTGGCAGCCGGGCGCACGGCTGGGCAGCCAGTGGAGCCCGGCAGATTGGGGCTTGAGCCGAGGCCAGGACTCACGGGCCGAGCCATGACGAGCACAGGCACGCTCAAACAATTCTGGCGCACCCGCACCGCCCGCTGGACGGTGATGGCTGGCATCGTGCTGGTGGCCTGCATCGCGCTGGTGCTGATGTTTTTGCTGGCGCAATCCACCAACAGCGCCGTTTACGAACGCAATTACCAACACCTGTTGGTGGCCAATGCGGTGGCGGCGGGTTTGCTGTTTTTGGTGTTGCTGTGGCTGGCCGTGCGCATGTGGCGCGGCTTGCGGCGCGGCAAATTCGGCAGTCGCTTGCTGCTGAAGCTGGCGCTGGTGTTTGCGCTGGTGGCCAGTGTGCCGGGGGCCTTGCTGTATCTGGTGGCTTACCAGTTCGTGTCGCGCTCGATCGAGAGCTGGTTCGACGTGAAGGTGGAGCGAGCCCTGAGCGCGGGCCTGAGCCTGGGCCAAAGCGTGCTTGATACCCTCACGGCTGATGCTGCCAACAAGGCACAGGCCGCGGCCTATGTGCTGGGCGCGCAGCCCGCCTTTGACATGGGCATGACGCTGGATCATCTGCGCAGCCAGCAAAATGCCGATCGCCTGGTGCTGTGGAGCGCATCAGGCCAGCAGATTGCGGCTTCCTCCCAGCAGAGCTTTGCCGCTGCGATTCAGCCGCCCAGCGCCGAGGTGCTGGCGCAATTGCAGCAGCAGCCCGTGGTGGCTTATGTAGAAGGGCTGGAAGAAGCGGGCGAGCAGGCTGCTACCGCACAAGAAGCAAATGCGGCACCAGCCGCACAAGCCACGCCAGCAGGGCAGGGTGCTTCGGGCGAAGCATCGAGTGAAGCTCCAAATGACGGTTCAAATGCCACTGCAGATGCAAAGGCAGGCGCGGGGTCTGTGTCTATCGTGGCCTATACCTTGGTGCGCCCGGCGCAATTCGGCCTGCACAACGAAACCTGGGTGCTGCAGCTGACTCAAGCTGTGGCGACCGATTTGTTGCACAACGCCGTGCTGGTGCAAGAGGCCAACCGCGACTATCAAGAGCGCGCGCTTACGCGCGTTGGCATGCAGCGCATGTTCATCGGCACGCTCACGCTTTCATTGTTTTTGGCCGTGTTTGGCG
The DNA here is from genome assembly GCA_030529305.1 of Allobrachymonas sp. The sequence continues at coordinate 4,012 of JAUMXD010000027.1, forward strand.
CGGTGCTGCTGGCCGCGCTTATCTCCGCGCAATTGGCACGCCCACTGCTGCTGCTGGCCGCCGGTGTGCGCCAGGTGGCTCAAGGCGATTTGCGGCCCAAGCACATTCACGATGCGCGCGATGAGCTGGGCGGCCTCACCCGCGCCTTTGCGCGCATGACGCAACAGCTGGCCGATGCGCGCCAGGCCGCCGCCAGCAGCCTGGCCGAGCTGGACGCTTCTCGATCCGAGCTGCAAACCATCCTCGACAACCTCAGCTCCGGCGTGCTGGTGCTGCATCCCGATGGCACCATCCTCTCGGCCAACCCTGGCGCCAGCCGCATTCTGCGCATCGCGCAAGAAGAGCTGCCCGGCCACACGCTGGGCGCGCTCGAAGGCTTGCAGCAACTGGGCGATACCGTGCAGCAGCAGTTCGATGCCTTGGCGGGTGCAGAGCCCGTGCCGGACGCCGAGGCCGACACCATCATCGAACAGGATGAGCAAACGCTGGATCGCATGGATGAGGCCAGCACTGCGCAAGCCGCTTTTGCAACATCTGCTGCCGAAGCTGAAAACAGCGGCTGGCCAGCGGCTGGCTCCGGCAACTACTGGCAGCACTCGATGGAGCTCAATCCCCCCGCGCACGAAGGCTTGCAGCAAGAGGCCATCACCCTGGTGCTGCGTGGCGCCTTGCTGCCCGAAAGCGAAGTACCCGGCGCGCGCTTGCTGGTGTTTGAAGACATTTCGGCTGAAGTCTCGGCCCAGCGCGCCCAGGCCTGGGGCGAAGTGGCGCGCCGCCTGGCGCACGAAATCAAGAACCCGCTCACGCCCATCCGGCTTTCGGCCGAGCGGCTGGAAATGAAGCTCATGGCCCACTTGCCCTCCAAAGAGCAAGAGGTGCTGGCCCGCTCGGTACGCACCATCGTCGAGCAGGTCGATGCCATGAAGCGACTGGTGGACGAATTCCGCGACTATGCCCGCCTGCCCGCTGCGCAATTGCAACCGCTGGATGTGAACGCCCTCATCAACGATGTGCTGCATTTGTATGGGGCCGAAAATGCCCAGGTGCCCGTGCATGCCGAGCTGGACCCCGATTGCCAACCCGTGCTGGCCGATGCGCAACAGCTGCGCCAAGTCATCCACAACCTGCTGCAAAACGCGCAAGACGCGCAGCAGCAAGCCGAGCGCCAAACAAACGAGCCGGTGCTGATCCAAACCCAATGGCGGCCCGCTGCGCAGCGCGTGCGCCTGACGGTGAGTGATGCCGGGCCGGGCTTTCCGGAGCACATCCTGCAACGTGCGTTCGAGCCTTACGTCACCACCAAATCGCGCGGCACCGGCCTGGGGCTGCCCATGGTGAAAAAAATTGCCGACGAGCACAACGCGCGCATCACTATCAGCAACCGCGTGCAAGACGGCGTGGTGATCGGCGCGCAAGTCAACCTGCTGATTCCGGCGGCTGAGCAAACGCAGGCAGACGTGCCGCAGCTGGACTTGTGGTCGCATCCGGCCGAGTAAAGACGCTCAAACGGCCTGGCACTGCGCAGTACTAGATGCAGCGAGTGCCTGATGCAGCGCAAGCCTGCAGTGGCGTTGGCGCGGGCCATTTGCTTGTATCATTGGCGCAACACGTTTTGATCGAAAGATAAGCAAGGCGAAGAGATGGCAAACATTCTGGTCGTAGATGACGAGCATGGCATTCGTGAACTGCTCTTTGAAATCCTCAACGACGAAGGGCATACGGTTGATTTGGCAGAAAACGCCGCGCAAGCGCGTGACGCGCGCCAGCAATCCACTTACGACTTGGTGCTGCTCGACATCTGGATGCCCGACACCGACGGCGTGAGCTTGCTCAAGGAATGGGCCACGTCCAATCTGCTGACCATGCCCGTCATCATGATGAGCGGGCACGCCACCATCGAAACCGCTGTTGAAGCCACGCGCATCGGGGCGCTGTCTTTCCTCGAAAAACCCATCACCCTGCAAAAACTGCTGGCCGCTGTGGAACTGGGCCTGAACCGCGATGCGGGCAAGCGCGCGGCCCCTGCAGCAGTCGTTGCAACGCTGCCGCCCGCTGCCGCCAGCATGAGTCATGCCAGCACAGGCAATGGCGTGGCGGCCAGCGTGGAAACCGTGATGGAACCCGCGCCTGGCTTTGTGCCCATGGCTGGCGTCATCATTCCGCAGCAACCCGCAGCCATTCAAAGCTTTGAACTCGACAAGCCACTGCGCGAAGCGCGCGACGATTTCGAGCGCGCCTACTTCACCTTCCACCTGCAGCGCGAAAAAGGCTCCATGACCCGCGTGGCCGAAAAAACCGGGCTGGAGCGCACCCACCTGTACCGCAAACTCAAGCAGCTGGGGGTGGAAGTCACGCGCGAACGCAAGGGCGGTTGAAGCCCGTTTGGGCTTTGCATCGCTGGTGCACCGCTTGTTGTTTGCCATGCGCTATGTCTTGCCCGTGACGGCGGTGGTGGAAGCAGGCTGCACAACTGCAATCGAAATGCGCCTTGCAAGGCTTGGCTTTTGGCTCTATCAGAAGCCGTTTCATCAAAGCCAGACCAAGCGTTTGCGAACGTGAACTTGCCTGACGATCCTTCTTTGTTTGCGCCTTCGGAAACAGCCGAAGAGCCAAGCAGTGGCTTGCGTAGTCCAGCCGCGCTGGCTGAAGAGCGATCGCAATCCCAATCTGCAGCTCAGCATTGCCTACTGGTGTTGGTGGCCCTGCCTGCGCACAGCCCGCTTTCGGCCACGCCGCTGCACTACTTGCACCACGAAGCTTTGCCACCGGGCACGCTGGTGCGTGTGCCGCTGGGGCAGCGCAGCGTGCTGGGCGTGGTCTGGCAAAGCGGGTCAGACGTTCAAGCCCTGCCCGATGGCGTGCAGCCCAAACCCATTCTTGAGGCGCTGACGGATTTGCCCCCGTTGGATACCACTTGGCGCGAGCTGGTGGCCTTTGTGGCGCGCTATTACCAGCGCAGCCTGGGTGAAGTGGCGCTGGCGGCTTTGCCGCCGCCCTTGCGCGAGTTGGACGGGGTGCAGTTGGCGCGCCGCCTGAAAAAGCTGGCGCTGCCCGCTGCTAAACAATCGGGCAAAAAAGCCAAGGCGCAATCCAAAGCTCAATCTGCCGTCGCCGATGGCATGCAAACTGCAGTGCCCGTGGCTGCAGAATCAATTGCATCAACAGACGCACTGGCTGATGGCGCTGTGGATGCAAAGGATGCAAACATCCCCACCGCCACCCAAGCCCCCGTTTTAACGGCGCAGCAAGAGCAAGCCATTGCCGCTGTGCAAGCCGCTGCTAACGAAACCATACCCCCGCCCTTGCTGTTGTTTGGCAATACGGGCAGTGGCAAAACCGAGGTGTATCTGCAAGCCGTGGCGCAGGCGTTGGCGCACAACGATCAGGCGCAAGTGTTGGTGCTGGTGCCCGAAATCAACCTCACCCCGCAGTTGGAGCAACGCTTTGCTGCGCGCTTTGCGCAGCAGCGCATCGTGGCCCTGCACAGCGGCATGACGCCTGCGCAACGCCTACAAGGCTGGCTGGCCGCGCACACGGGGCTGGCGCGCATCGTGCTGGGCACGCGCATGGCGGTGCTGGCGTCCATTCCGCATCTGCGCCTGATCGTGGTGGACGAAGAGCACGACCCCAGCTACAAGCAGCAAGAAGGCGCACGCTACTCGGCCCGTGACTTGGCCATCTACCGCGCCCGCCAATGCCAGGCGCCTGTGTTGCTGGGCTCGGCTACGCCCTCGCTTGAAAGCTGGTACCACAGCCGCCCACACACGGCTGAAGATGCGGGCGGCCGCTACCGCCGCCTGTGCATGCCCGAACGCATCGGCGCAGCAGCCTTGCCCGCTGTGCGCCTGATCGATATGGCGCAACTGCCCCGTGGCACCGTGTGCAGCCCGGCCCTGCTCGAAGCGGTGCAGCAGCGCGCCGCGCGCGGCGAGCAAAGCCTGCTGCTGCTCAACCGCCGCGGCTACGCGCCCGTGCTGCATTGCCCCGATTGCGGCTGGAAGAGCCAGTGCCCGCATTGCAGCGCCTTTCGCGTCTTTCACAAGATCGACCGCAGCCTGCGCTGCCACCACTGCGGCTACACCGTGCCTGTGCCGCGCGCCTGCCCGGATTGCGGCAACCAGGACATTCGCGCCCTGGGCCTGGGCACCGAACAGCTTGAAGAAGCCCTGCAACAGCAGCTGCAAACCACCCGGCGGCCCGACGGCAGCCCCTTGCGCGTGCTGCGCATCGATGCCGACACCACCCGCCTGGCCGGCAGCCTGGCGCAGCAACTGGCGCAGGCCCACAGCGGCGAGGTGGACGTGCTGGTGGGCACGCAAATGCTGGCCAAGGGGCACGACTTTCGCCGCATCACGCTGGTGGCCGCGCTCAATCCCGATACGGCCCTGTTCAGCAGCGACTTTCGCGCGCCCGAGCGCCTGTTTGCCCTTTTGATGCAAGCTGGTGGCCGCGCCGGGCGCGATGCGGCCTTGAGCACGCGTAGCGAGCTGTGGGTGCAAACCGGCTTCATCACGCATCCGCTGTTTGCCGCTTTGCGCAAACACGATTACCCCGGTTTTGCCCAGCAGCAGTTGGAGGAGCGCCGCGCGGCGGGCATGCCGCCTTTCAGCTACCAGGCGCTCATCCGTGCCGAAGCGCGCGAGCAGCAAGCCGCGCAAGACTTTCTCAACAGCGTGCGCATGGCCGCAGAACAGTGGGCCACCACTCACCCCGAAGCCGCGCAAGTGCTGTGTTACCCCGCCGTGCCCATGGTGCCGCAACGCATCGCCAATCGTGAACGCGCGCAAATGCTGATCGAAAGCGACAACCGCCTGGCCCTGCAACGCCTGTTGCCGCAACTGGGAGCTTGGCTGCATCAGCAGCGCACCACGGCCATTCTGCGCTGGGCGGTGGATGTGGATCCGCTGGCGGTGTGAGCGGTGGCTGTTGCCTTCGTTCGCATGCAGCGCTCAATAGAAAAAGAGCGTGCCGCAGCGAGCGCAGCCGTAAACAGCACGCATCATGTTTTATGAGTTTTCGGTTGCGCGCTTTTTGAACTATTCCAAACAAAAGCGCTGCAGATAAGCGCAGCCAAAGCGGGTATGCTGTGGTGTGCGGGCCGATGTGCTTTGCCACGGCGGGCACGTCTTCGCATGGCTACGTGGCTTGCCATTTTTTGATTGACACGACCGGGAGGATCCTCATGCCTTGTTCTTGCTCGCTGAAAAAATCCCCTTGGCTGCTGGTGGCTGCCGCTGCTTTGGGCGCTGCGGCTACGGCCGGTTTGATGGTGGGTTGCGCCAATCAAAAACAGCAACAGGCGCCTGCCTTGCCCACCGTGGACCATGTGGTGCTGGAGCGCTATGTGGGCGTGTGGTACGAAATTGCGCGCTTGCCCAATCGCTTTCAAACGCAGTGCGTGCGCAACGTCAAGGCCGAGTACAAGCTGGTGGATGGCGGCATGCTGGTGCACAACAGTTGCGTGCAAGCCAATGGCAAAACAAGAACGGCCAAAGGCTTTGCCAAGGTGGAGCCGGGCAGCGGCAATGCCCGCTTGAGCGTGAGTTTTTTCAGACCGTTTTACGGGCCGTATTGGGTGCTGGCGCTGGATCGTGAATACGCGTGGTCGCTGGTGGGCTCGCCAGATCGCAAACAGTTGTGGATTCTTTCACGCACGCCGCATCTGCCGCAAGATGTGCAGCAGCGCATCATCGCCCGTGCGGCCGAATTGGGCTTTGCCACGGAGTCTCTGCTGTTTACGCCGCAAGACGCACAGTAAGCACACGGAAAGCACTGTTTGGGCATCAGCCGCATCGCCAGCTGGGCCTTGGCATGCCCGGCCTGTGTTGGAATAGGCTGCGCCATTGATGCGTTGGCGCGAGTACGCTCGCTCGCCTTGGTTCGACATCGCTGCATGCCGCAGTGCAGGGCGCGCATCAACTCTTCATGATTGGGGGTACATGCCAGGCAGGCACAGCCAAGGCTGGGGCGGGCAGGGCAGTGTGTGTGAGTGATGCGGTTGCCCGAATGGTTTGCGTGTAGAGCCTCCCACTCCCTAAATCGTTGGGACCGCAAGCTACAAGCCGCTTGATGATGCGCAGGGGCGCGGCTCGGATCAGCTGCCTTGCATCAGCACCATGTTGTCACGGTGGATCATTTCAGGTTCGGCAGCGTAGCCCAGCAGCGCTTGCAATTGGCTGGAAGGCTTGCGGCACAGCAGGCGCGCTTCGTGGCAGGGGTAGTTGGCCAGGCCGCGTGCAATTTCCCGGCCTTGCTCGTCGCGCACGGCAATCACTTCGCCGCGTTGGAAGTCGCCGCTTACGGCCAGCATGCCAATGGGCAGCAGGCTTTTGCCATCTTGCTGCAATTTGGCGGCGGCCCCTGCATCCACCACCACGGCACCGTGCAGTTGCAGGTGATCGGCCATCCATTGCTTGCGGGCTTGCAGTTTGTGCGTGCGCGCCAGCAGGGCCGTGCCCACCACTTCGCCTTGCAACAGGCGCGGCAGGGCATTGGGCTCGCGCCCCCAGGCGATTACCGTGCTGGCGCCGGAACGTGCCGCGCGTTTGGCCGCCAGGATTTTGGTCAGCATGCCGCCCTTGCCGATGTTGCTGCCCGCGCCGCCTGCCATGGCTTCAAGCTGTGCATCACCTGCCTGTGCAATGGTGATGAGTTGGGCGTTGGCATCTTTGCGCGGGTCGGCTGTGAACAAGCCGCGCTGATCGGTGAGGATGACCAGCAGATCCGCCTCGATCAAATTGGCGACGAGCGCGCCCAGCGTGTCGTTGTCGCCGAACTTGATTTCGTCGTTCACGACCGTGTCGTTTTCGTTGATCACGGGCACCACGCCCAGTTGCAGCAGCGTGAGCAAGGTGGAGCGCGCGTTGAGGTAACGCTCGCGGTCGGCCAGGTCGGCGTGGGTGAGCAGCACCTGGGCCGATTGCAGGCCGTTTTCGCCCAGTTCGGTTTCGTAGATTTGCGCCAGCCCCATCTGGCCCACGGCGGCGGCGGCTTGCAGCTCATGCACTTCGCTGGGGCGCTGTTGCCAGCCCAGGCGCTTCATGCCCTCGGCAATGGCGCCACTGCTCACCATCACGACCTCGCATCCTTGCTGGCGCAGGGCTGCCAGCTGCTGGCACCATTGGGCGATGGCGTTGGCGTCCAGCCCGCGGCCCTCATTGGTGACGAGGCTGGAGCCGACCTTGACCACGATGCGGCGGGCTTGTTGCAAGGCCTTGCAGGCGGCCTGGGCCAGTTGGGGATTGGGGGCGTGTGCGGTGGAGAGCGAGGTAGTCATGCCCCGTATTGTCCTATCGCCGCATAGAAAAGACAGACGATCAGGAACAAAAAATCCGTGTGCTAAGCGATGAGTAAACGGGATTAGTTATGCGTTTGTATGTCACGCACTCTCATGCAGGACTTGACTGACCTGCCATTCTTTATTGATTTTTTTGAATATGACGTTCAGCTTTTTGCTTTTACTGAAAAAGCCGCTGTCTAGCGTCAACATACACAAGTAAGCGCCTCTTTCATCCGCTTGAACACACGTGCTGCTCACAGAAAAATCTTTTTCTGGGTACAAGCTCGGATTTCTTTCCAGATACCTGTGCATTGAGAAGCGAATTTCTGATTCAGAGGGAGGTTTTCCCGCAAAAAAAGGAAGAGCGATCGCAAAAAAACCGCCCACAAGAAAGACGATGGCAATTAGGCTTTTCATATGCGTTGGAAAGTAGAAAAGGTGATTTCTAGGGGCGTGCGATAAACATCACAAAACCATATGTGAAGCAAACTCCGTGGATGCAAATGTATCATCATGTCACTGTGCTAACAAGATGTCAGCCAAACCCAAGCCTCCTGTCTCGTTGCCGGACAGCAGCAATCTGCGCGACGTACTCGCCTACAACATCCGCTTGTTGCGGGCGGGCAAGGGCTGGTCGCAAGAGGAGTTAGCGAGCCAGTGCGGGTTGGATCGCACCTATGTTTCGGCCGTTGAGCGTTCGCGCTGGAATGTGTCGTTGAGCAATATCGAGCGCATGGCCCACGCCTTGGATACGCAGCCCTGGATGTTGCTCAAGCCGCCAGAGGAGCCATTGCCATAATCAGGCAGCCATAAAAAAAGCAGCACCGAGGTGCTGCTTGGAATGGCTTACCCATGGGTTTGATGGCGCGCGTAATACCACGCATCCATAGCGTCACACAGCTGCTGCGTGGCGCGTTACGAAGCGGTTTTTTCGGATGCGCGAGGCTTGCGAGGCGCACGGCTTTTGGGGGCCGTTGGCTCGGTGGCGTCGTCGTCAGGTGTTGCATCAATTGCAGGCTCGATCTCGGCAAAGCGCGGATCAACCCCAACCGCAGGCGGCTGCTCTTTGTGCAGTTCGGCCTGGATGTGGGTGTAGATGTCGCGCACCAGGGGTTTGCAGCCTTCGTGCGTGAGGGCAGAGATTTCGTACACCGGGCCTTTCCATTTCAGCCGTTTGACGAAATCGGCCACACGTGTGGCGCGCTCTTCAGCAGGCACCATGTCGAGCTTGTTCAGCACCAGCCAGCGTGGTTTGTCGTGCAAGCCTTTGTCGTATTTTTTCAGTTCGGCCACGATGGCTTTGGCTTGCGCCACGGGGTCGATGCTGTCGTCAAACGGGGCCATGTCGACGATGTGCAGCAGCAAGCGGGTACGTTGCAAATGGCGCAAAAACTGGTGGCCAAGGCACACTCTGAGGTTGGGTTTACCAACAACCTAACAAGCGCTTTATTAATGGCCTTACAGATGCGCATCGCGCATCCCCCACTCCTCCCCAAGCCGATAGCAACTAGGGCTAACTGCATTCGAGCACTCGCCTGATGCAACCCTGTTTGACATGGCTGCACTGTACCCTTGGCCGCCATTCCATGCTCGTTTGATTCCCCTACATCTTGCAAGGCTGATTGCCAGACCGCGCCCCGCCTGGCGCTGATGCATATAAGCAAAAGTAATTTCAAAGCCTGCACAATGCTTGCATCTCATCACCCAATCATTGCAACCCTTTTCTGACGCAGGAGGCCCTCCCATGAAAGCCGCATCCGTACTCGACACCATTGGCCGCACGCCGCACATCCGTTTTGATCGCCTCTTTCCCGGCCACGAAGTCTGGATCAAGGCCGAGCGTTTCAACCCCGGTGGCAGCATCAAAGATCGCATTGCACTGGCCATGATCGAGGCGGCCGAGCAATCGGGCCAGCTCAAGCCCGGCGCCACCATTGTGGAGCCCACCAGTGGCAACACCGGCGTGGGGCTGGCAATGGTGGCTGCCGTCAAGGGCTACAAGCTGATCCTCGTCATGCCCGAAAGCATGAGCGTGGAGCGCCGCCGCCTGATGCTGGCTTATGGCGCAAGTTTCGACCTCACGCCCAAAGAGAAGGGCATGAAAGGTGCCATTGCCCGCGCCGAAGAATTGGTGGCGCAATTCAGCGCCCAAGGCCAAACGGCCTGGATGCCCCAGCAGTTCGACAACGCCGCCAACCCCGACATCCACGCCCGCACCACGGCGCAAGAAATCATCAGCGACTTTCCCGAAGGGCTGGATGCGCTCGTCACCGGCGTGGGCACGGGCGGCCACATCAGCGGCGTGGCACGGGTGCTCAAGCAGCAGTGGCCGCAGCTGAAGGTGTTTGCGGTGGAGCCCACGCTCTCGCCCGTCATCAGCGGCGGTGCGCCTGGCCCGCACCCGATTCAGGGCATTGGCGCGGGCTTCATCCCCAAAAACCTCGACACCAGCTTGCTGGACGGCAGCATCCAGGTCGAAGGCCCTGCCGCCATGGAATTTGCCCGCCGCGCCGCCACGCAAGAGGGGCTGCTGGTCGGCATCAGCAGCGGCGCCACGCTGGCCGCCATTGCGCAAAAGCTGCCCGAGCTACCCGCCAAGGCCCGCGTGCTGGGCTTCAACTACGACACGGGCGAGCGTTACCTCTCGATCGAAGGCTTTTTGCCGGCTTGACCCTCATCAGACACCACCCGCCTGCGCTTGGTGGCCACACCCCTTGCGGCTACAAGACCTTCATTTGCCCATCGCTTCATGAAATGGGCAAATGCTGGTCAAGCACCAACTAGCCGCCTAGATAGCTTGCCTAAAGCCAACGCCGCGTTGTCCGGCAATAGCGGCGATAGGCCTCGCCGAATTTTTGTTCCAAGGCTCGCTCTTCGGGCACGATTTGAAACCGATTCAGGTACAGCACGAAGCCTGCCACCCCCACCCAGGCAGCGGCATGCGCCAGGCAAACGGCCCATGCCGCCAATATCAGCGCCATGCCCAAATACATCGGATTGCGGCTGAAGCGGTAAATGCCATCTGACACAATGCAATGGCTTTGCTCGGGTGCACGCGGATCGAGCGTCGTCTGCACCCGAACGAAGGCCCACGCCCCTGCCGCCATCGCAGCAGCGCCCGCCACGGCCAAAAGCACGGCCAGCCCTGCCGATGCAGGCAAAGCACCCACGGGCACGACTGCAGCCATTGCCCACATCAAAGCGGCAAGCAGCACCAGCAGCAAAACGGGTGGCACTTTCAAGCGCATGGCTCATCTCCTCGACCTCGATCACGCTCGCGCAGCACTGGCATCGGCCCTTTTGCGTGCAAGAAAGACGAATCGCTGGCTGCACATACAAACCCAAAACTTGCCAAATTATCCGTTTGCAGCGCTGGCATCCATAGCGCTTGTATTGGGCTTCCTTTGCTGATCACGCCGCGCTGCATACTTTGGGTAACGCAAAACCGCATGCATGCTCACAGCAGCTACACTGCCTGCTGCTTTTCCTGCATGCACGCATGCCTGCCCGCCCATGAACCGATCTTCGTACCGCCCGCCCTCCGCCCACCGCAATCGCCCTGCCCCTGCCCTTGCCGCGCAAACCTCATCGCCCAGCAAACCCGCCGCGCTGGGCTGGATGCACACGGCGCGCTTTCTCACCACGGCCGCGCAGCTGCACCAGCTGCCGCCGCTGGACGTGCCCGAAATCGCTTTCGTGGGCCGTTCCAACGCGGGCAAATCCACCTGCATTAACACCCTCACACAGCAAAAGCAGCTGGCCTTTGCCTCCAAAACACCGGGGCGCACCCAACACATCAACCTGTTTGCCTTGGGTCGCCAAGGCCAGACGGACGCCGTGCTGGCCGACCTGCCCGGCTACGGTTACGCCGCCGTGCCCCTGGCCGACAAGGAACGCTGGCAGCAAGTCATGGCGCACTACCTGTGCCAACGCGGCAATTTGGCTGGCATCGTCATGCTCTGCGATGCCCGGCTGGGCCTGACCGAACTCGACGAGCTGCTGCTGGAACTGATCCGCCCGCGCGTGGAGGAGGGGCTGCCTTTTCTGGTGCTGCTCACCAAGGCCGACAAGCTCACCCGCACCGAAGGCGCCAAGGCGCTCGACATCACCCGCCTGCAAGCCGGTGGCGGACAAGTCATGCTGTTTTCGGCCCTCAAGAAACAGGGGCTGGAAACGGTGGCGCAATGGCTGTGGGACACAGCCAGCCAGGCCCGCGCAGCTGCGGCAACTCAAGCAGACGAGGCTGCGGCAGCCAACGATCCGGCTGCCGCCACAAGCAGCACTGGCGGCGCCAGCCCAGCCGGTTGAGCGCGCTGCCTGGCCGCTTTCCCATCTCGCTGCACCAGCCTCACGCAGCGCATGGCCGCCTCAACGGCAGTGGTGCAAGCAAGGGGGCAAGCTCAGCGTTGATACCCGTCGCCACGCATTCCTTTCTGCTTTCAGGCGTAGGCGCACCGCGCCCTCGCTGCCCGCCAGCATCTGTGGCCGCTGCGCCTCATCCAGGGTCGGCAACAGCCCCTCGGCTTGCACAAACACGGCCAAACGCTATAATCAGCGGCTCTGCAAAAATCCGTTTGCAGATCAATTGAAGGAAATTCACTATGTACGCAGTCATAAAAACCGGCGGCAAGCAATACCGCGTGGCAGCCGGCGACAAGATCAAGGTAGAACAGATTGCTGCGGACGAAGGCAAGGAAATCACCCTCGATCAGGTCTTGGCCGTTGGTAACGGCGACAAACTGACCGTGGGTGCTCCGCTGGTGTCCGGCGCAAGCGTTGTGGCCAAAGTCATCGCTCACGGCAAGCACGACAAAGTGCGCATCTTCAAGCTGCGCCGCCGCAAGCACTATCAAAAACGCCAGGGGCACCGCCAGCCGTACACCGAGCTGGAAATTGCTTCCATCAAGGCCTGATCGGCGCAAGGAGAGTCAAACATGGCACAGAAAAAAGGCGGCGGCTCTACGCGAAACGGGCGTGATTCCAAGCCCAAAATGCTCGGCGTCAAGGCTTTTGGCGGCGAACTGATCAGCGCCGGTTCCATCATCGTGCGCCAGCGTGGCACCAAGTTCCACCCCGGCAACAATGTGGGCATCGGTCGCGACCACACCCTGTTCTCGCTGGTGGATGGTCACGTGTCGTTCAGCACACGCGGCGCGCAAAACCACCAAGTAGTGGATGTCACACCTGCTGAATAAGCACGCATCCCCATCCAACAAAAAGCCCCGACCAGGGGCTTTTTGTTTTGGCAGCTGCAGGTAAGATGCTCGGCGGCCCACAGCCCCGGCCCTGCCCAAAGGAATGAACCATGAAATTTGTTGACGAAGCCTTGATCGACGTGGCCGCTGGCGATGGCGGCAACGGCTGCGCATCGTTCCGGCACGAAAAATACAAGGAATTTGGCGGCCCCGATGGCGGCGACGGTGGGCGCGGCGGCCATGTGTATGCCGTGGCCGATGTCAACCTCAACACCCTGGTGGATTTTCGCTACGCGCGCCGCTTCGAGGCCAAGCGCGGGCAGCACGGCATGGGCAGCGATATGTTTGGCGCTGCGGGCGACGACATCACTCTCAAAATGCCTGTGGGCACCGTCATCAGCGATGCCGAAACCGGCCAGGTGCTGCACGAGCTGATGGCTCCTGGCGAAAAAATCCTGCTTGCCAAAGGCGGCGACGGCGGCTTTGGCAACCTGCGCTTCAAAAGCGCCATCAACCGCGCCCCGCGCCAGAAAACACCTGGCTACCCTGGCGAGAAAAAAAGCCTGCGGCTGGAGCTGAAAGTGCTGGCCGACGTGGGCCTGCTCGGCATGCCCAATGCGGGCAAATCCACCTTCATCGCCGCCGTGAGCAATGCCCGCCCCAAAATTGCCGACTACCCCTTCACCACCCTCTACCCCAATCTGGGCGTGGTGCGCGTGGGGCCCGAGCAAAGTTTTGTAGTGGCCGACATCCCCGGCCTGATTGAAGGCGCCAGTGAAGGCGCCGGCCTGGGCCACCAGTTTTTGCGTCACTTACAGCGCACGCGCTTGCTGCTGCACATCGTCGACATGGCCCCGTTTGACGACAGCATCGACCCCG
>JAUMXD010000139.1 GCA_030529305.1 Allobrachymonas sp.
ATGCCGAAGCCCTGCCCTTTGCCAGCAACCATTTCGACCTGGTGAGCGTGGCCTTTGGCCTGCGCAACATGACGCACAAAGACCGCGCCTTGCAGGAAATGTGCCGCGTACTCAAACCCGGCGGGCGGCTGCTGGTGCTGGAGTTTTCGCGCGTGGCCGCGCCTTTGCAAAAAGCGTACGATTGGTACAGCTTCAAGGTGCTGCCCAAGCTGGGGCAATGGGTTGCTGGCGATGCCGACAGTTATCGCTACCTGGCCGAATCCATTCGCATGCACCCCGATCAAGAAGCGCTGCGCCAGATGATGCGCAGCGCAGGCTTTGGCCATGTGGACTATCACAATCTGAGTGCGGGCCTGGTGGCCTTGCATGTGGGCATCAAATGCTGAGACCGTAAACAGGCACTGAAAGAAGAATCATGACAACTTGGCAAATCATCGCTGTGATCCTGGCCGTGGTGGGCGTGCTGGCCGCCCTGTGGCTGGCCCTGCGCGCGCGCCCTGCGCAACAAGCGCCCACCACCGCGCCCATGGCGTCCTCTACCCAGCCTGCCCCTGCACAGCCGCTGATGGCCGCAGCCGACGCACCAACGCCTGCCACCCCGCGCAGCTACAACCCCAGCAAGGTGGGCAACGATTCGGCCGCACGATTGTGGGATTCAGCCCCCGCCAATGTGGTGGCTGAGGTGGAAAACGAAATCGATCACGAAGTGCAAGCGCACAGCGAAGAAGGCGCCCTCATCACCCAAATGCGCAACTGCTTCATCGAGATGCAACGCGCCTGGGATGCTGCCGATGTGCTCCGCTTGCGCGCCATGCTCATGCCCGAGATGGCCGAGCTGCTGAGCGAACGCCTGCAAGAGCGCGAAGAGCAAGGCCCCAGCCCGCATGCCGCCGAGCTGATGGTGCTGGAGGCGCGCCTGCTGAGCCGTGAATCAACCGCTGTTGAACACTGCGCCAGCGTAGAGTTTTCGGGCATGGTGCGCGAAGCGCCCACGCAAGCCCCCACCCCGTTTCGCGAAATTTGGGAGATGGTACAAGCGCGCCACACGCCCGACGCACCTTGGCGCGTGGCCGCTGTGCAGCCCTTGCAATAAGCGCTTCAAGCCGCAGGGCAACGCCCAAGCCGCATTTGTGGCTGGCCGGTTTACTGATTGGTTGGTTGCCTTGCAGCTCTGCCCTGTCAGCAAGGTTGGCGCCGTTGCGTCGCTACTTCGGTAACTTCGCCCGCTTTGATTGCTGGTGTGGCTGCGCTTGGGCACAGGGTATGGGTAACGAACAATGGGTGATGATTGCATCGTCACCTACTGCGGATGACTGATGCTTGAAATGCCTAAAACACTTGGCCCACCGCGCGCAGGCCCCAGCCAATCGTTAATCCATGTTGATCCATTCGCTTATTCATTGACCATCGCCCCCCGCCATCAGCGAGAATGCCTCCGATGAATGCCTCAGACCCCTTTCAATTCCTGGCCGATCTGCTGGGTGCCGCACGCGACAAAATCGGCGCACCCAAGCTGCCTGCTGCTCCCGATTGGCTCAGTCACGAAATCCGCAACCGCTTGCTGCTGCTCCTCAACCACGTACTGCAACAGCACCCGGCCGCGCAGCAACGCCTGCTGGCCCATCAAGACAAGGTGGTGCTCGCCCGTTGGAACAGCTTGGCCCTGCGCCTGCAAATCACGCCCGCAGGCCTGTTTGCCCTGGCCGACGACAGCCTGCGCGAACACCTGCACCTGCAAGTGGACGACAGCGCCATGCAA
>JAUMXD010000140.1 GCA_030529305.1 Allobrachymonas sp.
CTGGGTTGAACAGACATGCAATGCAAGTTGTGTATTTTGTCACAAATAGGCATTCAAGGAGTCAAAAGAACTTATCTCTCACAAAAAAGCCCGGAAAAACACAAAATTTTCAGCAATCGCCACTGTTTTACTTCATGGTGCCCTTCGTGCCGAAAAGACACGGTTGGTGCTAAAGAGAGCGAAAAATGACTGAAGAAAGGGCTTTTTACCAACCAATGCGGGCCGATGCCGCCAAACCGGGTGCGAGCGCGGGCTGTAGCCAAGCGGCGCTCAGTGCACTCCTTGGCGCATTCAAATGCCCCAAGTCACATCGGCCTGGGCCGCTTGGCTTTTGCTCAGCATGTTCAAAAAGGGCAGGGCGCGGGTGTGAAAGGGCACGGGGCTGTCAGCAGCGCTCAGGTCGTCTGCATCAGCGGTGCGGCCGCTGGCTGCGGCTTGCTGTTTGGATCGATCAATGGCCGCTTGCAGGGCCGCAATGGCTGCCGGCAACTGGGCTGCGGGGATGACGCCGCGCTCACCCAACGGATGGTTGATTACGGCAAAAATCTCTTCGGCGTGCGAAGCCAGCATCACGATTTCGCCAGCGGCGGCGGATTTGAAGCGTTTGAGCATGGGAGCCTCCTTCTATATATCTATCAGGTGTGGGTGGAATATGGATGGTTGCGTTGCCGTTCATTCTATTGATGGGCGGCCGGGCGCATCGGCCTTCAGCAAGGCTTGCAGGCGATCAGCGGTGCCGCGCAGCGGGCGGCCGCGCGCATCATGGGCCAGGCTGCCGCGCTGGGCCAGCGGGCCATTGACGAGCAGGTGCACGCCTACTTCTTCTTGCAAGCCTTCGCACCAGGCGTGAATGCTCAGCGCATCCACCTCTTGCCCGTGCAGGCCGGGCACGCGGCTCACTTCGTAGTCGATGCCTTCATCAATCAAGGCGATTTCAACGGCCTTGGCGTCGTCAGCAAACAGGTGCAGATACACATCGTTCAGGCGCGTGGCGGTGCCGCGCCACACAGCGCCACCCACCAGCGGTTCGAAAGCTTGCAGGCGCTGCATCCATAACAGCGCCAGTTCACGCAGGGCGGCCAGTTCGCGCGGCTGGGTGTCGGCACAGAACAGGGCGATGTGTTCGCGCACGGCTTCTTCCAGCACGTCGTTGTCGGGCAAGGGCGTGCGGGCGGGCAGGTCCAGTTCCTTGATCGCACGGCGCTTGGCAGCGGCGTATTCCAGGCCCTCTTCCACCACCAGGCGGGCGGCGGTGGGGGCAATGGCGGCGGGGTCGGATGTCATCATGCCCGCATTGTGCAGGATGTGGGGCTGCTTGGGACGTGGTTTGGGTGTGTACAGAGGCGTTGGGCTGGCGGGCTGCATGCAATCAAACATGTGGAATGCCTTTGTGCGCTTGTGCTTGGGTCGCTGTTGCGCAGCGCCTGCGCATGATGATTGAAGGCGCGCGCGGGGTGTGTGGAGAAACGCTTGGCCTCAAGACCGTGTTGTTCAGGCGCGGCGGAGCAGCTTGCGCAAGTGGCTAGAAGCAAGCGCGTTTTGCACTCCATTCAATGGCTGATCTGATGGTTGTCTCTATAGGCGCGGCAACTGGCTTGCATGTGCCGTTCAGGTGGTCGCAGCGAACGGATGGATGGCAGAAAGGATGTGGCCGCGTAAGCGGTGTTGGCTCAATACACCGGCGGCTCGCCCGGCGGGCGGGTTTTGAAGCGTTTGTGCAGCCAGAAATATTCG
>JAUMXD010000141.1 GCA_030529305.1 Allobrachymonas sp.
CGGCCCCGTGGTTTACGTGCCCGATGCCTCGCGCAGCGTGAGCGTGGCGCAGGGCTTGCTGGGTGACGGCGCAGCGCAATACCTGGCCGAGGTGCAAGCCGACTACGACAAAGTGCGCGCCCTGCACGCGGGCAAGAAGCAGGCCGTGCTGTGGCCGCTGGATAAGGCACGCGCCAACAAAACGCGCATCGACTGGGCAGGCTACACGCCGCCTGCGCCCAAGTTCATCGGGCGGCGCGCCATCAAGAACATTGCGCTGGCCGATCTGCTGCCCTTCATCGACTGGACGCCTTTCTTCCAAACCTGGGATTTGGCAGGCAAATACCCCGCCATCCTGCAAGACGAGGTGGTGGGGCAAGAAGCCACGCGCGTGTTCAACGACGCGCAGGCCATGCTCAAAAAAATCGTCGAGGGCCGCTGGCTCACCGCCAATGCGGTGGTGGGCTTCTGGCCCGCCAACACCGTGCACGATGACGACATTGCGCTCTACGCCGATGAGGCGCGGCAAGACGTTCGCCTCACCTGGCACGGCCTGCGCCAACAAACCGAAAAGCAGCCCGACGCCCAAGGCCAGATGCGCCCCAGCCGCTGCCTGGCCGACTTCATCGCGCCAGCAGGCAGCGGCGTGAAGGATTACATCGGCGCCTTCGC
This sequence comes from Allobrachymonas sp., assembly GCA_030529305.1. Next base: position 652 of record JAUMXD010000141.1, read on the forward strand.
CGTGACTGCTGGCATTGGCGTGGAGGCCAAAGAAGCGCAGTTCCTCGCCCGCCACGACGACTACAGCGCCATCATGCTCAAGGCCTTGGCCGACCGCCTGGCCGAAGCCTGCGCCGAATGGCTGCACCAGCGCGTGCGGCGCGACCTGTGGGGCTACGCCCCCGACGAAGCGCTGGATAACGAAGCGCTGATCGCCGAGCAGTACCGTGGCATCCGCCCCGCGCCGGGCTACCCCGCTTGCCCCGATCACCGCATCAAAAAACCGCTGTTCGATTTGCTGCAAGCGCCCGACATCGGCATGGGCCTGACCGAAGCCTACGCCATGACGCCCGCCGCCAGCGTGAGCGGTTTCTATTTCAGCCACCCTGAAAGCAGCTATTTCAGCGTGGGCAAGATTGATGGCGGCCAGATCGCTGACCTGGCAGCGCGCAGCGGCGCGCCACTGGCCGGGCTGGAGCGGGCGCTGGCGCCGAATCTAAATCTGTGAGTGATCCGTCAAGCAATCAAGCGATGCAGACGCCTGCTGCGGCGCACTTATGAAAGTGTGGATGCGCCGGACTTTATCGATTGGGCCTCTCGGTGCGCCCAGTCCTGATCGCCCAATGCAACCGACAACGGGCATCCAGCAACCAAGCGGGTGGCTGATGCAGCTCCAGCCGCACCGCACCCTCACCAACCCGCGTAGCGTGTGCCGTCAAAGCGCATGAAACATGCGCATCCATCGTGGGGCGGCAAGTTCTCCAGCGTGGTGCGCAAGCCAGCGGCGCTTTCGGCCACGCTCAGCGGGGCTTGCGCACCGCCCATATCGGTTTGCACCCAGCCGGGGTGAAAGCACACCATGCGCACCTGCGGGTAGCTGTGCTGCGCCGCGGCCACCGCCATGTTCAGCGCGGCCTTGCTGGTGCGGTACAGCCAGGCATTGGAAGCTTCCACACTGCCGATATGCCCCATGCCGCTGGAAACAAAAGCCAACCGCACATCGCTTGATGCACCATTTGATGCACCGCCCGATGCCTGCGCCTCGGCCACCTCGGTCAACAAAGGCGCCACTTGCGACAGCACCTGC
>JAUMXD010000142.1 GCA_030529305.1 Allobrachymonas sp.
AATGCAATCCGCAAGTCACTGGCTCCAAGCTGCTTGCGGGGGCATCGCAAACAGGCTCAGCTCTGCCTGCCGGAATGGGGGTGCCGCAGGTAACGATTCAAAGCACGGGAGCCGTGACAGTGGAAGCCACTTTTGGCAATCGCGCGGCCTGGGCCTTGAGCGGGGCCAAGTTGACGTGGGCGCGTGATGTGGATGGGGTGTGGACTTGCTCGTCTGACGCGCAGGCCAAATACAAGGCTGCGGGTTGCAGCAGTTGATGGTTGCCGTGTAGCGGCGACGCAAACAGCATTGCGCCTGAATTGATCTGATGCTGCTTGCGGGGCCAGATGCCGGAAGGCGTCTGGCTTTTTCATGCCCGAAGGGCAAGGCGCGCGTGGCTCAACACCTGTTGCGGATGGAATGAAACGCTTGGGCTGGCTGGCAAGCGGCCGCCTGCCAGTGTGCCAGCTTGGGCGATGGCGCGTGCTGCCTCGGGCACAATCTGGCCTTGGGCGAAGCGGGCCGCTTCATGGGCTTGGCACATATTGAGCGATACCCTGAGCACAAAGGCTGCATCGGGCCATACTGCATGGCGTTGTTGTTGGCATGCAAGCCGCGCGAGTGGGCAATATGCTGCATGTTTTGTTCTTGCAGCATGCCTTGCAACAACGGGGGGTGGCTGGCTTTACTCGGTTTGCTTGCATGGCCCGCTGGGCGGCACGGCTTGAAGTCGCAGGCAGGCCCACTTGTTTTTTTCGGAGTTTTTTTCATGGAGCAGTTTCACGGAACCACCATCCTCAGCGTGCGGCGCCAAACCCCGCAGGGTGTGGAGGTGGCCCTGGGCGGTGACGGTCAGGTCACGCTGGGGCATGTGGTGGTCAAGCATTCGGCGCGCAAAGTGCGCCGCCTGTATAAAGACCAGGTGCTGGCCGGGTTTGCTGGGGCCACGGCTGATGCTTTTACGCTGTTTGAGCGATTTGAGGCCAAGCTCGAAAAGCACCAGGGCCATTTGGTGCGCGCGGCCATTGAGTTGACGCGCGATTGGCGCACCGACCGTGTGCTGCGCAAACTCGAAGCCATGCTGGCTGTTGCCAATCGCGATGCCTCGCTCATCATCACTGGCAACGGTGACGTGCTGGAGCCAGAGCACGGGATTGTGGCCATCGGCTCGGGCAGCACCTATGCCCAGGCCGCTGCGCGTGCGTTGCTGGATAACACCGAACTTTCGGCTGAAGACATCGTGCGCAAATCGCTGGCCATTGCGGGCGAGTTGTGCATCTATACCAATATGCATCACACAGTGGAAACGCTGTGAGTGGTGCGGATGCTATGGTGGTGTTTGCCAAGGCGCACTGAAATTGGGCGCGTGGCCAAGCGCATGGCGTAGGTGCGTACAGGCCGCTGGGTAGTTGCTGATGGTGTAACGTCACCAGCCAGGACGGGTGTTTCTGGCGCATACAGCCGTTAAGCCAACAAGGGCGATCTGCATGGGTTGGCGAAGTGCCGCCTGGGCTGATCAATGCCATTGCATTGCGGCTGCATTGAATTGGCCGCTATCGTTGTTTGTTGGCCTGCAGTTTCAAAACGTGGGCTGTTGATAAAACCTTTTGATCTGTTTTTGTCTGATTTGCCATGTCTTCTTCCATGACCCCTCAGGAAATCGTCTCTGAACTGGATC
>JAUMXD010000028.1 GCA_030529305.1 Allobrachymonas sp.
ACACCAGCTTGCCGTTCATCCATCCCGCTTTCCTGGCTCTCATCCCAAAAAGATCGTGAGCAGGCTCTAAGACATGAATAGCGCAGACTGCATTAAACGTAGCGCTGCATGATGCGCTGGGCGCTTGCTGCGATGCCGCTGGGCGATAAATCCTCAATCAGCAAGGGCGCTGGGGTGCGCTGGCCGTGGTAGCTGGCGTTTTGTGATTGACGGTAAAGCGGGTCGTAATGTTGTTGCAGTAATTCTTGCGCCAACTGGCTCCATTGCTGCTGGGCCGCCAAACCTTGCCAGTGCGCAATGATTAAGCCACCGTGGCGAGCTTTAAGGCGTTGGAGCTGGGCTTGAATGGTTGCTGGATCGTGCAAGAGGTGAGCATAGTCTTGCAACAAAAAAGCCACGCGCGCCGCCAGGGGCGCTTGCAAGTCGATGCGCACGCCTTGGCGCATGCTGTCGATCAACGGGCCGGGCAGGTGCAGTTGCCCGATCTTGCGGCTTTCGGCCTCAACAAATACGGGCAGGCTGGCATCGAACTGGCGCAGTTGTTGCCATAGCGCTGTTTCAAAGGCTTTTTGCGTAGGCTGGGCTTGGCTGGGCAGGCTGCCGAGTACCGAGCCTTTGTGCGCAGCGAGCTTTTCCAGATCGAGTATTTGCGCTCCCTGTGCGGCTAGCGCTTGCAAGATGCGCGTTTTGCCGCTGCCAGTGGCCGCGCACAGCACATGCCAGCGCAGGCGCGAGGCCAGTTCAGCCGTGTTGTGGATGAGGTGTTGGCGAAACGCCTTGTAGCCGCCATCGAGCCGCTGGGCTTGCCAGCCGATTTGCCGCAAGATGATTTGCATGGCCCCGCTGCGTTGCCCGCCGCGCCAGCAATAGATCAGGGGCCGCCAGTTTTTAGGCTGCTGGGCAAAGTGCTGTTCGATGTGTTGAGCGATGTTGCGCGCCACCAGCACGGCGCCAAGCTTGCGCGCTTCAAAAGGCGAAACCTGCTTGTAAAGCGTGCCCACTTGCACGCGTTCGGCGTCGCTTAGCACCGGGCAATTGATGGCGCCGGGGATGTGGTCGTGCGCAAATTCGGCGTGGCTGCGCACGTCGATGACGGCATCGAACCCTTCGGTGAAGATGGCCTCGGCAGGCGTTAAACCGTTGTGGTTCATGACGTGCGGGGCAGCAGCTTGCGCTGAATCAGCATGGCCATGGGCGCATACAGGCGCAGCAGCCAGCGCCCGATGCGGGCGGCTGTGCTGGGCGGCTGATGGGTGTTGGTGGCCTGGGGCATGGCGGTGCGCAAATGGCATGAATCGGTATGAATGGACCGAAGCATATCTGAGAAAGCCGAAAAAGCAGAGCCGGATGCAAGGCTTTGTAAAGGGGGCGTGCCTTGGCTCAACAATTGGCCTTTAGTGAATACATATGTTGCATACGCGCTTGCAGAAGGCAAAAAGCTGCCCCAAATACCGCAGTAATCCCCGGTGTTAGCCACCCCTCGGGATAATGTGGCCTGTTGCTTGATTTGGAATCTGCCCATGTCTGTTGCCCTTGATAAATCTTTTGAATACGCCGTGCAAAACGCCAGCGGGCAAACTTGCACGGCCAGCGCCTGGGCCAAGGTGCCCCCGCCTTTGAGCACAGCCGAGCGCGATCGGCTGATGCAGCGCTGTGCCGAGCTGCTGCGTGCGCGCCACGCCGTGCTGGTGGCTCACTATTACGTGGATGGCGACTTGCAGGATCTGGCGCTGGCCACAGGCGGCTGCGTATCCGATTCGCTGGAGATGGCGCGCTTTGGCCGTGACCACGCCGCGCAAACGCTGGTGGTGGCTGGGGTGCGCTTCATGGGCGAAACAGCCAAAATCCTGAGCCCTGAAAAAACCGTGCTCATGCCCGATTTAGATGCCACTTGCTCGCTCGATCTGGGTTGCCCCATCGACCAATTCAGCGCTTTTTGCGATGCCCACCCCGACCGCACCGTGGTGGTGTATGCCAACACCAGCGCAGCGGTCAAGGCGCGGGCGGACTGGATGGTGACCAGCTCGTGCGCGCTGGCCATCGTCAATCACCTCAAAAGCCAGGGCAAAAAAATCCTGTGGGCGCCCGATAAACATCTGGGTGGCTACATCCAGCAGCAAACCGGGGCCGATATGTTGCTGTGGCAGGGCGCTTGCATCGTGCACGACGAATTCAAGGGGCTGGAACTGGATTTGCTGCGCAAGCAATACCCGCAGGCCAAAGTGCTGGTGCACCCCGAATCGCCTACGCCCGTGGTGCAGCAGGCCGATGTGGTGGGCTCGACATCGCAATTGCTCAAAGCCGTGATCGAGGGCAAAGAGGGCGACACTTTCATCGTGGCGACCGATAACGGCATCATGCACCGCATGCGCCAGTTGGCACCGGGCAAGACCCTGATCGAAGCGCCAACGGCTGGCAACAGCGCCACCTGCAAAAGCTGCGCCCATTGCCCGTGGATGGCGATGAACGCCCTGCAAGGCGTGGCCGATTGCCTGGAAAACGGAACGGGTGCCGTGCATGTGGATGCCGAAGTGGGCCGCAAAGCTGCAGGTTGCATCACGCGTATGCTCGACTTTGTGCAGGCCCACCCCGAAGCGCTGGTGGTGAAAGACGGTGGCCGTTTGGCAGGCGTGCTGCCGGGCATGACGCCAGGAATCGGCGCGGCTTGATTTTTGTGCAGCCTGAGCCGATCCCAGGCCCAGACTCAGACCATCGCAGAACCTTGAAAGCCCTATGTTTGAATTCAACGAAACGCTTGAGCAAGCCCGTGTCCGCAACATCCACGATGCCTTGATGGAAGACATTGGCACCTGCGACTGGACGGGGCAGCTTGTGCCCATGCCCAACACCGTAACGGCGCGCGTGTTGGTGCGCGAAGCGGCCGTGCTGTGCGGGTGCGACTGGTTCGAGGGCTGCATACATGGCGTTGATGCCAATCTGCAAATCGATTGGCGCTATGCCGAAGGCGACTGGATGCAGGCCAACACCGAGGTGTGCCACATTCGTGGCGAGGCGCGTGCCATCTTCACGGCCGAGCGCAGCGCCCTCAATTTTTTGCAATTGCTCAGCGGCACGGCCACAGTGACGCGCCGCTATGTCGAAGCGCTTGCAGGCGCTTCGCCCAAGGCTTGCGCTGTGCTGGATACGCGCAAAACCATCCCTGGCTTGCGCCAGGCACAGAAATACGCCGTGCGTGTGGGTGGCGGTAAAAACCAGCGCCTGGCCTTGTGGCATGGCATCTTGATCAAGGAAAACCACATCGCAGCAGCGGGTGGCATTGTCCAAGCGCTGCAACAGGCGCAGGCTCTACAAGCTGGGGTGGATATTCAAATCGAAGTGGAAACGCTGGCGCAGCTGCAAGAGGCGCTGGCACATGGTGCCACGAGCGTGCTGCTCGACAATTTCACGCCTGAACAAATGCGTGAAGCGGTCAACATCACCGCAGGCCGTGCGCTGCTGGAGGCATCGGGCGGCGTGCAGCTGGAAAACATCCGCGCGCTGGCCGCCACGGGTGTGGATCGCATCTCGATTGGCAAACTCACCAAAGATGTGGTGGCAACGGACTATTCGTTGCGCATCGTTGAATGAGGGGGCATGGCCCGCACGAGAATGCGAGCAAGATCCAGGAAAAAGGCGAACACAAGGAAAAAGAAGGGTCAGGGGGATTGCAATGAACGGAAAAAAGATTTTTTATGGTGCAGCGTTGTTGCTCACCGGTGTTTTGTCCGCTTGCAGCAAGCCGCAGGCCGAATTCAAGCAAGCTTTTACCGAAGAGTTCGACAAATCTTTTCGGCCCGAATTCATCGCTTCATTCACCCAAAAATGCATAGAGAACGCACCCAAGGAAGCGGGCATACCAGCTGAGACCCTACAAAAATTTTGTACATGCGCCGCTGAAAAAGGTGTGGAAGTGATCAAGCCTGATGACGTTGTCAAACTGATGAAGGGCGATCAGGAAATAGAGGCGCGTGTCATGGCCGCTGGCGCAGATTGCTGGCAGATATTGGGCGTTGCTCCTGCCCAATAGTCACAAGACTTTTGCAGACACGGCGCTCAAGCAACCGCTGCCTGATTGTTTGCGCCCTATACCAAGGTCTAACTGAGCTGGATGCGCCTAGAAATTGCAGCATAGGCTATTGAAGCGTTTTATGGCAACAGCGGTTTGATCGCCAGGCCCCGTGCTAGCGCCGGGCTGGAGCCACTGGCTATAAGCGGTTTGTTGGCAAGCTGCTTAGCTACAAATGCAAATGCAGCCTACTGCTTTAGGGATACGGCAAGCTGTATTGCCCCAGCTTACTTGCCGTTTTTACGGCTGGATTTTTTGCCGGTTTTGCGCCCCATTTTCTTGAACAGAATGGTCGGAAAACTCGCGGGCAGCGGATCGGGGTAGTCGCGAACGTAATGCAGGCCGCGGCTTTCGTGCCGGTTGAGTGCGCTGCGCACGATCAGGTCGGCGCAGTCAAGCAGATTGCGCAGCTCCAGCAAATCGCGGTTGACCTTGAAGTTGGCGTAGTAGTCGTCCACCTCGGCCTTGAGCAGGGTGATGCGGTTTTGCGCGCGCTCCAGCCGGCGCTGGGTGCGCACAATGCCCACGTAGTTCCACATCACCAGGCGCAGTTCGTCCCAGTTGTGGGCAATCACGACCTGTTCGTCGGGGTTCTCGACCTGGCTTTCGTCCCATTCCGGCAGGGCAGGGCAGGGCGCGGGGGCTGTGGCCAGAATGGCCTGGGCGCAGCTTTTGCCAAATACCACGCATTCGAGCAGCGAGTTGCTGGCCAGCCGGTTGGCGCCATGCAGGCCGGTGTAGGTGGTTTCGCCCACGGCGTAGAGATTGTGCAGGTCGCAGCGCCCGTCCAGATCAGTCACGATGCCACCGCAGGTGTAGTGCGCGGCAGGCACGACGGGAATGGGTTCTTGCGCGATGTCGATGCCCAATTCCAGGCAACGCTGGTAGATGGTGGGGAAGTGCGCTTTGAGGAAGTCTGCGCCCAGGTGGGTGGCGTCCAGCCAGACGTAATCCAGGCCGTGTTTTTTGATTTCGAAGTCGATGGCGCGCGCCACGATGTCGCGCGGGGCCAGCTCGGCGCGCGGGTCGTGCTCGGGCATGAAGCGCACGGCGTGAATTTGGCCCTTGGCGTCTTTGAGCGGCAGCTTGAGCAGGCCGCCCTCGCCGCGCAGGGCTTCGGTGATCAAGAAGCTGCGCTCCTGCGGGTGATACAGGCAGGTGGGGTGGAATTGGATGAATTCCATATTGCCCACGCGGCAGCCTGCGCGCCAGGCCATGGCGATGCCGTCGCCGGTGGAGGTGTCGGGATTGGTGGTGTAGCGATAGACCTTGCCCACGCCACCGGTTGCCAGCACCACGGCGCGGGCAGGCAGGGTTTTGACCTTGCCGCTGTCGATGTCCAGCACGTACAGGCCGTAGCAATTCTTGATGGGCGCTTCGGGCGGGGTGGTATCCAGATGCCTATCGGTGATCAGGTCCAGCGCCATCCAGCGTTCGTGCAGCGCGATGTTGGGGTGGCGGCGTGCAGCCGCCAGCAAAGTGCTGTGAATGGCCTGGCCCGTGGCATCAGCCGCATGGGCGATGCGCCGTATGCCATGCCCACCTTCGCGCGTGAGGTGCAGGCCCAGCGGGCCGGCGGGGTCGCCCGTGAACGGCACGCCTTGCTGCAAAAGCCATTCAATGGCAGCAGCGCTGTGCTGGGCCACATGGCGCGCGGTGGCTGGCTCCACCAAGCCAGCACCAGCCATTTGGGTGTCATGCACGTGGTCGTCGATGCTGTCGTTCTGAGCCAGCACACCCACGATGCCGCCTTGCGCACGGGCTGTGGCCGATTCTTCCAGCTCACGCTTGGCCAGCATCACCACGGGCATGTGGTCGGCCAGATGCAGCGCGGTGGTGAGCCCCGCCAGCCCCACGCCAACAATGACTACGGGCAAAGCCGTGTTGCTGCTGCCCTGATTGGCAGATGCAGTGTCTGGGGCAATGTGGCTGGTAGTGCTAGTAAAAGCGTCAGTCATGACGTTGCTTATCAAGTGGCGGCAAGGGTGCGTCGTCGCTCATGGGGTTTTCAAGCGGTTGTGGCATGCGGTAGCTTTCGCTGGACCATGCGCCCAAGTCGATTTGTTTGCAACGCTGGCTGCAAAAGGGGCGGTAGGGGTTGATGGTGGCGTCAAACACGCTGTCTGCGCCGCATTGCGGGCAGGGCACAGTGCGCGGTTTGCGCAAGAGAAGCGATTGGCTTGAAGACATGGTGCAAAAAAGTAAAAGCTCGTGGCCAAACAAGTTGTGCGGCGACGAGCAAGCCTAGCTGCATAGCGTGAGTTGAAAGTCAACGCTTTGCTGGCTGGTGGCGAGGTGACCTTGCTCGTCTTGCTGCATCATGCGCACGGTAACGATCAGGCGGTTGGCGCTGATTTCGGGCACCAGAGCTGTTTCTGGATCCATGTGCAAGCGCAAAAGCTGGAAAGTGCGGTTTTGCGGCAGGTTTTGCTGAAACTGGCCGCCCTGAGCCGTCATCTTTTTGGGCTGGCCGGTGCTGCGCAGCAACATCAGCAAGAGCTTGATGCTGTTGCCCAAGGGCTGCAGGTGTGCCATCCAACCCTGCAGGTCGGCTTGCCGATTGGGTGCTGGGCGATGTTGCCACGCGTGGTAGGCAGGCAAGTCAAATTCGCAAGTGCCGCCGGGAATGCTGACGCGGCTGCGAATGGCGGTGAGCCATTCGTTATCGGTCAAGGCGTGGCCGATCTTTCCTTCCATTTGTTCGAGCTGGATGAAGCAGTTCTGTACGCTGTCGAGCGTTTGCATCAGCGGGGCTTCGTCAATGGCAGGGTTGCCCTGATAGCTTTGCAAGCGCTGCTTTTGCCGATCCAGGTCGCGCATGATTTCGGACTTGAGATCGGGGCGGCTGACGACGTCCAGAATCTCGAACAGCGTGACCAAGGCGAAATGGCTGTCGATGGCCTCGTCGCGCTGCTGCAGTTGCGTGAAGCGGTCAAACAGCCGCTCCAGCCTCAGCCAGGTGCGGATGCGTTCATTGAAAGGGTATTCGTACAGAATCACTTGGCGCTTCCTTTGGCGCCAATCATAAGGCCGAAACTGCTGGCCACGGTTTGTACTTGCTTGTGAAGTTGAGCCAGCGTGACCGAAGCGCCGTTGTCAATCACGGCGTCGGCCACGCAGCGGCGCTGTTGCCGACTGGCTTGGCTGGAGATGATGGCTGCGGCCGTTGCCTGATCCAGGCCGCTGCGTTGCATCACGCGCTGTATCTGTGTGGGCTCATCGCAATCCACCACGATGATGCGATGCAGCCGTTTGCGCCAATGCCCAGATTCGGTCAGTAAAGGAATGTCGTAAACGATCAGCGGCTGGCCTTGGCTTTCTGCTTCAGCTGCGAGCGCTTGCGCCTGTTGCAAAACGATGGGATGAATGATGGCTTCGAGCCGACGTTTGGCTGCAGGATCGTTGAAAACCAATTGCCGCATGGCATCGCGCCGCATGCCGCCATCGGTACCGATGACGTCATTGCCAAATGCCGTGCGAATTTGCTCAATCGCCAAGCCCTTGGGGCCGGTACTGGCACGGGCCAAGTGATCGGTATCAATGACTGTGGCCCCCGCGGCTTGCAGCATGGAAGTGACCGTGCTTTTGCCGCTGCCGATGCCGCCGGTGATGCCGATGTGCCAACTGGGACGCATAGGGGAGAGCAAAGGGCTTTGAAATACTGTTGACGATTTTTACGTCAAACGCTTGAATGCGGAATTTGGGTAGCTGGCTGCGCTACCCATTTTCTTACGCATTTGAAATGGGTCAGAAGCAGGTGGTGGGTGACTGTAATTTGCTTGTCCGCGAACACTATTTGCTCTTACATCACACTGGCTTCGTTATGGAGCCGCCAGCAGGCTCTAAAGAAGTGCAAGCTGAAAGGGCGAAGCGGCGTTTTCAATGCAAACCAACCATTTGCATCAGTTCTTGCGCGCCAAAAAACCAAACGACAGCGCCACCCAGTGCCAGAAAGGGGCCGAAAGGCACATAACCGCCTTCGCGCAATTGCCCGCCAAACTTCATCACAATGCCGATGATGGAGCCGATCACCGCAGCCATCAGGATGATGGGAATCAAGGCCGTGACACCGAACCAGGCACCCAAGGCAGCAAACAGTTTGAAATCGCCAAAGCCCATGCCCTCTTTGCCTGTGAGCAGTTTGAAAGCCCAGTAAATCGACCAAAGCGAGAGATACCCGATGGCCGCGCCCCATACAGCGCTATTCAGGCTAATACCTGTGGCGTTAACTGTGGCCAGCAGCAAACCAGCCCAAAGTAAAGGTAGGGTAAGGCTATCAGGCAGGTAAGTGGTGTCCCAGTCGATCAGCGTCAAGCAAATCAGTGTGGCACCAAAAAAGAACCAAGCCAGCGCTTGCCACTGCAAACCGTAATGGTGTACGCACCACCCTGCCACAAGCGCAGTAACCAGCTCAACCAAGGGATAGCGGATGCCAATGGGCGTTTTGCAGGATGCGCATTTGCCGCGCAAGGCCAGGTAGCTGATGATCGGAATGTTTTCGTACCAGCGTACGCGATGCCCGCATTGGCGGCAGCGTGATGGCGGAGTCAGCAAGTTGAAGCGCTGTTTGGCGCTGGCAACGGGCAGTTCTTGCCCGGCCTGTTGGGCAGCATAGGCTGCATGTTCTGCCGCCCAGCCGCGTTCCATCATGCGCGGCAGGCGGTAAATCACCACATTGAGGAAGCTGCCCACGAGCAAACCAAGGACAGTGAAAAACATCACCTCCAGCATCATGCTACTACCTGACCCAGTTTGAAGATCGGCAGATACATCGACACCACGATGCCACCAATCACCACACCCAAGACCACGATGATGATGGGCTCCATCAGGCTGGAAATACCGGCGACCATGTCGTCAACCTCGGCCTCGTAGAAGTCAGCCGCTTTGCCCAGCATGTGATCAAGCGAACCGGATTCTTCACCGATGGTGGTCATCTGCAGAACCATCACGGGGAACAAGCGCTGCATGGTCATGGCCATGGACAGGCTCGTGCCCTGCGCCACGTCCTGCTGAATGCGTTTGGTGGCTTGTGCAAAGACGCTGTTGCCAGCAGCACCTCCGACCGAATCCAGCGACTCAACCAGCGGCACGCCAGCGGCAAACATGGTAGACATGGTACGCGTCCAGCGGGCGATGACGGATTTTTCGATCAAAGGGCCAAAGATTGGGATCTTCAGCAGCAAGCGATCCATGAATTGCTGAACTTTTTCATTGCGCTTCCAGGCCTGCAAGAAGAAATAGATGGCAGCGGGTGGTACCAGCAATACGATGTACCAGTACTTCACGAATAGCTCGCTCATCCATATTACAAACTCAGTTGGCGCAGGCAAATCGGCGTTGAATGAACTGAAGACCTGTTTGAACGATGGAATCACGAAAATCATGATGATGGTGACGACTACAAAGGCCACGACGATCACCGCAATCGGATACATCAAAGCCGACTTGATCTTGCGCTTGATGCTTTCCGTTTTTTCCATGTAGGTGGCCAAACGATCCAGCAAGCTTTCCAGAATACCCGCCTGCTCACCTGCTTCCACCAGGTTGCAATACAGGGTATCGAAGTGCATGGGATATTTGCGGAAGGCCTGGTTCAGCGCCGTACCGGTTTCGATGTCGCTCTTGATCGCCAGCAGCAGCTTGGTCATCTTGGGGTTTTCGCTGCCGCGCGCCACGATGTCGAAAGCTTGCAGCAAAGGCACACCCGCCTTGATCATGGTGGAGAGCTGACGCGTGAAAAGCGTAATGTCCTTGGGCTTGATGGTCTTGCCGGCCTTGGCGCGGCGTTTCTTCATCTTGAGCACGCGAATGCCCTGGCGCTGCAAGGTGCTGCGCACAACCGCTTCGGATGCGGCACGCATTTCGCCTTGGGCGGGCCTGTTTTGCCTGTCGACACCTTGCCAGACAAACATGAAGGTTTTGACTTCTTTTTCGGGCTTGCGAGACGACGTAGCCCTGCTCGTGCTCCGGGTCGGGCGACGGCTGGAAGAAGAGCCAGAAGCTGTTGCCATGTTCGTGATTCCTGTACAAGTTATTGAAAATCGAATGAAAACAAAGGCTTATTCGTTGGTCACGCCCAGCACTTCCTCCAGGGAAGTGATGCCTTGGATGACTTTTTGTAATCCGGACTGGCGCAGCGAAAGAACCCCTTCACGTTCAGCCTGTTTGGCAATGTCCACGGCGCTGCCATCGGCCAAGATGATTTCCTGAATGGCCTCGGAAATTGGCATAACCTGATAAATGCCCACGCGGCCTTTGTAGCCGTTGTTGCAGGCATCACAACCCACGGGCTTGTAAGCTTGCCAAGTGCCGTTGAGTTGCTCTTCGGTGAAGCCAGCTTCCAATAGGTTTTTGCGTGGAATATCGGCAGGCGCCTTGCATTTGACGCACAAGCGGCGGGCCAGACGTTGGGCCGTGATCAGAATGACGCTGGAGGCGATGTTGAACGGCGCCACGCCCATATTGCGCAATCGCGTGAGCGTGGTTGGCGCATCGTTGGTGTGCAAGGTGGAAAGCACCAAGTGGCCGGTTTGCGCGGCCTTGATGGCAATGTCGGCTGTTTCCAGGTCACGAATCTCGCCCACCATGATGACGTCGGGATCTTGCCGCAGGAAGGCCTTGAGTGCAACGGCAAAAGTCAGACCCGCTTTTTCGTTGACGTTGACCTGATTGACCCCCGGCATATTGATTTCCGATGGGTCTTCAGCCGTGGAAATATTGACTCCGGGCTTGTTGAGCAGGTTCAGGCAGCTGTAGAGCGACACGGTTTTGCCCGAACCCGTGGGGCCGGTCACCAGAATCATGCCGTAGGGGCGGTGAATGGCTTCAAGCAGGCGCTCTTTCTCGACGGGGTCGTAACCCAGCGCATCAATGCCCATCTTGGCGCTGCTCGGGTCCAGAATACGGATCACCACTTTTTCGCCAAACAGGGTGGGCAGGGTGCTGACACGGAAGTCGATGACGCGTTCCGGGCTCAGGCGCAGCTTCATGCGGCCGTCTTGCGGCACGCGCTTTTCGGAGATGTCCAGCCTGGACAAAACCTTGATGCGCGAAGCCAGCCGGTCTTTGATGGCGGGCGGTGTGGTGGTGATTTCCTGCAATTCGCCATCGATGCGAAAACGCACCCGGTAATTGAATTCGTAAGGCTCGAAGTGCAAGTCCGACGCGCGCATGTTCACGGCATCGACCAGCATTTTGTGGAAGAAACGCACAATTGGTGCGTCTTCGGCGTCTACGGTGTCGGCCTCCAGGCTGGCCGCGTCGTTTTCTTCGGTGCTGGCGAGGTCATCGAAATTGAATTCGGCGTTTGCTGTGAATTTGTCCAGTTTTTCTCCGAGACTGGTGGCCAATTCGGCGATCAGGCCGGTCAGTTTGGGAGCCTCGACAACCACCCAATCGATCGGCAGCTGGCTCGCGAACTTGACCTTTTGCATGGTGGCTTGATCACTTGGGTCAGCCGTGGCAACGATGAGGCGCCCGCCTTTTTTGGCAAGGGGTAGCAGTTTGTATGCCAGAGTCAGTTTTGTATCCAGCAAATCCTTGCGGATTTTGTTCTTGTCAACAGCCGCAACGTCCAGCAATGGCAGGGAAAAAGTCTGCGCCAGAATATGCGCCATGTCTGCCGCGCTGACATGGCCCGCATTGACTACTTCCGTCACGAAGCTGTTCTTGCTCTGAAGTGCGCGCTGTATCAGCTCGGACGCCGTGGTTTCTGCAAGCTTGCCATGCTGAACCAGTACCTGGGCCATAACAGGCAGGGTGTTGCCGAAGGATGTATCTTTCAGTATGGATTCTGGTGCAGACATCTTGCGCGGGCGCTGGAAACGATAATTCAGAAGTTATACAGGCTGTTTGTTACAAGCGATACAGCGAAACGCAGGTTCGAAAGAGCAGGAAACATCGCACCCTGTGCCAAACTTCACCCGGTACAGTCTAGCCCTATCCCATGGGAATGTAAGTGTTCTTGCCTAGTTATCTGCGAAGTTTGTCGCGATTTCACAAATAAAAAATATCAAATTCTTCCTTATTGTGACAGGTTTGTCAGTGGATGTAACGTTTGCTGGTGGTTTAAATAGATACAAAAGTAGCTGGAAAAGCGTTTGACATCACCCAAAAGGTAGGTGAACAGAAAAGGAGCATGAATGTTGTTCAGAAAATTGTTGATACGCGCATGCGCTGGAGTGATGATGCTTGCTACTTGCATGGCCTTGCCAGGTTGTGGGCAGCAAGGTACTGCTGCGAATCAACACAAGAAAGATAGCCTCACGCTGGGCATGGTGCTGGAGCCGCCTGGCCTGGATCCCACTGCAGGCGCGGCCTCGGCCATTGGTGAGGTGGTGCTGTACAACGTGTTCGAAACGTTGACCAAAATCCAGCCTGATGGCTCGGTGCAGCCTTTGTTGGCTACGCGCTGGGAATCATCACCTGATCAAAAGATCTGGACGTTTCATCTGCGCGAAGATGTGCGCTTCCAGAATGGCGAAGCGCTCAACGCTGCCACGGTGAAATATGCCTTTGAACGTGCCGCTGCCGCAAACAGCACGAATAAAGACAAGCAACTCTTTGCCGGCTTCCAAAGCGTCGAAACACCTGATGCGCACACGGTGGTGCTTCACAGCAAAGTGCCCAATCCGAACTTGCCGTTTTTGCTGGGGCAGGCCACGGCCATCATCGTGGAGCCCCAAACGGCGGCCAGCAACAACACTGCGCCCGTGGGTACAGGCCCTTACCAATTGGCGAATTGGCAAAAGGGCGCTTCACTCACGCTGAAGAAGTGGGACGGCTACCGGGCAGCGGCTGACGTGGCCCTGCAAAGTGCCACTTTCCGCTTCATTTCAGATACAGCGGCGCAATCGGCCGCTTTGCTGGCTGGTGACATTGACCTGTTCGCGCGTGTGCAAGTGGCCCGTAATCTGGAGCAATTCAAGGGGGATAGCCGCTTTCAGGTGCTGGTGGGGGCTTCACGCGCCAAAACCATCGTGGCCATGAACAACGCTCGCAAGCCGTTGGATGATGTGCGCGTGCGCCGGGCCATCAGCATGGCGGTGGATCGGCAGGCCATCATCCAGGGCGCGGCCGAAGGGTTGGGCGTACCCATTGGCAGCTTTTATGTGCCGCAAAGCCCCGGCTACATCGACACAACGGGCATCAACCCCTACGATCCCGCCAAAGCCAAGGCTCTGCTGCAAGAAGCGGGCGTGCCCGATTTGAAGCTGACGATGAAGCTGCCGCCCACGCCCTATGCCCGCCAAGGTGGGGAAGTTGTGGCCGCGCTTTTGGCCCAGGTGGGCGTGACCGTCAAGCTCGAAAACGTGGAATGGGCCCAGTGGCTGAGCAATGTGTATGGCGAAAAAGATTACGACCTGACCCTGATCAGTCACGTGGAGCCTTTCGACTTTGGCAATTTCGCCAAACCGGGCTATTACTGGAACTACAGCTCGCCCGCCTTCAACGACCTGTATGCGCGTGCGCAAGCCGCCGAAAACGAGGCCGAGCGCCTGCAACTGCTGGGGCAGGCGCAAACCCTGGTGGCTGAAGAGGCCGTAGCCGTTTACCTTTACCAGCCGCAATGGATCACGGTGGCCAACAGCCAGCTGCAAGGCGTGGCGCAAGACATGCCCGTGTTTATCAACGATCTGAGCAGCTTGCGCTGGCAGTAAATGGCTTGACCTGGAAATAGCGGAAGGCAGCAGAGCATTGGTTCGGCTGCCTTGTAAGCTGAAGCTGGATATGGGCTATGGCTGCTTGTTTGACTATGGCCCCAGCTATTTCATGGTTTGGTCATCAGGTCGCTGCCTGGCAATCCAGGTGCCCAGAAAAGATCAAGGCTGCGCCTGCGTTTGGGCGCTGTTGGCATAAAAGAAACACGCCTGAGTCAATAGCTGATGTGCTTCAGCACGGGTATTAAAGATATTGGATACGTGTTGAGCAAGCAACGTAAAGAGGGAGAGCTATCTCAATCAGCCGCCGCAGCCAGCGCCAATTCCCGAAGGTCTTTCACCAACTCTTGCACCCGTTGCGGATCGGCGTCCCAGGCGAACATGAAGCGCGCGCCGCCGCCGATGAAGGTGTAAAAGCGCCAGCCCCGCTCGCGCAGCCCTTCTTGCAAGGCGGGTGGCAGTTGCAAAAACACGGCATTGGCCTGCACGGGGAACATGAGCTGCACCTGCGGCAAATCGGCCACGCCTTCGGCAAAGGCGCGGGCGCAGGCATTGCCGTGCGCGCCATTTTTCAGCCATTGGCCGCTTTCGATCATGCGCACCCAGGGGGCCGAGAGGTAGCGCATTTTCGAGGCCAATTGCCCAGCCTGCTTGCAGCGAAAGTCAAAGCCCTCGGCCTGTTCGTGGCGGAAAAAAATCACCGCTTCGCCAACGGCCAGGCCGTTTTTCGTACCACCAAAGCACAGCACATCCACGCCCGCTTTCCAGGTCATGTCGGCCGGGCTGCAGCCCAAAGTGGCGCAGGCGTTGGCAAAGCGCGACCCATCCATATGCAGCGATAGGCCCAGCGCACGGCAGGTTTGCGCAATGGCGCGGATTTCGTCCAGCGTATAAACCAGCCCGGTTTCGGTGGGCTGCGTGATGGTTACAACGCGGGGTTTGGGGTAATGAATATCGTTGCGGCTGGTGGCCAGCGCTTGAATGTGCGCGGGCGTGAGTTTGCCGTTTTCGGTTTTGGCCACCAACAGTTTGGAACCGTTGGAAAAGAACTCGGGCGCGCCGCATTCATCGGTTTCCACGTGGGCCGAGTCCGCACAAATTACGCTGTGGTAGCTCTGGCATAGGGATGCCAACGCCAACGAGTTGGCCGCCGTGCCGTTGAAGACGAAAAACACTTCGCAATCGGCCTCAAACAAGCCGCGCAGCGCATCGGCGGCTTGTTGCGTCCAGGTGTCGTCGCCATACGCCACCGCATGGCCTGTATTGGCTTCTTGCAAAGCTGTCCAGGCCACAGGGCAAACGCCCGCGTAGTTGTCGCTGGCAAATTGCTGTGCTTGGCTGGATGCGGCAGGTGTGGACATGGCGGAGTGCTTTCTGTGGTGGGCGGTTAAAAGGGGGATGGCAAGTTGTGGGCTTCATGCAAGGCCAGGGCATCAAAAACAGGCCATGCTTTTGGCGAGTCAACAAAAAAGCACCTGGGTGCTTATGTGTGCTTCTCGTTTACTTGGCCTTTGAGGCATATGGCCTGTGCGAATGCGGGCTTCAGCAAACGAGTGCTTTGCTCAGGTGAAATGGCTGCACGCGCAAGGCGTCTGCCATTTTTGATGGGTGCTTGAAATTGTATCGGGGCAAGCTCGGCGTGGGCTGGTACATGGCACTGGTTGATATGCGTTTTCAGCCTCTATCAAACGGCCCACGTATTTGTGCAGGCGATGGGGCGGAGCCTTTGATGGCACTGATGGAATAGCGCGCTGCTATAGTGCCCGTCGATTTTTTAAATGAAAGAAAGCGGGCTTGTCATGAACACAGCAAGACCATCTTCGCAAAGCATTTTGATCATCATTCATGCACCGCCTTATGGCAGCGAGCGTTGCCTTTCGGCCCTACGACTGGCCTTGGCCCTGGCAGGGCAAGCGCCAAACACGGAAAACGTGCCGCACGTGCAGGTGTTTTTGATGTCTGATGCCGTGGGGCTGGGCCTGCCCAATCAGCAAGATGCTTCAGGCAAGCCTTTGCAAACCATGGTGCAAGAGCTGGCGGATTTGCAGGTGCCTGTGCTGCTGTGTCGCACCTGTGCGCTGGCGCGGGGGCTGGCAGATTTGCCCTTGATCAAGGGTTGCCGCATCGGCACTTTGGATGAGTTGGCTGTAGCCACTTTGCAGGCCGACAAAGTGCTGACCTTTTGATGCAACAGACAAGCCTTGATGCGCAAGGTTTTGATCCGGATGGTGAGAACGATGAGCTATTACAACTTGCCACTCTTCACCAAAGATGCTATTGGTTCAAGATAATTCGAGCCGCTGTAATTGTGAAAAAGTTGTTTGTGCAGATTGTGAATCATCGAATTATCAACTTTCCCTTGTGGCTAGATTTTTATGTCATAAAAAATGTTTATATTAATTTCAGCCTAAAATTCGTATAAAGTCAGGGGTGTGAAAGGATATAAAATCAGCGTCATTAATTGTCGGCTGGATTTTGAATAAATTTTCATCGAACAAATAAATAATTTCATTGCTGAATTGTCTAGGTGTAAATTGAAATTCATTGAATCAATGTCTTGTAATGAAGTGGTATTCTGCAAGTCAGAATCCTTTGCCAGTAATTGATGTGTTGAATGCGCAATGAATTTCATTATTTAAGTTGAATGTTTTTCCCAACTCCACCACCGACAACGGTGCAGACCCTTCCGCCTTGTTATTGATCGTCACATAAGC
>JAUMXD010000143.1 GCA_030529305.1 Allobrachymonas sp.
CAAAGCTCAGGGTCGAAAGCGTATCGATCACGCGCAGATTGCCCATGTGGCGGCCGAAAAGGGTTTCCACCCCGATGATGCCGACGATGAAATGCGCGGGCACGCCGTATTCGCGCTCGGCCCTTTCCAAGGCAGGCGTGTTTTCACGCCAGAACTGCACGCCTGCGCGGATGCGCACGGGCTCCACAAATCGGCTGCGGTAGGCCGCCCAGTTGCGGCGCACGCCCTTGCCCGCAGGCAGAATCAGGCGCGGCACATTGGGCAAAAAGTTGGCATTGCCAATGGCGTTGCGCACATAAGCCTCAGGCAAGCGCAGGCGCTGGGCCATTTCGGGCACTTGGGCCATCGCCTCGGCACGGGCGGCATAGCTGCCCGCCAAAGGCATGGGTTGGGCAAAGCTGCCCAGCTCTGCTTCGGTAAACGCCGGTGCGGGCCGCTTTTGCTGCACCGTTCCTTCAATCTGTTTGGCGGTAACGGGCGCTTTGACTGGCTCTTTCTTGCGTGTGGCACAAGCGGCCAAGCCAACCGCAGCGGGCAGCCCGATCAAGGCGCCGCCCAGCAGCAAG
Organism: Allobrachymonas sp.; assembly: GCA_030529305.1. The sequence goes on from JAUMXD010000143.1 coordinate 567, forward strand.
CGCCGCTGCCGCTGCACGGCTGCTTCACGAGGGATGGCAGAAGAAGAAAAAGAAAAAAACTTGTTGGACATGAACACACACTGCAAAAGAAACGGCCAGCGCACAGCTACGAAAAATCCGCAAGAGCCTTCTGTAGAAGATGGGCAGGCATCAAAGACGATGCGAGCTATTTTTAACCATAAACTTGGCAGTTCCCTGAATGGGGGTGGCCTTTGTTGATCAAAGCTTGATGGCTCAAGCCATTGAGCCACTGCCCATCACCCTTTTCATCTTTTATGGCGCAAGCAGAACCGCAGCCTCTGCCCGCACCCACAGGGCTTGCAAGCACCACAAACCCAGCACTTTTCAAGGAGAACCGCATGAGCACCCGTACCGAACACGACACCATGGGCAATGTCGAAGTCCCGTCCGACGCCTATTGGGGCGCGCAAACCCAGCGCAGCCGCGACAACTTCAAAATCGGCGGCGAAACCCTGCCCAAACCGCTGATCGCCGCGATGGCGCTCATCAAGAAAGCCGCCGCGCAAACCAACGCCGGCCTGGGCCGCATCAAAGCCGAACAGGCCGAGCTCATCACCCGCGCAGCGGACGACGTGCTTGCCGGCAAGCTCGACGGCCAGTTCCCGCTCGTCGTCTGGCAAACCGGCTCCGGCACGCAATCGAACATGAACATGAACGAAGTGCTCGCCAACCGCGCCAACGAACTCGCCGGCACCGGCCTTGCCGCCTACCAGCCGGTGCACCCCAACGACCACGTGAACCACGCGCAATCCACCAACGATTCCTTCCCGACTGCGATTCACGTCGCTTCCGCCATCGAGATCAACCGCCTGCTCATTCCGGCCGTGAAAGCGCTGCGTGACACGCTGGATCAAAAAGCCAAGGCCTTCGAGTCAATCGTCAAAATCGGCCGCACCCACTTGCAGGATGCCACCCCGCTCACCTTGGGTCAGGAATTTTCCGGCTACGTGTCGCAGCTCGATCACGGCCTGGTGCGCCTGCAAGATGCGCTGAAGGGCCTTTATGAACTGCCGCTTGGCGGCACCGCAGTTGGCACCGGCCTCAACAGCC
>JAUMXD010000029.1 GCA_030529305.1 Allobrachymonas sp.
ATGGGCGCCACGCCAGCCTGCGCAACGGGCACGAATGGCTCACGCGCATCACCGGTGTGGGCTGTGCCCTCACGGCCCTGATTGCCGCCCTGTGCAGCGTGCAAAACAAACATGGCGCAAGCGGCGACTATTGGCGCGCCACCATCGCCGGCATGGCCTGGATGGGCATTGCGGGTGAAATCGCATTTGAAAAAGCCCAGCACGCAGGCATTGGCAGCATGGCCGTGTATTTGCTGGATGCTTTGCAGCAGTTGGATCAGTGTGTATTTAGTGATTATTTGCAATTGTGTGTGATTAAGATGGCAAAATGATTATTTTCTGGTAATTGATTTGTTGCGAAGTTATTGATTATTTGGTTTTCTTTTTAGAGGAGGATGGCGTTATGGCTCATGAAATAACTTTAGATATTTCAACGAAGTTTGTACTTCGTAAAGATGTTACGGTTGATGTCAAGAAGGATGGGAAAAAGCTGGGAACAATCCTTATTAGCAAAGGGAATATAGAATGGGTTCCTGCAGGAAATTTTGTTAATAAAAAAAGGCTCTCATGGACTAAATTTGCTGAATTGATGAACTCGGAGGAAAAGGATATAAAAATGTAATTCTGTTGGGCGATAGGACGTTGTAAGGATTGATTTTATAAATCAATTGTAAGTTAGTGGTTTTTATGTGACCTAAACATGATTCCGGCTCAACACATGTCTCCTTGGCACAAACCCGAACTGGTCTGCCCCGCAGGCAGCCTGCCTGCGCTCAAGACGGCGGTCGATCATGGGGCCGATTGCGTCTATCTGGGCTTTCGCGATGCGACCAATGCGCGCAATTTCGCGGGCCTGAACTTTGATGTCGCCGCCATCGCCAGCGGCTTGCAATACGCCCACGCGCGGGGCTGCAAGGTGCTGCTGGCGCTTAACACCTATCCGCAGGCCGGGCGCGAGCAGGTGTGGCAAAGCGCCATCGACCGCGCGGCTGAATTGGGCATCGACGCGGTGATTCTGGCCGACCCCGGCCTCATGGCCTATGCCAAGCAGCGGCACCCGAATCTGCGCCTGCACTTGTCGGTGCAGGCATCGGCCACGCATGCGGCGGCCATTCAGCTTTATCACGAGCAATTCAACATCGCGCGCGCCGTGCTGCCGCGCGTACTCTCGCTGGAGCAGGTGCGCCAGCTTGCGGGCAAAACGGCAGTCGAATTGGAAGTGTTCGGCTTTGGCAGCTTGTGCGTCATGGCCGAAGGGCGTTGCGCCTTGTCGTCTTACGCCACGGGCGAATCGCCCAACACCCACGGCGTGTGCTCGCCTGCCAAGGCCGTGCGCTGGCAAGAAACCCCCAAGGGGCTGGAGGCGCGCCTGGGCGGTGTGCTGATCGACCGCTACCGCCCCAACGAAAACGCCGGCTACCCCACCCTGTGCAAGGGCCGCTTCGATGTGGGTGAAGTGTGCGGCCAAGACGGCTACTACGCCATCGAAGAACCCACCAGCCTGAACACGCTCGAAATATTGCCCGAGCTGATGCGCATGGGCATCAGCGCCATCAAGATCGAAGGCCGCCAGCGCAGCCCGGCCTACGTCAAGCAAGTGACGCAAGTCTGGCGCCAGGCCATTGATGCCTGCCACGCCCAGCCCGAGCGCTACCAGCCCCGCGCAGACTGGATGCAGGCGCTGAGCCAACTCTCGGAAGGGCAACAGCAAACGCTGGGCGCTTACCACCGGCCGTGGAAATGAGGGCTGCCCTAGCCGCTGGCGCCACGGATGATGGTGCGCCCGGCCCGCGCCCGCATTACGGCAAAGAGTATTACGGCTGCTTCGTGCGCGATCTGGACGGCCACAAGATCGAAGCGATGGCCTGGTTGGAGGATGAATAAAAATTCAAACCTGGCTGTTGGGCAGCGCTTACGATTGAGCACTCGATTGGTAGGCGCTGTGCAGCAGCCGTGTTGTTTGCAGCCCCGCAGCTTGCCCGTTATTGATTCACTTGCTGTTCATACCCGTTACGAAAGACATTCTCCATGCAACTCGCTCTTGGCCCCGTTCTGTATTACTGGTCGCGTGAAGCGGTGCTGAGCTTTTACGAGCAGATGGCCGCTGCCGCGGTGGACGTGATCTATCTGGGTGAGGTGGTGTGCTCGCGCCGCCATGAGCTGCGCCTGCCCGATTGGCTGGCGCTGGCGCAGGATTTGCGCCAGGCGGGCAAAACCGTGGTGCTGTCCACGCAGGTGCTGGTGGAATCGGGGCCAGACGCCAGCACCATGCGGCGCATTGCGGGCAATGGCGACTTTGTGGTGGAGGCCAACGACATGGGCGCGGTGCAGGTGCTGGCCAGCAGCGGCCAGCCCTTTGTGGCCGGGCCGCATCTGAATGTGTACAACCGCTTGTCGCTCAACTGGCTGGCCGAACAGGGCGCGCAGCGTTGGGTGGCCCCGCTGGAGATGCGGCACAGCGACCTGGCCCTGCTGCAAGCACAGCGCCCGGCCGACGTGCAGACCGAGGTGTTTGCGCTGGGGCGCATGCCGCTGGCGTTTTCGGCGCGCTGCTTCACGGCGCGGCAGCGCAATCTGCGCAAGGATGAATGCGGCTTCAGCTGCATCAAGCACCCTGATGGCCTGTTGCTCAAAACCCGCGAGGGGGAGGACTTTCTGGTGCTCAACGGCATCCAGACCCAATCGGCGCGGCTGTGCAACCTCATCCACGAGCTGCCTGCGTTGCGGCAGATGGGCGTGGAGGTGCTGCGGCTCAGCCCCCAATCCAGCCACATGGCAGAGATCATCGCCACTTGGCGCGATGCCCTGCAAGGCACAATCACCCCCGCCGAGGCCGCCCGCTGCCTGCAACCGCTGCTGGTGGCGCCATCGTGCAACGGCTATTGGCACGGCACGGCAGGCATGAAACAGGTACACGCATGATGCACACACAGCGCTCTTTTCAACAATCGTTCCAGGCAACATCCCAAGGCGCGGCTGATGGCGCAGGCCGCGCGGATGCTGCTTTTACCATTCCCGCACCCGTGGCGGCAGCCTTGTCTGTGCTGCCCGCGGCGCCGGGCAGCGTGGCTTTTGCCAGTGGCTTGAATTTGCTGCTGGCCCCGCACATTCCGGCCGATGTGGGCGAGGCGCTGCGCCAGCGCCACTTGCGCGTGCAGGTGCGTGATGCGCGCCTGGCTTTTGATGTGTGCTGGAACGGGCAAGCCTTTACGCTCTACACCGACCAGGCCAATCAGACACCTGACTTGAAAACACCTGATTTGACCATTGCCGCCACAGCCGCCGATTTTTGGGCGCTGGCGCGGCGTGAGCAAGACCCCGACACCTTGTTCTTTGCCCGCCGTTTGGTGATGGAAGGCGACACCGAACTGGGCCTGATGGTAAAGAACATGATCGACGCCATCGACTTGCCCGTGTTTGACCCCCGCCACTGGCGCCTGCCTGCGCCGCGCGCGGTGGCAAACAGCTTGTGGCAGGCTCTGCCGCTGCTGTCATCGGCCTGGTCGCTTTTGCCAGCAGGGCCGTTTGGGGGCAAACCTTTTGGCCCCAAACCACGCGGCCGCGAACCGCAACCGTAAAGGGCCGCGCATGAATATGGCCGTCATCACGCCCCAGCCGCATCCCGAAACTCTCCAGGCACTGCAATCAGCACACATGCCAGTGCAGGGTCAGCCGCGCCGCATTGTGGTGGGCATCACCGGTGCCAGCGGCGCCCTGCTGGGTGTGCAGTTGCTGCGCCTGCTGCGCGATCTGCCAGGAGTGGAAAGTCATCTGGTCGTGTCAGACGCAGGCTGGCTCACCCTGCGACACGAAACGGATCTGAGCCGACAAGAGCTCATCGCCTTGGCGCACCGCCACTACGGTTGCGCTGAAATTGGCGCGGCCATTGCCAGTGGCTCCTTCGTCACGGGCGGCATGGTGATCGCGCCTTGCTCCATGCGCAGCCTCGCGGCGGTGGCGCACGGCCTGGCCGATAACCTGCTCACCCGCGCGGCAGACGTGACGCTGAAAGAACGCCGCCCGCTGGTGCTGTTGGCGCGCGAAGCGCCGCTGAACCTGGCGCACCTTCGCAATATGCTGGCCGTGACGGAAATGGGCGGCATCATCTTTCCGCCCGTACCAGCGTATTACCGCCAGCCGCAAACCCTGCAAGAAGCGACACTGCACACTGCCCAGCGTGTGCTGCATCTGCTGGGGCTGGGGGCGGGTGCATTGGGTGCGGCTGACGAGGCACCTGCACCTGACGCAGCCGCTTGGCAATGGCAGGGGCTGACCGCGCAGCGTGCGCCCGCAATTTCTGCGTCGCCAGCAGAGCACGCAGCCTCTGCCGTGGCGGCGTCGGCCAAGCCATAACCCAGCTTCTATCCAGCATCAACATGGCCTACAAAGATTTGCGTGAATTCATGGCTCAGCTCGAAGCGGCGGGCCAATTGCAGCGCGTGGCACAAAGCGTTTCTCCCGTGCTGGAGATGACAGCCGTGTGCGACCATGTGTTGCGCCACCAGGGGCCAGCCTTGTTGTTCGAGCAGGTGGCCGGGCACAGCATGCCGGTGCTGGGCAATCTGTTTGGCACCACCCAGCGCGTGGCGCAAGCCATGGGCATGGCCGATTTGCAAAACCTGCGCGAACTGGGCCGGGTGCTGGCAACGTTGAAAGCGCCGCCCGCACCCGGCAGCATGCGCGATGTGCTGGGCATGGGCGGCCTGCTCAAAAAACTGTGGCAAATGTCGCCGCACACCGTGCGCAGCGCGCCTTGCCAAGAGCAGGTGTGGGAAGGGGCTGATGTGGACCTGCACCGCCTGCCCATTCAGCACTGCTGGCCGGGCGATGTGGCGCCGCTCATCACCTGGGGGCTGGTCATTACGCGCGGCCCGCGCAAAAAGCGGCAAAACCTGGGCATCTACCGGCAGCAATTGCTTTCACACAATCAGCTCATCATGCGCTGGTTGCCGCATCGCGGTGGCGCGCTGGATTTTCGCGATCACGCGCTGATGCACCCTGGGCAGCCTTTTCCCATCGCGGTGGCCATTGGCGCAGACCCCGCCACCATGCTGGGGGCGGTCACGCCTGTGCCCGATACCTTGTCTGAATACCAATTCGCCGGCCTACTGCGCGGTCACCGCACGGACATTGCACCGGCTCTGGGCGTGCCATTGCATGTGCCCGCGCACGCTGAAATGGTGCTGGAGGGCCACATCCAGCCCGATGCGAACCACCCCAGCGGCTACGCCCACGCGCTGGAAGGCCCCTTTGGCGACCACACAGGCTACTACAACGAGCAGGCGGAATTTCCCGTGCTCACCGTCGATCGCATCACGCTGCGCCGCCAGCCGATTTACCACTCCACTTACACCGGCAAGCCGCTGGACGAACCGGCTGTGCTGGGCGTGGCGATGAACGAATTGTTCGTGCCCTTGCTGCAGCAACAGTACCCCGAGATCACCGACTTTTACCTACCGCCCGAAGCCTGCAGCTACCGCATGGCCGTGGTGCAAATCCGCAAGGAATATGCGGGCCACGCGCGGCGCGTGATGATGGGTGTGTGGAGCTTTTTGCGCCAGTTCATGTACACCAAGTTCATCGTGGTGGTGGATGAAGATGTGAACGCGCGCGACTGGGGCGACGTGGTTTGGGCCATGAGCACGCGCATGGACCCCGCGCGCGACACTGTCATCATGGAGCACACGCCGATCGATTACCTGGACTTTGCCTCGCCCGTGAGCGGCCTGGGCAGCAAAATGGGGCTGGACGCCACCAACAAATGGCCGGGCGAAACGCAGCGCGAATGGGGCCGCCCCATCGTGATGGATGCCGATGTGCAGGCGCGCGCCAAAGCCCTGTGCGATGAACTGGGTTTGTGAGGGCGTGCTGCCGTTCAAGGGCGGCATAACGTTGATCAAGGGTCGGCAAAAGTACCAATCAAGGGCAAAGCGCTAAGCAAAGGGTGAGTTTCCGAGGCTTGGTTGAGGCCTGGTGTGGTGAAACTAGATATGGTTTGGGGCGCGAGCGCTCCATTCATTCCTTTGCCTTGCCTTTGAAAAGAGCCGCGTATTCAGCTGATCAACAGTCTCTGAGGCCAAGCTCAGCCAGGGCAAAGCAAGCCGTTCAACACAGCAAACCACGTAGTGCCCAAGGTAGGAAATGATGGGGTTTGTGCACAAGCTCACGTTTGCCTTGTGAGTGTTTGTAAAAAAGGGCTGTTTCAGAAACACTTGGCTTGTTGGGGGCGGCAGAGTCTGCCATCATGCGCGCTTCGTGCTTGGGCGATACCCGGGCTTTTTTTGAAAGGAAAACAAGATGAAATTGAATGCATGGAAAGTGGGTTCGGGCGTGGCGCTGTTGGCTGCGGCATGGGGTTTTGCCAGCCCGGCACTGGCTGCTGGCGGCACCGTTTCTTATGCCTGCCAAAACGGCAAATCGGTGAATGTGCGTTACCAGTTCAACTCCGCTGGCATCCCCACCACTGCGCAAGCGGTGCTTAAGGGTGCCAACCGCGTCATGCGCTATGACATGAACAGCTCCGACAATGTGGATACATTCATGAAAGACAGCCGTGGCTATCGCTTGAGCTCGGGCTATCTGGACGTGAACAACTACCAGACCAACAGCATCAACATCAATGCGCCCAGTGGCGAAATCCTGTTCAAAAGCTGCAGCCCCAAGAGTAGCCGTGCCACGCACGACCATGGGGCAGATCGCCACAGCAGCGCCAAACAGAGCAACAGCGTGGCTTATGTTTGCCAGAACAACCGCCGCTTGAACGTGCGCTATCAGTTCAACTCGGCTGGCATCCCCACGCGTGCAACTGCTACCATTCAGGGCAGAAACCGCACGCTGAGCTACAACCAGAATGTTTCTAACGATGTGGATACCGTTTTCACGGGCCAAGGCTATCGCTTGAGCGCTGGCTACATCGATAGCAACAACTATCGCACCGAAGGCGGCCTGATCGTGACTTCGCCCAACAACCAGCTGCTTTACAAAAATTGCAACCCTGTGCGATAAGTTTGAATTGGCCAGACAAAGTCTGGCATCAAAAGCGCATGAAAAAGCCACCTAACAAACAGGTGGCTTTTTTTATGGAAATTTGATCTGAAGCGAATTTACAAAACGGCATCAATCAATTGTTTGGTGTAGTCAGTCTTTGGAGACATGATGACCTCATCAGGCGTGCCTGCTTCAACGATTTTGCCCTCACTCATCACCAAGACCCTGTCGCAAAAAGACTGAACAAGCGCCAAGTCGTGGCAGATGAATAAATAGGACATGCCCTTTTCCTGTTTTATTTTTCTCAGCAGGGCGATGATTTGCGCTTGAATCGTCACGTCCAAAGCGCTGGTGGCCTCATCGCAAATCAGGATTCGGGGTTCAATGGCCAACGCACGCGCAATGCCGGCGCGCTGGCATTGCCCACCGCTCACTTCAAAAGGGTAACGGCGCGCAAAGCTCGCATCCAGGCCGCATTGCTGCAGCAGCTCTGCCGTTTTGGCGCTGGCCTGGGATTTGCTGAAGCCCAGGTTGATCAAGCTTTCGCTGATGCCATGCCCCAGGGTGCGCCGGGGGTCGAAAGAGTTGAAGGGGTACTGAAAAACCATTTGAATGCTTTGATACAGCTTGCGCTTCTCTTGGCCTTTCGCATGGGTGATTTCTTCCCCGTTCAAAAAGATCTGCCCTTCGCTCACATCCAGCAGGCGGATAACGGATTTGGCCACCGTGCTTTTGCCTGAGCCGGATTCGCCGACGATGCCGAGTGTTTCTCCGGGATAAAGCGAAAAGCTGATGTCATCCAGCGCAAGAAAATCGGCCTGACCGTAACGGCGGAATGTTTTTGAAATGTTCTTGACTTCCAGTAGGGGCTTCATCAATTCCTCCGCAATACGGGCGCTGCGGCAATCAGCTCTTTGGTGTAGTCTTGCTGCGGATTGTCGAATATTTCTTGGGTGGCGCCATATTCAACGATGTGGCCGTTTTTCAAAACCATGACGGAATCCGCCAGGGTCTTGATCACGCCGATATTGTGGCTGACCAATATCACGGCGGTGTTGTAGGTGTTTCTGACGAACTGTATTTCGTTGAGGATTTGTTTTTGCACAGAAACATCCAGCGCGCTGGTAGGCTCGTCGGCCAAAATCAGCGACGGATTCAGCAGCATGGCCATGGCAATGCCAACGCGCTGAATCATGCCGCCTGATAATTCGAAAGGGTAGCTGTTGAGAATTCTTTGGCCATCTTTGAAGCCGAATTTTTGAAACAGTTCCAGCGCCCTTTGGTTGGATTCGCTTTTCGATATATCCGTATGGGCAGAAAAGGTATCGTATATCTGGCTGCCGATGGATCGAACAGGGCACAGGGCAGAGCGGCAATCCTGAAAAATCATGCCGATTTGGGGGCCGCAAATCTGGCGCATTTTCTGCGGATTCAATTCCAGCAGATCCGTGCCATTGAAGCAGATCTTGCCCTGGGTGATGCGCGCATTGTTGCCCAGAATATTGATGATGGCCTTGATGATCGTGCTTTTGCCCGAGCCGGATTCACCAATGATGCCCAGTATTTCGCCTTCTCGCAGAGAAAAGCTGACGTTGTGCAAAGTGGGGGTTCCGTTGTATTCAATATGAACTGAATCAAAAGAAAAAAACTGAGTCACAACGCTTTCCTCTGCGAGCAAGGTTTCATGTATTAATTGACGTCCAGATCCACGTTGATTTCATAGAAATCAGACGGGTGGGCTTTCAGGCCGCTCACATTGGCCTTGTGGATCATGCTCATGCGCAGGTGCGAAACAAACACATAGGCGTTGTCATCCAGAATGGCTTGTTGCATTTGCACGGCCAATTGTTCGCGCTCTTTGCGATCGAAGCTGGCCGATATTTTCTTGGCCAATTCTTCGAGCTTGTCGCCGCGATAGTGCCCCTTGTTGTTGGTGGAGCTACCCAGCGTGGCATAGGTGAAGAAATATTCCGGGTCACCCGTGGGCGCAGTAATCATGGCGCTGGCATAAACGTTCCAGGCGTTGGTGTCGGTGATGATCTTGTTGTGATCAGCCGTGTTGTTGATGTCCACCTTCATGCCCAGCTTTTTCAGCTCGGCCTGGGCAAACTCGGCCAGCAAAGGCAGTTCCTGGCGGTTGGGGTAGGTGAGCCAGCGAATCACCAGCGGTTTGCCGTTTTTCTCGCGGATGCCGTCGCCGTTGCTGTCTTTCCAGCCGGCTTCTTCCAGCAGTTTCTGGGCGGCTTCGGGATCGTATTTTTCTGTCGAAACGGCCTTCTCGCCACCGAACGGGAAGCTGTCGGGGAAGACGCCTGCCGCAGGGTAGCCATTGCCTTTGAGCAGATTGCTGACAAAGACCTCTTTGTTGAGCCCCATGGCAATGGCTTTTCTGACGGCCGGGTCTTGAATCGTGGCGTCTTTGAAGTTCATCCACAAGAAGAAGGCGCGGCTGGTTGGCGTGCTGGTGAATTTGTACTTGTCGTTCTGGAACAGCGGGTAGCTGGCATAAGGCATGCCGTAGGCCGCATCAATTTCACCGGATTGCAAAGCCAAGGTCATGGTGTCGCCGTCGCTGATGGTGCGAACGGTGATGTTGTCGATTTTGGGCTTGCCGTTCCAGTAATTGTCGTTTTTCACCAGTTCGACTTTTTCGTCGGAAACCAGAGAAACCGCTTTGTACGGGCCGGTTGCGCTGACGATGCCCTCAGGTGTAATGCCAGCCTGCATGTCGATGAGCGCGGCATAGGGGTCGGCTAGATAGTTGGGCAGAGAAGGCACGGGCTCTTTGGTGACGATGGTCAGGGTTTGGCCTTCTGCCGTGATGGAATCGATCTTCAAATTACCGGCAGCGCGCGCGTGGGCTTTGACCAGGGCTTCCAGGCTTTCTTTGGCGGCCTGCGCGTCCAGCTTGCGGCCGCTGGTGAACGTGATGTTGTCGCGCAGTTTGATTTTCCAGGTTTTCTCGTTCACCAGTTCATGGCTTTCGGCCAGCCAGTGTTCGATTTCCATTTTTTCAGAATATTTGAACATGGCTTCGCCCACGCCATAACGCATGGCCGCCCAGCCGCTGTTTTCGTAGTGCGGATTGATGTTGGGCTCGCCACTTTCCACGTTGAAGGTGGTGTCGCCAAAAACGAATTTCTTCGGTTGGCTGCTGGTGGTTTGCGCTGTTTGCTGAGCCGAAGTTGGCTCATTGCCTGTTTTTGAGCAGCCGGCCAACAGGCCGATGGATAAAAACAGGGCTGACGCAATGGTCAATGGTTTTTTCATCACTCTCTTTTCTCCTTTTTTATGCGGAAGGTTTATTTTGGGGATCAAAATAATCCCTTGCCGCATCACCTAACAAATTGAAAATCACAACGGAAATGAAAATGGCAAAACCGGGGGACAAAACCACCCACGGATAGGTTTGCAACATGCTGCGTCCAGAACTCATCATGCTGCCCCATTCGGCAATTGGCGGCTTGGCACCCAGGCCGAGGAAGGACAGAGCCGCAATTTCCATCATCATCGTGCCAATATCGGCCACGGCCGTGACCATGAGCGGCCCGATGATATTGGGCAGAATATGCACGAGGATGATTTTGAAAACCGAACTGCCTGCCAGTTGTGAGGCCATGATGAAATCTGAATTCTTGATGGTGAGCGTCAACCCACGGGCAATGCGGGAATATTTCGGCCAGCTGATGGCGGCCAGAGCGATAATCGCGTTATGCACGCCGCCTTGCAAAACAGCGGCAATGGCCATTGAAAAAACCAGCCCCGGAAAAGCCAGGCAAATATCCGATATGCGCATGATGATGCTGTCGAACACATTGCCCAAATAGGCCGAACAAATACCCAGAATGGTGCCGAAGCAGGATACGATCAATACGAGTGCGAGTGTTGACAAAATGCTGGTGCGCGCGCCAGCAATCACCCGCGAAAACAAATCGCGGCCATAACGATCCGTACCAAATGGATGCTCAAGGCTGGGCGATAGAAGCGCCTTGCCGTGATCTTGAAGATAGGGGTCATAGGGAGCCAGATGCTCCGCAAACAGGCCTGTCAGAATCAAGGCCACGCCCAATGCCAGAAAAATATAGAACTTGATCCTGGCAGAGTTGTGTTTTTTGGGCTTGGTGGCTGGCAGGAGGGCGATCGTATTTTCTTTCATGCAGATTGCCCCTTAATTGGTATAACGAATCCGGGGGTCCAGATAGCTGTACAAAATATCCGTGATCAGGTTAATGCTCACGTAAATGAAAGCCATCCACATGACGTAGGCCTGAATCATGGGGTAGTCGCGCATATTGATGGAATCAACAGCGAGTTTGCCCACGCCATCCCACATGAAGATGGATTCCACAATGGCTGTGCCGCCCAGCAGGCTGCCGATGGACAGGGCCAGCAGCGTCACGATCGTGATCAGCGAAACGCGCAGAACGCTTTTGAACAGGGTTGTGTGAAATCGAATGCCTCTTGCTTTTTCACCAACGATGTAACCTTTGCTCAATTCTTCCAATACGGTGGCGCGAACCTGCCGCAAGTATTTGGACGACATGGCAATGGCCAAGGTCAATGAAGGCAGCATGACGCTTTTGAGGCTGATGCTGGTGCTGATAACCGGCAGCAGCCCCAGTTTGATGGAAATGAAATACATCAGTACCAGAGAGATGAAAAAGTTTGGCATGCTGTTGCCGATGAAACTGAAGCCGCGAATGGCATAGTCGATGTAATTGTTCTTATTGATGGCCGCAATAATGCCTAGCGGAATCGATATGACAATGGTCAAGAAAATCGAGGCAGTGGTTAGCAGCAGCGTGGCGGGCAGTTTGACAATGAAGGAATCAAACACGTTTTTGCCGCTGACGAAGCTGGTGCCCATATCGCCTTTGGCGATTTTGCCCAGCCATTCCAAATACTGGGCCAGAAAAGGTTTATCCAAACCGAGCTTGGCGCGCTCGGCATCGATAATGTCCTGGGCAACGGTGATTCCCGCGTTGTCGTACTTTTGCACGATCACATCGCTGCCCGCAATATGCATCATGGAAAAAGACAAAAACGTGATGCCCAGCAAAATCGGCACCAAATGCAAAAGCCTTTTGATGATGTATCGTTTCATGATGAGCCGTTGATGCAGCGTTTGGGTTTATGCAAGGCGCGCTTGAATGGATTCAAGCCCTAGCGGTGATGCAAAAAATGGGAACGGGGTTGTAAAGCTCATCTTTTACGGCATAGATTCTTTCCCATGGCGATGGGTCGATTTCTATGTTTTTGAACCCCGCTTTTTCCAACAGCTCTTTGTCCCAGGCGGGCCGTTTGGGGGCTTGGGCTGTGCTCAGTTCCTGCATGATTCTCTCGTGCTTGGCCACCAGCTCTTGAGACATGGTTTTGTGCGAATGATTGGCCGGCAACTGCGTATCGGGCTGCTGGTGGTGATAATCCGCATCGAAATTGATGAGCAAACCGCCGGGTTTGAGCAAGCGGTGCCAATTGCCATAAGCTTTTTCCAGATTGGGCAAGGTCCAGGTGAGGTTTCTGGAAATCAGCACATCAAAACTGCCATCGGCAAAGCTGGGGCTTTCTGCGTCCATGACGTGAAAATCGGCCCGGATTTGCAGTTTTTTCGACAATTCGCGTGCTTTGTCGATCATGCTTTCTGTCAGGTCGATGCCTGTCGTGTTGTGACCCAGTTGGCCCAGCAGAAAACAGAAAAAACCCGTGCCAGTGCCCAGGTCGAGAATATTCAGGTTTTTGTGAGTAGGCAGGTACTTGGCAATTTCCGCCATCCACAAATCGCTTTTTTCGGACTCCAGCTCTTTCACGCGCAAATCAGAAAAACTGCTGGTTCTTTCCGTCCAGTAATCGACGATTTTTTCTTTTATTTGATTGCTGCAGAGAGACTTGTCTTCGTTGAAGTGGGTGTTCATATTGCTTGAGCAAAGCCTGTTTTTTTCTGACTTTGGATTTGAAAAGCAGTGTTAGGGTTTGTGCTGAGCTGCCCGCCCATGCGCTTGCTTGTTTGCTGTCAACTCCATCTTCATCATTTCATGTGATGAAAACTGGATGGGATCATAGAGAGAAATTGGCTGACCCGAAGAAGATGAGATGAGTTCTTAATTATTTTTCTTGTGATTGTTGTGGTTGGGCGACACGCTGAAAATCCCGCTGGCGGCGCAAGGGCTTTTGTTCGGCGCGTGGGGGGCGGAGGCCGTGAGGATGTTTGTGTTGCGATTGAAGGATGTTGTAGCAAATTCTGCTGTTTATTGCCGTGAGGCGTTCTTTTGGGTTACGGAGCAAAAGGTGATAGCACAAGGCGCACAGGGTTTGTCTTTAAAATCGTTCGGTTTGGTCAGTTCAATTCGGCAAACCCCTCGGGGGCTCACATCAAAGGCAGACAAACCATGTATCAGCACATCCACATTCCAACTGCAGGCGAAAAAATCACGGTCAATGCCGATCATTCCTTGAATGTGCCGGATCAGCCCATCATCCCCTACATCGAAGGCGATGGCACAGGCATGGACATCACGCCCGTGATGCTTAAAGTGGTGGATGCAGCGGTTGCCAAAGCCTATGGCGGCCAGCGCAAGATCCATTGGATGGAGGTGTACGCTGGTGAAAAATCCACCCAGGTGTATGGCCCCGATGTGTGGCTGCCTGATGAGACGCTGGATGTGCTGAAAGAGTACGTCGTTTCGATCAAAGGGCCGCTCACCACGCCCGTGGGCGGCGGCATTCGCAGCCTGAACGTGGCTTTGCGCCAGCAGCTGGATTTGTACGTGTGCCTGCGCCCGATTCAGTATTTTGAAGGCGTGCCCTCGCCCGTGAAAGAGCCGCAGAAGGTGAACATGGTGATCTTCCGCGAGAACAGCGAAGACATCTACGCCGGTGTGGAGTGGGAGGCCGAGAGCGAGCAGGCGCGCAAGGTGATCCGTTTTTTGATCGACGAAATGGGCGTGAGCAAAATCCGCTTCCCTGAAACATCGGGCATCGGCGTCAAGCCCGTCTCGCGCGAAGGCACGGAGCGCCTGGTGCGCAAGGCCATCCAATACGCCATCGACAACGACAAGCCCAGCGTCACGCTCGTGCACAAGGGCAACATCATGAAGTTCACCGAAGGGGGCTTTCGCGATTGGGGCTATGCTTTGGCTAAAAAGGAATTTGGTGCGGTGGAAATTGACGGCGGCCCGTGGTGCAGCTTCAAAAACCCCAAAACGGGCCAAGAGATCATCATCAAAGACAGCATTGCCGACGCCTTTTTGCAGCAGATTCTGCTGCGCCCGGCCGAGTACAGCGTGATTGCCACGCTGAACCTGAACGGCGACTACATCAGCGATGCGCTGGCCGCGCAGGTGGGCGGCATTGGCATTGCGCCGGGGGCCAATTTGTCGGATTCGGTGGCCATGTTTGAGGCCACGCACGGCACCGCGCCCAAATATGCGGGCAAGGATTACGTGAACCCTGGCAGCGAAATCCTGAGTGCCGAGATGATGCTGCGCCACATGGGCTGGACGGAAGCGGCCGACCTCATCATCAGCAGCATGCAAAAAACCATTGCCAGCAAGCAGGTGACGTATGACTTTGCCCGCCTGATGGAAGGCGCCACGCAAGTGAGCTGCTCGGGCTTTGGGCAGGCCATGATTGCCAATATGTGAAGCGGCTGTAAGCACAGGCTGGCGGCATTGCTGGCCGCAAGCTGTTGCAGCAGCAGAAGCGGTAGTTAAAGAACGGGGCATGCAGCGCACGCCCCGTTTTTGTTGGCTGCCATGCTTTGCGGTGTTTGATGTCGTTGAACAGGGGGCGCCGCTTTCAATGTGCCGAGTGCCTGCTGGCAGAACCTATCAAAGACATTGAGTTGATGTGTTGATTGACGGCAAGTTGTCGTTTCAAGGGCGGCTGCTTGTTTGGCAAGTGGCAAGGCTCTGAATGGGGATGCTCGGCTTGCCGCACGCAGCGCCTAGCAAACGCCTCTACACTTGCTGCATCTGTTTTTACGCGGCGGGTGAATGCGCCAGGGATTAGCAGCCAGCCACTGCTTGGGGCATGACACTGCCATCATCCGTTTCCACATGTTTGCCCATAGCCGATAGAAAGGGCTTGTTTGCTCATGAAGCTTTTGTTTGTTGCCGATCCGCTGGAATCATTTGCCATTTACAAAGACAGCACTTTTGCCATGATGCGCGAGGCGCAATCGCGCGGGCACAGCATCCATGCCTGCGAGCCGAGGCATTTGCGCTGGGCGCAGGGCGATCGCGTGAGTGCCGAGGTGCGCACCATCACGCTCACTGGGCAAAAGCCGAATTGGTTCGAGCAAACCAGTGCGCAGCGGCAAAACCTGTGCGACTTCGATGCCGTGCTGATGCGCAAAGACCCGCCTTTTGACGCCGAATACATCTACGCCACCCATCTGCTCTCGCAGGCCGAGCGCGAAGGGGCCCAGGTGTTCAACTCGCCGTGCGCCCTGCGCAGGCACCCCGAAAAACTCGCCATTCTGGAATTTGCCCAGCACATTGCGCCCACGCTCGTGACGCGCAGCGCGCAAGACATTCGCGCTTTTCATGCCGAGCACCGCGACATCATCTGCAAGCCGCTGGATGGCATGGGCGGCATGGGCATCTTCCGCGTGAAAGAAGACGGCTTGAACCTGGGCAGCATCATCGACACCCTCAACGAAGGGGGCCGCAACACCGTGATGGTGCAAAAGTTTCTGCCCGAAATCGCCCAGGGCGACAAGCGCGTGCTCATCATCAACGGCGAGCCGGTGCCGTATTGCCTGGCACGCATTCCGCAAGGCGGCGAGGTGCGCGGCAACCTGGCCGCAGGCGGCTTGGGCGTGGCCCAGCCTTTGAACGATGTGGATCGCCAAACGGCCAGCGAAATTGGCCGTGTGCTGGCGCCGCGCGGGCTGCTGTTGATTGGGCTGGACATCATCGGCAGCAAGGTGACCGAAATCAACGTCACCAGCCCGACCTGCTTTCAGGAAATCAACGACCAGGCTGGCTTTAACGTGGCCGGGGTGTTTATCGACGCGCTGGAAAAAGCCGTTGCCCAGCGTGGCTGAGGACGAAGCAGCAACTGATCAACGATTCATTGCTCCAACACGCTGCAAACAACGCCTTGCGTGCAGGCTGCATGGAAAGATGCGCCTTTAGGGCCAGTGCGGCAAGGCTTGCGTGCAGCGTCTGCTGCTGGTTGGGCGCGCGCTTGTGTGATGGGCAGCGGCGTTTGCAGATCAAAGAATCAGCCATCGCCAACCTCAAGTCGTAACAAGCGCAGCGCGATAATGCGCCCTATGAGTCAGCAGGCCAGCTCCAACAAACCCAAACTGTTTTCGATGATCCGCAGCTTTCACTTGGCGGATTGGTTCACGCTGGGCAATGCCGTGTGCGGCGTGGGCGCGCTGTTTGC
>JAUMXD010000144.1 GCA_030529305.1 Allobrachymonas sp.
TGCCAATTACTTCAGATCAGCTGGATATGTAGTGAATTAAATCGAAATTGCTCTATTGCAGTGAGCACCTGGGGCAACGTGTTGCAGGTGGTCGGCAACGAGGTCACATACGACGGCACGGAGATGACGTTCAGCCTCACGGCCTGGGCCCATTGCGGCGGCGAACAAGTCGCCGAGCTCAAGCTCGATATCTATTTCCCCGGACATTGACAGCGGCCGGGCAAAAAAGACGGGCGACTGCACTGGTGTTGCGAGCACCAGCGCAGCCCCCGATCCGCTGATGGAGCCAGCCAATCAGGCCAGCGCGGGCGGTTGGGCCTGGCGCTGGCTGTGCATCAGCAGGTAGCTGCGGTTGATCTTGGCGCTGGTGACGCAGTTGAGCTCAGCCAGCTCTTGGGGCGTGAGGTGTGCGTCGCCCGATTCAATGGCCTTGGCCCATTGGGAGGCGGGCAGTATGTAAGCGTCGCGGGCGATGGGCTTGATGCTCAGGCCCTGGCGGTAGCCGAAGCTGACGAGAAGGCGCTGGCCCATCAGCGCGTCGGCGATCAGCCCTTGCAGCACTTCAGGGGGCAAGTCCCAGCGGGTTTGCTGGCCGTTGCGCAGGTTGTCGATGTACTGCATGGCCGCTTCGTGCGCCGCTTGCGCGGCCGGGCCGCCGGTGAGGTCGAGCGCCTCAATCTGGGCGGGTAGGTGCTTGCGGATCAGAGTGGCGATGGCTGGTTGGTCGATCTTGCTCTTGAGGTAGAGGCAGGCGCTGTGAAATTGTGCAGCGGGCAACTCGGTGTAGCGGGGCACGCCGAACTTGCGGTGCAGGCGCGCCCAGGTTTCGGCGTGGCTTTTTTGCTTGCCTGATTCGACTACAAGATCGACCAATTCCTTGAGGTGCTGTTGCTGGGCGGGGGTGATGGTGGTGGGCTGATGGGCGCGGCGCTCGCATTCGATGAAGTAGCGTCGCACTTCGCGGCCCTTGGCGTTGTTTTCTACCATCGCCAGTTCCTTTGCCATGTCCAGCGTCAGGTGGTAGTCGATCGTTTCCTTCTTGTTGCCGCCGCGAGTTTGGTTCGCCAAATCGGGCGAACCAATTTGCAGCAGGTAATCGACACCTTGCGCGAAACCGAATTTGGCGATGCGGCCCTTGATCCAGTTGCTGAAGTCGCGGCGCACTTGCATGAAGGTGTGCAGGGCGCGAGCGTCGCAGAGTTGTACGGAGGTGTTTTGGATGCGGCCCGAAAAGACGGGCACGAGTGCGGTGTGAGCCATGTTGGCCTCCAGAGTTGCAAGTTGAACTCTGCCGACCAACTTCCACATTGGGCGGCAGCGCTGACGGGTGTGGAAGTACCGGGCAACTCGCGGAGCGAAACCGGCGGCCTTGCGGCCTCCCGCCAGCGCCACCATAACTGGAGCGCAAGCAAAAAAGCCGCACGGCATGCGGTTGCGGCTTTGGCCGCGAATTGCCACGGGCTTCCACACCCGGCCCCGCTTTTTCGCGGAAGCAGGCGCATGATACCCCAAGCGGCGGCCCATTTTTTGTTCTTATTTGAACAGAGGCGCATCTTGACCAAAACTTGACCACAGTAGGCCCAAAAGCCTGCA